>CALMZO010000214.1 GCA_937870825.1 uncultured Chloroflexota bacterium | reverse complement strand
GGATGGGGACATGTTCAACCTCGCGGAAAGTTTTCGCTCAGTATAGCATGTTCGGGAATTTAATTTTTAATGAACCCTATGTGACATTTGAAGGTGGGACAATTACGTTAGCCCCACAAGTCTTTGAGGAGTGGACGCGTTGATTGACAAATCATTTGTGCGTGAACTTGATACATCTTTAGAACACTTGCTCTCGTCGGCAACGGCGAACAATGCCGAGCTGTCGAGTTGGGCAAGCTTGCACGGCTGGAACCTCGACACACAGGAAGATCGCGTTCTGATTGTCCGTCAAGCCGCGCTCAATCGAATGATCCAAGCGCTCGTTCCAGAAATAAGGGCGCGGGTCTTTCCAACCCCGCTGGATTGTTTGCAGGTCGAGCTTCCAAAAACTTTGCTCACTTCCGTTCGCGATGGCTTGAACGAAAATGGGAAACGATTGGTTTTTTGGGGGGAACTTTACAACCTGTTGATTCCCCAAGCAAAGCGACGAGCGCTAGGCCATTTTTGGACTGACGACAACATTGCCAAGCTCATGGTGTCCTGGCTGTTAGAGACAACCCCCAAGCGTCTCACGGATATTGGATGTGGCACAGGTAATTTTCTTTTGGCACAACAAGACGTTTTCAAACAAACTGCGCGCTGTGGCATTGATATTAGCCCCCTGCTTTTGAATGTAGCTCTTGCCACGCATTATCTTCACACACGAGATCTCTCCACGGCACCGCAATTGATCGCCGCTGACTTTATCGACAACGATTCTTTAGCGACGAGTGATGCGGTAATTTGCAATCCGCCATACACACGGCACCATGATATCTTGCCAAATGTCAAAGATAAACTTCAGAATCAATTAATGTATGCTTATCATCTCAAGATACCGCGTCAAGGCACCCTTGCATTCTATTTTTTGCTCAAAATTATTTCTGATTTGCCAATCGGCGCACGCGCGGCAGTGATTGTGCCGATGCAAGTTCTGGATGCGCGATACGGCAAGGTAGCGAAACAGATTCTTTGCAGCCATACGCAGCTGACCGCCATGATACATTTTTCGCCGCAACTGAATGCCTTTCACAAAGTGGATGTTGGGGCAACTATTCTTTTCTTTCAAAAGGGTTACGAACAACACAATACCTTTCGCCATCTGATGCTCGATGTGATTCCGGATGCCACGACCGCGCTCGAAACACTTTATTCTTCCGTTCAAGGAACAGTTCCGATTGGCCACGTAACGACGGAATCGCAAGACAATTTGGTGGACGCGCCTAAATGGTTTTCATTTGCAACAAAGCAAGCGAAACCATTCTTGCCTCAAAATGGGTTAGTCGTCCCCTTGAAACAATTGGCGCGCGTTGTGCGCGGCATTGCGACTGGCGCAAATGATTTTTTTACCCTGACCGAGAATCAGGTCGCCGAATTTCGGTTACGCGAATATGTTGTTCGAACCATTCATCGCAATCGTGAGATTCAAGATTTGTATCTTGACGAGGCACGTTGGCGCGCACTCGCCACAGCGGGGAAACGCGTCTGGCTTTTGTATTTGAACGGTGAGAATCGCGCAGACAATCCGTCACTTGCTGCGTATCTCGCCGCGGGGGAACGTCTTGGTTACCAAAAGCGTAGTCTGGTCCAAACGCGCCGCTTCTGGTATGAAATGGAAAAACGTGAAATTCCAAGTATCTTGTTCACGATTCTCACGCGCGGGAATCCACGTTTTATCCTTAACCGAGCAGGTGTCCGTCCAATCAATATGTTTTCCCTCTTGTATCCTAACTCTGCGCTCGTTCGCGCAAATGCGATTGAGCTATTATGGGCATTGTTGAACAGCAATTATTCTCTGTCCCAACTTCATTCTATTAGCCGCACCTACGGTGGAAATACGCTCAAGGTGGAGCCACGCGAGTTAGATAACCTTCCGGTTGTCAATCCGCTTGCACTCTCAAAGGAAAGGCGCTCCGCGATCCAACACTGTGTAAGCCAGTTTTACAAACATGACAATCCCAAGATTTTTCAGGGTGAGATTGACCAGATTATTGAGCAAACGCTTTCCGAAGCAAACGAGTTTGCGATACAAAATGACTTGCCAATGCAATTGCAGCTCTTGGAAAAGCGGGAGTCTTACGATAGCAAGAAAAAATAACCATGCCAACAAGTGATGTCATCATCATCGGCGGCGGCATCGTCGGCGCGGCGAGCGCGTTTTTTTGCGCGCAAGCGGGTTTGCGCGTAACGCTTTTGGAAAAACGCAAAGCGCTGGGCTTGCTCACCACGTCCGCGTCGCTCGCCGCGTTTCGCGCGCAATTCGCGGAAGCGGAAAATATCGCGATGATGCGCGAGAGCATTTCCTTTTTTGAAAATGTGCGCGAGCGCACGAAATTGGACGATGCCGATATTGGCATAGTGCAGCAGGGCTATTTGTTTTGCACGACGAATCCTCAGGTTCCCGCGCGCATGAAAGCGCGCGTCGAATTTCAACACGCACATGGACTCACTGACGTTGAATTGTGGGACGGCGACGAAACGCGCAAACATTTTCCGTTCATCAGCGACGATGTCGTCGGCGCAACATTTCGCGCGCAAGACGGCTGGCTTTCGCCGAATGATTTGACGAATGTGTACGCGCGCGCGGCAGTACGCGACGGCGCGCAAATTTTTTACGAAACATTTGTCACCGATTTGATGTTGAGTGGTGGGCATGTGCGCGGCGCGCAAACGAACCGCGAACAATTTTACGCGCCGCTCGTCATTCTCGCGGCGGGTCCGTACGCAAAAAAATTTGCCGCGCGTTATGAATGGAACTTGCCCATTACCTTGCTTCGCCGCCAACATGCCGCCATCAAAGAACACGCGTTGATTCCCCCTCACGCGCCGATGACGATTGATGCGGATACGGGCGCGCACTGGCGTCCCGAAGCGCGCGGCGCAATTCTGGCAGTGAATACGGACGAACCGGAGGGTGAACCGAGCGACAACATCCAACCCGATTGGGAATTTCCCGCGCTCGCGCTGGACGCGGTGATTCGCATCACACCGTTTTGGGAAAACGTCGCGGAACATTTACGCAAAGGGGATTTGGATGTGCGCGCGGGACAGTACGACATGACGCCCGATGCAAAACCTATCCTTGACGAACATCCACACCTTCGCGGATTTTTTGTCCATTGCGGTTACAGCGGTCACGGCGTCATGGGCAGCGCGGCAGGCGCGCGCATGTTGGCGGACTTGATGACAGGCAAAATGAAACGCGACGAGAACGCGTTCGGCATGGCGCGTTTTGAAAAAATGGATGTGGGCGCGTTGGAGAAAATGGTACTGTGATGCGATGGATGACGAAAGATGGACGACGAAGGTCGCGCTTCCGTCCTTTGTCATCCGTCGTCCGTCTGCAAAGTGAAACTTGCAAACAAAGTCGCGCTCATCACGGGCGGCAATCGCGGGATTGGATTGGCGACGGCGAAATTGTTTGTCGCGGAAGGCGCGCGCGTGGCGATTTCGGGACGCAATGAAAATGTGGGACTCGCTGCGCTGCAAGAATTAGTGCGTCAAACAACGACGCGTGACGCGATTTTTTTGCAAGGCAATGTGACGCGCCAACACGATTGCGAACAGATTGTCAACGAAACTGTGCGCGCGTTCGGACGGCTTGACATTCTTTTCAACAACGCCGGAATCATTTTACGCAATCGCAATGTGGAAACGACAACCGAAGAGGAATGGGACACGACGCTCGAGACCAACCTGAAAAGTGTATTTCTGATGAGCCGCGCAGCACTGCCGCATCTGCGCGCGGCGGGCGGCGGAACAATCGTCAACACATCGTCGTACGTCGGACTGGTCGGCTTCAAGGGCCTCGCGGCGTACGCGGCGAGCAAAGGCGCGATTGTGAATCTCACGCGCGCGATGGCGCTGGATCACGCGCACGAAAATATCCGCGTCAATTGCATTTGTCCCGGCAGCGTCGAGACGGACATGATTCACAGCGCGTGGCGCGCGTACGGCGATGTCGAAGCCGCAGCGCGTGTGTGGGCATCGAAACATCCGATGAATCGCATCGCGTCGCCTGAAGAAATCGCGCGTGTCGTGTTGTTTTTGGCGAGCGACGATTCGAGCTTTATCACGGGCACGGCGATTCCGGTGGATGGCGGCATTACGGCGGGGTAATTGTGTTACAATTTACCGGAGGTGAACTATGACACAACTTTTAGAACACGCCTTTCGTGAAGCGTCCAAGTTGCAAGAGCGAGAACAAGATGCTTTTGCGCGTTGGATGTTGCAAGAACTCGAATCCGAGCAGCGTTGGGATGAACTCTTTGCAAACTCACAGGACGAACTGGCATTTCTCGCAAATGAAGCACTCGAGGAGCATCGAAAAGGATTGACCCGACCGCTTGACCTTGAGTCACTATGACCTCGCACACCTCAAACCGTTTTTGGAAAAATTACGAACGTTTGCCAAAGCAGGTACAACGCCAAGCGCGCGTAGCGTACAAGCAATTTCTAGATGACCCGTACCATCCAAGTTTGCATTTCAAGCGCGTTCACACCAATTTGCCGATCTACTCAGCCCGCATCAATCTCGATTATCGTGTCGTAGGCATTCGCGACAAAGAGGAAATCGTATGGTTCTGGATTGGACCTCATGCGGAATACGATAAACTGATAACATCTCTGAAATAGTTTATGGCGCGTTTTGAACGTATCTGTCCCGAATGCGGCACGAGCAATTCGTACAAACAAGCGAATTGTGTAAAATGTCGCGCGCCGTTGACGCAGACGAACGCGGCGCAAACGCCACCAGTCGAAATTTTTTCGCGACGCGGTATCGCAAAACTCGCGTGGCGCGCGACGAAATTTCTCACGCGCGCAGGTTTTAATTTCGCGCGACGCGGCGCGGAACGCGGCATTGAACGCGTTCGCCAACACAAAGCAGTTGATGTAAAAAACGAAACGATTGAAGGAGAGTATCAAGTGAAACCGCGCGCGACGAACGATTGGCGCGTGTGGAGTCAAGAACCGGACACGCCAACAGACAAAACAGAACGTTTGCGTTGGAATTCCAAAAAAGATTCACGATGAAACGTTTTACCGGAGACCAATTTCGTCAATCGTCGCAGCGCAGAGATGCGATTGTTGAAAATTTGCCGAATCGCTTTCCCGTCGAAGAGTGGCGCGCGTTTTATTGGACGCTCGAACCCGACGGGAATTTGACCACCGCGCACGCGGTCATGCACCTGCCGCGCGGTTTGGGCCAAGTCACGCGGAGCGTCAATATCGGCGAGTACGGCGTCATCGAACACACACGGCGGTGGGGCGTCACATTGCGCGGCGGTTTCATGGATTACATTGACCTCGACCTCGACGCGTTGTTGACACATGACCGTGCGCGTTTTTCCAGCGACGACGCGGAAGCATTGCATCTGATGACGATGCTCACGAATTTTGATTTGCCCGGTTATTTCATCGTCGCGAGTGATGAACATCCGTTTCTGCTGTTTGACCCCGAAGGCGATTTGAAAGGCAGTGATACGCATTGGTTCACGCACGCGGGCGCGCTCGCCTACTTGGTCAGCGACGGCGAAATCAAAATCAGTTTCGACCTCGTGTGGGAAAAAGACAAAGAGTTGTACAAAAAAGTAATGATGTGGTTGAATGAAGAGCTTGCAAAGCGGAAAAGCTAAAAGGAGAAAGCTAAAAGCTAAAAGTAAAAAAAATCATACGTTCACTTTTAGCTTTTAGCTTGGTACTTTGCACTTGATAGATTTTCCTTCGCGCCGTTCTGTCGTGCGCGCACAAAATGGAATTGTGGCAACGAGCCAAACGCTCGCCAGCGTCGCGGGTTTGCGGATGCTGCTCGACGGCGGCAACGCGATTGACGCGGCGATTGCGGCGGCGGCGACGTTGAATGTGGTCGAGCCGATGAGTACGGGCATCGGCGGCGATATGTTTGCGTTGGTGTGGATAGCGCGCGAACAGAAACTGTATGCGCTCAATGGTTCGGGACGCGCGCCTGCCGCGTTGAACATTCGCGAAGTGAAAATGCGCGGCGCAGAAGAGGAAATCCCCGTGTTTGGCTGGCTGCCGGTCACCGTTCCCGGCGCCGTAGATGGTTGGGCGGAGTTGCTGCAACGTTTTGGCAACATGTCGTTCGACCAAGTTCTCGCGCCCGCGATTGAATATGCGGAACAAGGTTTTCCCGTAACGGAATTGATTGCGGGGAGCTTTGCGCGACATCAGCCAAAACTGGACATGAATCCCGAAGCCGCGCGGATTTATTTACAGCGCGGTGAACCGCCGCGTGTCGGACAAATTCTCAAGCAGCCCGATTTGGGGAAATCGTTTCGCGCCCTCGCGCAAGACGGACGCGACGCGTTTTATCGCGGCTGGATTGCGGACGAAATTAGCAAGTATTCGCACAAGAACGGCGGATTCATCACGAAAAAAGATTTGGAAAATCACACGTCCGAGTGGGAGGAACCGATTTCGACCACGTACAAAGACGTGACGCTGTACGAATGTCCGCCGAACGGGCAGGGCATTGTCGCGTTGAGTACGCTAAACATTTTGGAGGAATTTGATTTAATCGAGATGGAGCACAACAGCGCGGAATACGCGCATCATCTCATCGAAGCATTGAAACTCGCGTTCGCCGACGCGTTCGCGCATGTGGCAGACCCCGCGCATATGCGCGTGACGGCAGAAAAATTATTGAGCAAAGAATATGCGCGGGCGCGGCGCGCGTTGATTGACCCCCAGCGCGCGATGAAAACGCCGCGCGCGGGCTTTGTAAACGGCAGTGACACGATTTATGTGAGTGTCATTGATAAAGAGCGCAACTGCGTTTCCTTCATCAACAGCTTGTATGAAGAATTCGGTTCGGGCATCGTTGTTCCGGGCACAGGCATTTGTTTGCAAAATCGCGGCGCGAATTTTTCCCTCGACCCGAATTCGCCCAACGCGCTCGCGCCCAACAAGCGTCCCTATCACACGATTATTCCCGCGGTGGCGTTCAAAAACAAACGCCCATGGCTCTCGTATGGCATGGTGGGCGGTTTTATTCAGCCGCAAGGACACGTTCAAGTGCTGTTGAACATGACCGATTTCAAAATGGACCCGCAGCGCGCGCTCGATGCGCCGCGCGTGCGCGTGTTTGCGAATGGAAATGTCGCGCTCGAGGGCGCGTTTGACAATGATACGCGCATGGCGCTCGCGCAACGCGGGCATACTTTGGTGGATGCCCCGCGCGGCGAATTCGGCGGCGGCCAAGTGATTGAGATTGATTCGGAAACGGGAGCATTGGCGGCAGGCAGTGATTGGCGAAAAGATGGCAGTGCAGTGGGATATTGAAATTATTTTTGATTTTGGATTTATGATTTTCGATTGCCTGAACACCAATTACAAATCATAAATCACAATTCACAATTCATAAATCATACATGTCAACGGACAACGGCAACACACAACTCGCGGATTCGGCGATTCCCGAACGCGCGATGACAAAAACAGGAGCAAGCATCGAACCGAAACCGCCCAAGTGCGTGTTGTGCATCAACGCGCATCCCGACGACCAAGAATTTACCGTCGGCGGCACCTTGGCGAAATGGGCCCGCGGCGGGACAGAAATTATCACCGTCGTGATTACCAGCGGCGACGCCGGTTCAAACGAACGCACGGAAATGACGATGACGAAAACGCGTCTCGCCGAATTACGCGAAGTGGAACAACGTAACGCGTCTGCGCTGTTAGGCGTGCGCGAAACGATTTTCCTGCATTACGGCGACGGCACGTTACAGCCGACGATTGATTTGCGACGCGATTTGACGCGCTTGATTCGCAAATACAAACCCGACGCGGTGGTGTGCGGCGACCCCACCGTGCGTTTTTACGGCAACAGTTATATGAATCATCCCGACCATCGCGCGGCGGGGGATGCCGCGTGCGACGCGGTGTTTCCATCCGCCGGCACGCGTTTTATTTTTCCCGAATTGTTGGCGGAAGGATACGAACCGCACGAAGTCCATCGCGTCTTTTTGCACGGTTCGGAAAAAAATGACGCGTGGGTGGACATTTCCGAAACGCTCGAAATCAAATGCCGCGCGTTGAAACAACACGTTACGCAGTTGGGCGATTGGGACCCGTTGGAACGGATGAAAGAATGGGCAGCCGATGAAGGCAAAGAAAAAGGACTGCCCGCCGCCGAAGCGTTCCGTGTGATGATTCTCAAAGAAGAGACCGCGCAAGCAGAAGAAGAACGCAAAAAACAAGAAGAGTACGCCGAAGCAGAATTATGAGTTAAAAAAAATTCGATGTCGTTACGACATCGAATTTTTTTAACATAGGACTAGTTCCCCCTTCACGCGTGCGAGGCGATGCGCGAGAATCAACACATGCGAAAAATTATTTTTGTCTTGCTCGCGTGCGCCGCCATCGCATTCACGACGCAATCACTTGACGCACAGCCCGCGCGCACAATTTCCGCGCCCGTTTTGAAATGGCAGAATGGCGGATGTCAGACGACGTGGTGTCGAACGGGTTGGTACGCGTCGCCTGCCGTCGCGGATTTGGACAATGACAACAAGCCCGAAGTGATTTGGACGGATGGTCGTATCGTCGCGGTGAACGGCGAAAATGGAGGTGACCAATGGGTCGTGGGCAACCCCGGCGGCGGACGCGGTTGGCCCTCTGTGGCGGTTGGCGATGTGGACAACAATGGTTCGCTCGAAATTGTGACAGGACACGGCAGCGGATATTTGTCCGTGTTGAATGCAGATGGCACAGCGTACGGAAATTTTCCAAAACAGGCGCAAAGCAATGAATTGCGTTCGCTCGCGGTGGCTGATGTCGAGGGCGATGGCGATTTGGAAATTTTGATTTGCGCGACGCGTTCGGACGACCAATGGTTTTTGTACGACCACGACGGCGCGGTGCGTAACGGTTGGCCCCGCCATTCCCCGGATTCAAACGACAATGGCTACGCGGCAGGTTGTTTCAATCAAAATGTCGGTCTCGCCGATTTGGACGGCGACGGGCGCGCCGAAATGATTGGACCGAATGACACGCATTACGTCGTCGGTTTCAATGACGACGGCACGCCGTTACGCGCGAACGCGCTCTATGGACAAATTGGCGGACAAAACAAAGTTTGGGCGCGCGTCGGCTTTCATTATGACCACGCGGTAGATTTGCGCGGCTTTGCGAATTGTACTGCGGGTGTCGAACCCCTTGAACCGCGCCCAAATTTTGCAGACAGCGCGCCTTCGTTCGCCGATGTGAATGGGGATGGCGTGCCGGAAATCATTATCGTCGGCAATCAATACGATTGTCGTACAAATCCGTACACAAGTTTATTTCATTCGCCGTACATTTTGAATGTTGACCGAACGCGGTGGGCAGGCGATGGATTCAATTGGGAAAATTTGCCGACGCCCCAAGCCAACAGCGCGCCGTTGGCGGAAGATTACAACTTGATTGAAACGGTGATGCCGAATCCCGTCGTCGCGGATTTGGACAATGACGGATTCCGCGAAATTTTGTATTCGTCGTACGACGGGCGATTGCACGCGGTGTGGCTCGACAAAACGGCACATGGAAATTTTCCATACACGCTCAAAAAGCAAAACGAAAATTTCGTTCGCTTTAGTTCCGAGCCGCTTGTGGTGGATATTGACAATGACGGGCAAGCGGAAATTATCGTGACGACGTGGACCGAAAAAGGCAGCAACGCGGGGGGACAATTGTTGCTTGTAAGTTCGAGCGGAAATTTATTGCACGCGGTAAATTTGCCGCGTAGCGATGAGGATTGGGACGGCGCGATGGCAGCGCCAACCTTTGCAAACATTGACGCGGACGCGGATTATGAAATCGTCGTCGGCACGGCGCACACGGGACTCGTCGCGTACGATGTACCCAATTCTGCCAATGCGCGCATTTTGTGGGGAACGGGACGCGGAAATTATTTACGGAACGGGCAAGCGCCGCCGACGAGCGCGCCATCGGGAACCGCGACGCCAACGCGCACGGCGACAAACACAGCAACTCGTACACACACCGCGACGGCAACAAAAACATTCACCGCGACAGCAACGCGCACGAATACATCAACGCGAACAAGTACAGCAACACGAACGAATACGCCAACGCGAACAAATACGCCGACCGCGACATTATCGCCTACGCCAACATTCACTGCGACTCCCTGCGCGGGCGCGCCGAACGCGCCGCGCTTGCAAGCGCCGAAAAATGGCGTAACCGTTTTTGTGCGGAATGTGCGCTTGAATTGGAAGGATGTCGTGTGCGCGACGCGCTACCAAGTAACCATTCAGCGCAATTCGTTGCAAGGCAGACTCGTTGACACGCAAACGCAGCTGACGCAATCGGAATACACGACAAAAGCGTTAAGGCGAAACAAAACGTTCGTGTGGCGCGTGCGCGCGTGTCGCGGCGACGATTGCGGAAATTGGAGCAGGACGCGCAGTTTTTTCATCGCGCGCTAAAAAGGCGTTTGTCTAGGAACCTGTATTGAATTAGAATATCCAAGTGGATTATGAATGGGATCCAGCCAAAGCGAAAACCAATCTTGAAAAACACGAGATTGATTTCGCGGATGCAGTCAAAGTATTTTCGGACGAGTACGCGTTGACGATGACAGACGATGATTCTGAGGAAGAAGCCCGCTTTATTACAATGGGAATGGATGCCAAGGCAAGAATTTTGGTTGTAGTTTATACTTGGCGTGAGGAACGCATACGAATCATTTCGGCGCGCAAGGCAGAAAAACATGAACGACGCCAGTACGAGGAAAATTTATGAAAGCACGCTATGATTTTAGTCGCGCCAAACGTGGCGCGATTGACCCGTTGCCGAGAGGCAAGAGCGAAATCAAGTTCGCTGTGGATGATGATGTGTTGGATTGGTTTCGCGCGCAAACACACACGACGAACGGCGGCAATTACCAAGCGCTGATGAATCATGCGTTGCGCGAATATGTTTCCAAGCATGGCGAAAATTTCGAAGATGTAATTCGCCGGGTGGTGCGCCAAGAATTGAACGTTCGCAATGGACGCAAGACAACGCGAGTTGCCACACGTAAAACAGCATAAAAAAATGCGGCGCAACTGCGCCGCATTTTTCTTTTCCACAACAAATGGAACCGTTACGCTATTTTATCAGCGCCGCCTCTAACGCTTCCCCCACACTTTTCGCCCCAATCAATTGCATCCCGTTTGATTTTTCAGAGAGCGAACGCGCAATCGCGTGTGGCACGAGCGCGCGTTTGAATCCCAACTTGTACGCTTCTTTGACACGTTTTTCGGCAGACGAGATGTTTCGCAGTTCGCCGCTCAAACCGATTTCGCCAATCACCGCAAGGTCATCCCATACGCGATAGTCTTTGAAACTCGATGCGATTGCGACGGCAACGCTCAAGTCCGCCGCCGGTTCGCTGATTTTCAAACCGCCGACCACATTCACAAAAATATCTTGATTGAATAATTTTAGTCCGACGCGTTTCGTCAGCACCGCCGTGAGCAGCAGCAAGCGGTTCATGTCCACACCGTTCGCCGTGCGGCGCGGCAAACCAAACGCGCTCACACTCGTCAGCGCTTGAATTTCGACGAGCAATGGACGCGTGCCTTCCAATGTAACCGCGATCGCGTTTCCCGCCGCGTCCGCCGCGCGTTCCGCGAGAAATGCTTCACTCGGATTCGCAACCTCGACCATGCCCTCTTGCGTCATTTCGAATACGCCCACTTCATCCGTCGCGCCGAAACGATTTTTCACCGAACGCAGCAACCGATACGCGTGATAGCGTTCGCCTTCGAGATATAACACCGCGTCCACTGCGTGCTGCAGCACGAGCGGACCTGCGATGCTCCCCGATTTTGTCACATGCCCGATGATAAAAATCGGAATGTTTGTACTCTTTGCAAGTTGCGTCAAACGCGCGCCGCATTCTTTGACCTGCGCGACGCCGCCCGCCGCGCTTTCGATAAGGTCCGACGCAATCGTTTGAATCGAATCCACCACGACGAGTTTCGGCTGCAATTGTTGAATGTGATTAGAAATTTCTTCGACCGACGTTTCGTTGAGCAAATAAAGCGTTTCGGCATTGACGTTCAAACGTTCCGCGCGCAATTTGATTTGGCTCGTACTTTCTTCGGCAGACACGTACAAAACGGCGCCGAGTGAATTGGACAATTCCGCCGCGAGTTGAAGCATCAGCGAAGATTTGCCAATTCCCGGCTCGCCGCTAATCAACACCGCCGAACCCGGCACAATGCCCCCGCCCAACACGCGATTCAATTCGCCAATCGAAACGGGGACGCGTTCGTAGCCGTCCGGTTTGATTTCCATCAAACGCACGGGCGTTGTGTGGGAAACGATTCCCGCGACGCCGCTCGCGGTGGGCGAACGTTCCACGACAGTTTCGACGAGACTGTCCCAATTGTTGCAATTCGGACATTTGCCGTACCAACTGGGCGACACGTAACCGCAGTTGGAGCAAACATATTGCGTGCGAAGTTTAGGAGTTTTGGGCATGCGATTCCTCTTTGAGATGTGGCGGGTGACGGGGAAAATTTAGCACTTGCGTTCTATTGTGTCAAACGCTGTTCTGAAATTGCATAGGCAATTTACCCAATTATCAACCGCAGCGCCGCAAGCGCGGTAAAGAGCAATGCCAATTGTTCAAAGACGCGTTGATTGGTGCGTTTCAAAATTTGATAACCGACCAAGCCGCCGACGATTGCGAACGGCGCCATCATTAAATCGAACGTCAGCGATTGCCAGGTGATGAGACCCAAGTTGACGCTGAGCGGCACTTTGGCGGTGTTGATTAAAAAGTAAAACCACGCGCTCGTGCCCATAAATTCCATTTTCGGTAATCCCATCGCAAGCAAATAAACAATCATAATCGGACCCGACGCGTTCGAGACCATTGTAAAAAAGCCCGCGAGAATTCCCACCAGCGCGGTGAGCCAATGATTGTGCGCCAACACCTCGCCCGCGTGTTCGACGCCTTGCGCCGAGCGCATCCGCCAAAATTGCAGCGCGGTGATGACGAGCAAAATCGCGCCAATCAATTTTCCGACGAGCTGCGCGTCCAACCTGCCCAACGCGAAATAGCCAATGATGACACCAAGCGCCGTCCACGGCGCGAGCCGAATCAAGTACGTCCACAACGCGTTGCGGCGAAAATGCAGCACCGCGACAATATCGCCCACAATCAAAATCGGCAGCACAATGCCGATTGACTCGCGCGGCGGAAAAATCAGCGTGAACGATGCCACCGCCAAAACGCCCAGTCCCGCGATACCCGATTTCGAAATGCCAATCAACAACGCGCCGAGAATCGCAATCGCCCACGCCCACCACGTCAGGTCATAGGAAAGTGTCATTGTGCCACTCCAACCAGCGCCCGTGATGGTCACACGCTGCCAATGTTTTTTGCGCGCGCGCGCCATTTTCAAACGTCGTCAAAATCAATGGCGCGGGCCACGCACTGGGCTCAATCGCAAGGTCAAACAAAACGCGTCCCGCGCTCTGTTCTGCAAGCAACTCGTAATAACGCGCGCGCAATTCTTGCGGCACCTGATTCAACACGAAACTGTGAAACAAAACAATCGGCGTCGCGTTCGACGTTGCTTGTGTAATTTCAGAAATCACGCGCGGCGTCAATTCCAACGCGTCGCCTTGCGCCACGCGCGGCGGAAATGCGCGCGCAATGGCAATCGCGTTCTGCAACCGTTCTGCGCGTTCGATTTGTTCGGGCCACACGAGCGCGCGGAGCCACAACATCGCGTCGTCGTCAAACACATCGTTCGGGTTCAAGTCAATGCCTGTGCGAGAGACGACGCGCGGCATCTCCGTTTTCAACGGCGGACGTATTCCGCCGCGCGCCGCACATTGCAATTTCACACGCGACGCGACATCGCCGTACCAAACAGCGTCGCCATAGTTGTACGCGTACCTGTCCCAATTTAAATTCAAACCCGCGCTGCTGCCGACTTCAATCATTGCAAATTCTTGAACGCGCTGCGCGAGCAGCATGAACGCGGGGAGAAACAACGCACAGCGCGCGACTTCATTCGTCTGCACGCGGCGCGTCCTGACGAGCGCAATAATTTCCGCCGCGTGTTTTTCACAAAACGCGCGGAAAATCGGGAACGGGTCATCTCGCGTATTCGGCTTGCGCGTCAGGTCTGCGTAAAAATTTCGCAACGGGTCATCGGGTTCTATCCCGAGCGCAGTCGAGGTACCACGCAGCAACAAGTAATGCACGGACGAGAACAACAAATTCACTGCCGGTTGATGCGGCTGCGCGTGCGCGGCAAGCGCGAGAATTTCGTTATCATACGCGATGCGCCGCGCGAGTGTATCGTACAGCGGCGTCGCGTCCGCGAATACGTTTTCCGCATTCCACAAAAAATCTTGCGCGAGGGGCTGCGGTTGAGCCGAGATGAGGGGATTGTCCAAAATGGAAGATTGTCATATCGAGCGGAGCGACATATGTCACCCTGTTCGATATGACATCATTTTGCGCGGGGTGGGCGAAAATTTTTATCGCGCTGCCATTGTTGATGCGGGCGGCGCAGACGCGCGATGGGAATGGCGTAATCGGCGCGCGTCGTGGGCGCAATGCCGCGTTCAGAAGAGGATGGTTCAAACGTCACTTGCGCGGATTCGACGACGGGCGCGTTGTGTTGCGCGGGCGCGATGGATTTTTCGTCATCGTCGCGCGTTTCAACATATTTCACAAAGAGCGTGAGGTCATGGCGGTCACCGGGCAAATAGATGGACACCGATTCTGTTAAAACAATTTCGCGTCCCCAACCATCGAGCGCAAAACCGGGCGCAACGAATACTTGCGTGCTGCCGGCGTCATTTTCTTGCACGCCCACTTCCAAGCCGACGACGATGCCGTACCCGTGCAGCATTCGATTGTGCTGCCAACGCGCCTGGACGTGATACTCTTGTTCCGCGCGAAAATCGTCCGCCGTCAAAAGTTGCCCCGAAAAATACGACGGACGTTTCAAGCGCGCGAGTTTGTTCGCATCAAATTTCATCAATAATCGTTCCTGTCGGCGATAATTTCACGCCATCCCATTCGAGACAAACGAGCGCGCCGTTTTGCTGTTCGGCGACGACGACGCCCGTGTTGCTCAAGATGTGCTGTGAACCGAACGCATAACCGACATTCGCCAACACAAGGGGAAGCATGGCGTGAAAAATGCCCGCGTGTCCGACGAACAAAATATTCGCGTCGCTGTCTGCGTATTTTTGCGCGAGGTCAGAGAGAAATGGAATGAACCGCGCGCGCATCTCGTTGAAACTTTCGCCGTTCGGCATTCGCGCATCGAGGTCACGCGCGACAATCCATGTTTCAAACAATTTGCTGTATTCATCCCACGCGGCTTTATCGGCGCGTCCTTCCAAATCGCCCGCGTTGTGTTCGACAATTGCAGAGGTGATGGTAAGCGTCATGCCGCGCGACGCGTTGATGATTTCTGCGGTCTGCCGCGCGCGCAACATCGGGCTGACAAAAATTTCGGCAAAGGAAACGTCGCGCAATTTTTCCGCGAGCGCGTGTGCTTGCGCGCGTCCTTTTTCGGTGAGTGGATGTTTTTCGTGAAATTGATTGGAAAACGTTTGGGTGAGGTTCGCTTCACTTTCGCCGTGACGAACGAAATAGAATCGCATAAGTGAGATGGGAAAAAGAGAGATAGAGTGATTGAGAGATTAGGTGATTCGGTGATTGGGTGATTCGCAATTTCAATTATCTTGATGAGATTCCAGCAGCGCGACAATTTCTGTATGGTTTCCTTGACGCGCAAAATCGAGCGCGGTCATGTCGGGAAATGGCGCGGAATTTTTGGCGGTGCGCGCGTTTTTGTCTGCGCCGTGCGCGAGCAACAGTTGAACCATTTGGAGATTGCCGTTTTGCGCCGCGCCCATCAACGGCGTGAATCCGTCGGCTTGGACTGCGTTCACATCCGCGCCCATCTCGATGAGCTTGGCGGCGATTTCGTAATGATTGCCCGCGACGGCGGAATGAAGCGGCGCGACGTACTGCGCGTTGTTCGACGCGATATTCGGGTCGGCATGGTACATGTACAAAACATTCACAATGTCGAGATGTCCAAAATACGACGCGAGCCCGAGCGGTGTAAAGCCATCCGGCGAGAACGTGTTCGCCAAACCCGGCTGCATCGCCAACCAACCGGACGCGCGTTCGGTTTCACCAATTGCGCACGCGTCATACAAATCAATTTGCGCGTTGTGCGCGACGAGCAATTTTACAATTTCATCGCGTCCGTGATACTGCGCGAGCATGACCATTGAAATTCCATCGTCCGTGCGCGCGTTGACGAGCGTCGGGTCACTCGCCAAAATGTTTTCGACGAGCGCGATGTCGTTTTGTTGAATGGCGTTGATGAGGTCAGTTGGAGTGTACATGGTGATTGGGTGATTGTTAGTTTTCCGGCGGCAGCGCGGCTTGTGCGCGAATTTTTTCGAGCAAGTCGGTTACGTCGAGAACGCGCGCCCAGTGGTCGAGGTAATTTTTGTCAAGCGAACGTTCCTGAATTTCGTAAACGCCGAGGGCATCACTAAATTGGCGTTCGCTATAATTCGCCGCTTGACACCAGCGCAATTTGGAAAGGATTGTATCTTCGGGCGACTGATAATAAACTTCTTGCTCCCCCAATTCTCCGCGTCGGCGTCGTGTCAACACTTGACGGTCATACGGCGCATTTGCAACAACCCACAAATCGGTTTTGAAAACTTCGGCTTGATGAATCAAGTTGAATTCACCGCGCTGCCGAATGGCATCGTGAATTGCTTCCGGCGAAACGACAAACTCGTTGCTCAACGCATCCACCAACAAATTCACTTGAGAAGGTTGCAAGTCAACGAGCAAATCTGCATCATGCGTGAAACGCGGGCGTCCCCAATAAATGGCGGAATAGCCGCCAACAATGGCGTATGGAATTTGGTTTTCTTCCAGCACTTGAATAATTCGCGCGACAACGCGCCAATCTTCCATGTCTTGCCTGCCTTTGCGTAGACTGCCGCGCAGTTGCTCTGCCCACGCGCGCCCATAAACTCGATTCCACAGCTCGATTTCAAATTCGCGCGGCGATAGCTCTGGATACTGTCGCCGAATCGCGCGGGCAACCGTCACACGCCCTGTTTTCACCAACTCTTGCGCGATTTCAAAACGGCGCTGCGGCGTCATCGCGCGATAGCCCCTGACGCGTAGCCATTCTGTCTTTGCGTCACGCACTGCCATACACACATAGTACGCGGAATAAAAAAAAAGACAAACGAATTTTTAGTCGTTTGTCTTTTTGATTCGAGTCTCGTTTAGCTTTATTTGCCTTCATCGGCGTGCCCTGCCTGTCCCAAAAATATGTCGAACCGCGCAAGGGCAGCATCGAACGCGGCAAGCGTTTTGGTCAAATT
Source organism: uncultured Chloroflexota bacterium (assembly GCA_937870825.1). Lineage (GTDB taxonomy): Bacteria > Chloroflexota > Anaerolineae > UBA4142 > SHND01 > SHND01. The sequence continues at coordinate 81,073 of CALMZO010000214.1, read as the reverse complement.
TTCGACGAGCTCTCCCAATTTCAAGGGTACGAAATCCCATGTGTAAAGATTTCGAACGATATGCCGAAAGCCCAGATATTCTTGAAGGAAAGAGGCGGTTGTTGCGTCAAGCAGAGGAGGACGCACCCCCGGAACATCTAACTGCATCTGTCGTATCAAGTCTTGATGCCATGTCGGACCCGTTGGCAAAGTCTCGTCAAGTTCGCGTGCCACGAGTTCCAGAATTCGCTCGATGCCGTTATAAAAGCCGTGCAAGTTCAGCGCGCTCGAATCCAAGTAAAAGGTCTCGTCTTGGCCGCCCCGCGCGGCAGACTGAAAGGCGCGTTTTGCTTTGCCTGCCGCGCGGCGAATTTGTTCCTGTTCTGCGGCGATGCGCTGCCGAAGGACTTGGTAACGGGGAATCATATCGCAACTCCTTCGCGTGAAATGATTTCGCGGAGCGATGCCGCACAGTCCTCCAAATCAACTACATCGAGTTGGAATTCGCTCAACCCCAGAGCGCGCGCAACGGCAGCATAAAAATCGCGTGCCGCAATGCCACTGACCGCAATATCAATGTCAGACCATTGGTCAAAGCGTCCTTGCCGCGCGAGCGAGCCAAACACCAGGACTCGCGTTGCTCCAAATTCGCCGCGCAAACAGGCAGCGATTCGCCGCGCCGATTCCCACGCGCGTTCGCGCCGCATTTCCCAAGCCGCGCGCTCCTGCCGCCGGCGTTCCCGGATGTGTGGCATGTATGCCGCAAAAGATTCGCTCATCGCGCGCTATTGTCATACGCTCACTTTGAATTGTCAAGCACAAAAAAAAAGACGAGCAATGGACTGGCTCGTCTTTTCGTCGCTATTGCTTTTCGTACGGTATCCCTTCCGCTGCCGGTGGTCTCACGCGTCCCACAACGCCTGCGAGAACAATCATCGTCGCGAGATACGGCGCCATCAACAAAAATTCAGAAGGAATGACACTGGTGAGAATTTGCAATTTGAGTTGGAGCGAATCCATGAACCCGAACAACAGCGACGCGCCGAACGCGCCGAACGGATTCCAGTTGCCGAAAATCATTGCGGCGAGGGCGATGAAACCGCGCCCGTTCGTCATCAATTTGTCGAAACGTCCCACCGAGCCGAGCGTGAGAAAACAACCCGCCAAGCCGGCGAGAACACCCGCGAGAATAACATTCGTGTAACGGATGCGAAAGACATTCACGCCCAACGTGTCCGCTGCTTTGGGATGTTCACCCACCGCGCGTGTTCGCAGACCCCAGCGTGTCGAGAACAAGACAAAGTTGACGACGAACATGAGAATCAGCGTCATATAGACGAGAACGTTTTGATTGAAAAAAATCACGCCGAGTACGGGAATCTGCGCGAGGCCGGGAATCGCAATTTTGTCGAACGTGCCGCTGTTGTTCAATTCCTGCACGGGCGTCAGCCATCGCAAATTGAGATAATTTGTAATGCCCACCGCGAAAATGTTAATGACCGTGCCGCTGATGATTTGGTCAACTTTGAAGCGAATCGAAAAAACCGCGTGAATGCCCGCAATGAGTCCGCCGCTGACCAGTCCCGCCGTCAAGCCGAGCCACAAATTGTCAGTGGCGCTCGCGACAATCACAGAGATGAACGCGGCAGTCAACATCATGCCTTCAATCGCGATATTGATGATGCCGGAGCGTTCACAGAGGATTCCGCTCAACGCGCCGAGCAAAAATGGAATCGAACGAATAAGCGTGCTTTCCGCGAGACCCGTCAGATTTAACGATGCGCCGCGAATGCTCCACGTCAAGAATATCGCCAGTCCCAACAGCGCGAGAATGCCAAAAAGCAACCCGCTGTTTTTGATTCCGCGTACGCCGTGCAAAATTCCGATGCCGATGAAGAGCAGTGCGAGGATGAGATTCGTTGTCGCCGTCGGCAAAGAGATGCGCGGCAGTTGAATCGGGTCGCCGCCGCCGGTAAAGCCATATTTCGAAATTTCGTCGCCGGAAACGTTGATGGAAAAAAACCAGAGACACAAAATACCGAGCGCGATGATAATTCCCGCCGTGACCCAACGACGTTGTTGTGCCGCATCCGCCGTGCGACGCATAACAGAGGTTGCAACCATTCCGAACATAGAAATTTGAAATTTTGGAATGCGAATTTCGGATTTTACTTTCGCAATTCAAAATTCGCAATTCAAAATTCTTAACCTCCCCATCCTCTTGCAAACACTTCGCGGTCTTTTTGCGCGGGAACGCGCAGCCGATAAATCCAACGCACAATTTCCGGCGCGGCGATGAATGCAATAATCAATGCTTGCATCACCGAAATAATATCCACCGGCACACCGGCAATGGACTGCATACGCGTCGCGCCATTGCGTAACGCGCCAAACAACAACGCGGATGCCAACACGCCGAACGGATTCGATTTGCCCAACAACGCGAGCGCAATCGCATCGAAACCATAGCCCGGCGAAAACGCGGACGCGAAATAATGATTCAAGCCGAGCAATTCGTTCGCGCCGCCAAGCCCCGCGAGTCCGCCGGACAATGCCATCGTGAGCACAAAAATTTTGCCGACGCCCATGCCCGCGTATTTTGCCGCTGTCGGACTTGCGCCGACGGTGCGAATTTCAAAACCGATGGTCGTTTTCCACAAGAGCCAGTACACAAAAAACACCGCGCCAATCGCGAGCGGAAAACCCCAGTGCAAACGAACGGGGTCGGGCAAAAATTGTGGCAGCATCGCGCTCTCCAAGACGCCGGGACTGCGCGGCGCGCCGCCGCCCGCGTTCATCGGACCGTTCGGACCGACCACCCAATCGGCAAAACGAAAAATGACATAGTTCAGCATGATGGTGTTGATGACTTCGTTCACCCCACGCGCGGCTTTCAAGTAACCGGGAATCGCGCCCCACAATGCGCCGCCGATGAAACCGACTGCAAGCGCCAGCGGCAAATGAATAAACCACGGCATACCTGTTACCGTGTAACCGACGAGTGTTGCTAAAATCGCGCCCGCGTACAATTGCCCCTCGACGCCGATGTTGAACAAGCCGCCTTTGAAACCCACCGCAACCGCGAGACCGGTGAAAATGTACGGTGTTGCCGAGACAAGACTTTCGGCGGGGTCACGCAGCGCGCGCAAGAGCGGCACCGCGTTGCCCGTACTTGACCATGTTTGAAATCCCGACACCATTGCCGCGGGGTCGCCGAACGCGCCTTGAAACAACGCGATGTACGAAATCCAAATCGAATCCCAAATCGCCCCCAGCACTTGAACGGGCTGCGCGGCAAAATTGGGCAAGAGCGACAACACATCGGGGTCGCTGAACGCGATAATGAGTCCGCTAAACACCAACGCGGTGAAAATTGCGAGTACGGGAATCGAGAGGGAATTGAGCGCGGCTTTCCAAAATTCGCCGCCCGGCGTCCGCGCCTTGGGCGTTTCCGTTACATTGGGTTTTGATTCAACAGTTGCTTGAGCCATTTGCTGCTAGTAATCAGTGGACAGTATTCAGTAATCAGTGCTTGAAAGTCAGTGACTGAATACTGATTACTGAATACTGATAACTGTTCACTATCCACTACGCGATTTCATCCTGCATCTCTGCTTTGAACTCGGTGGACTCTTTGGACGCGTGCGCGGTTCCGTCACCGTGAACGCCCGCCATCAACAAGCCCAGCGCTTCTTTGGTCGTGTCGTCCGCATTCACCGTGTCAATAATTTGTCCTTTGTACATGACGGCGATGCGGTCCGAGAGCGACATGATTTCATCCAACTCGTTCGAAATCAGCAGCACGCCCGCGCCTTCGTCGCGTTTGGCGATGATGCGATTGTGAATGTATTCGATGCTGCCAACGTCGAGCCCGCGCGTCGGCTGCGAGGCAATCAACAATTTAATCGGTCCTGAAAATTCGCGCGCCACAATCACCTTTTGTTGATTGCCGCCGGAAAGATTCGCCGCTTTGACAAAAATGCTTGGCGTCCGCACATCGTATTCTTGTACGCGTTCGGCGGCGGCTTTTTCAATCGCCTCGCGCTGCAACACAATCCCTTTGGCGAACGGCGGACGATAGTATTCGTTCAACACCAGGTTGTCTTCGACGGGAAAACCCAACACGAGTCCGTCCGCTTGACGGTCTTCCGGGACATGCGCGACATCGAGTTCAAACAATTGACGCGGTGTGGCGTGCGTGGTGTCATGTCCGCGAATTGTGACGCGTCCGCTTTCGACATGCCGCAAGCCGGTCAATGCTTGTGCGAGTTCCGTTTGCCCGTTGCCTTGTACGCCCGCGATGCCCAACACTTCGCCCGCGCGCACCTCGAACGAAACATCCTGAACAGTAACATTCGCGCGTTCGTCGCGCACGACAAGATTTTCAACGTTCAACACCGTGTCTTTGGGTTTCGCGGGTTCTTTGTCCACTGAAAGAATCACACTGCGTCCCACCATCATGCGCGCGAGTTCCGCACTGTTTGTATTTTTCGGGTCGGCGCTGCCAACCACTTTGCCGAGACGCAAAACGGTGATGCGGTCGGCGAGTTCCAACACTTCGCGCAATTTGTGTGTGATGAAAATAATCGAGTTTCCTTGCGCTTTTAAATTTCGCAGCACAACAAACAAATCATCCGCTTCTTGCGGGGTGAGTACGGCAGTCGGTTCGTCGAGAATCAGAATGTTCGCATGACGATACAGCAGCTTGATAATCTCGACGCGTTGTTGAATGCCGACGGACAAATCTTTGATGTACACATCGGGGTTCACTTCCAAACCGTACTGCACCGAGAGCTCGCGAATTTTTTTCGACACGAGGCGGCGGTCAAGCACGACACCGTTCTTGATGCTCTCGTCGCCGAGCATCACATTTTCCGTCACCGTAAAAACGGGAATCAACATGAAATGTTGATGCACCATGCCGATACCCTGCGCGATGGCATCGCTCGGTCCCGTGATTTTGATTGGAACGCCGTTAATTAAAATTTCGCCTTCGTCGGGATGATACAGACCGTACAGCACATTCATCAAAGTGGATTTGCCCGCGCCGTTTTCGCCGAGCAGCGCGTGGATTTCGCCTTGATTCAGTGTGAGGTCAATATGGTCGTTTGCGAGAACACCGGGGAAACGTTTGGTGATTCCGCGCAGTTCGAGGATGGGTGTCATGAATGTTGGTCACAACTAGACAAGTAGACAGGTAAAGCACCACCACATTGTAGTCCCTACCTGTCTACTTGAGTACGCTCTGCTCTTTATCTGTACGTCAGTTCAGCTTGCCTTCGCCCATCGCCCAGGCTTTGATGTCAAGTTTGCCCGCGATGATGTCGGCTTTGATGGTCTCCAAATCGGCTTTCACTTCTGCCGTCACTTTGGACTCTTGTTCGTGGAACGGCGCAATCGAAACTCCATCGTTCGCCAACGTGCCGCTATACACACCGCCCTTGAACGTCCCGCTCGCCATCTGCTTGATGGCTTCAAACACCGCATTGTCAATGTTCTTGCGCACGCTCGTCAGCAGCACCGGACAGGCATCGGGAACGCTGATGCATTGGTCCACGTCCACACCAATCGCCAACACGTTCTTTTCTTTCGCTGCCGTGAACGTGCCGTTGCCCGTCAGACCTGCGACAGGCAACACCACATCGGCGCCTTCGTCTATCAACGACAATGCCGCTTGCTTGCCTTTTTCCGGATCCACGAACGTCGCCGTGAACACGCCATCATTCTTTTTCGTGTCCCAGCCCAACAGTTCTACCGTGTCCTTGTGTTTGGCATTCCAATAGTTCACGCCTGCCTGGAAACCCACCATGAAATCCACAACCGGCGGAATGTTCACGCCACCATACGTCCCAACTTTCTTGCTCTTGGACACCGACGCTGCCAAATAGCCCGCCTGGAACGCGGCTTGTTCAACCCGGAAGGTCAACCCCAACACGTTCGGCATCTCGCTCGCCGAACCGCAGTCCTTGCCTTCTACCGCCGTGCCGAAACAATCGGGATAGGCATAGTCCACAATCGCATAGTTCACGCCCGGATTCGCTTTGGCACTCGTCGCCGTCGCCGTTCCAAGCAAGAATCCGACTGTGACGATGCCTTTGTATCCTTGTCCGATGAACTCTTCCAAGTTCTTGGCATAGTCCGTCTCTTGCCGCGATTGCAAGTATTTCGAATCGGACGAAATGCCCAAATCCTTCACCGCACGATTGAGTCCTTCAATCGCCGTAAAGTTAAACGACTTGTCGTCCGGTCCACCAACATCCGTGACGAGACCGACTTTTAAATCTTTGGCGCCGGGCAGGACTGTGGATTCAAGTTTTCCTTCGCCCATCGCCCAGGCTTTGATGTCAAGTTTGCCCGCGATGATGTCGGCTTTGATGGTCTCCAAATCGGCTTTCACTTCTGCCGTCACTTTGGACTCTTGTTCGTGGAACGGCGCAATCGAAACTCCATCGTTCGCCAACGTGCCGCTATACACACCGCCCTTGAACGTCCCGCTCGCCATCTGCTTGATGGCTTCAAACACCGCATTGTCAATGTTCTTGCGCACGCTCGTCAGCAGCACCGGACAGGCATCGGGAACGCTGATGCATTGGTCCACGTCCACACCAATCGCCAACACGTTCTTTTCTTTCGCTGCCGTGAACGTGCCGTTGCCCGTCAGACCTGCGACAGGCAACACCACATCGGCGCCTTCGTCTATCAACGACAATGCCGCTTGCTTGCCTTTTTCCGGATCCACGAACGTCGCCGTGAACACGCCATCATTCTTTTTCGTGTCCCAGCCCAACAGTTCTACCGTGTCCTTGTGTTTGGCATTCCAATAGTTCACGCCTGCCTGGAAACCCACCATGAAATCCACAACCGGCGGAATGTTCACGCCACCATACGTCCCAACTTTCTTGCTCTTGGACACCGACGCTGCCAAATAGCCCGCCTGGAACGCGGCTTGTTCAACCCGGAAGGTCAACCCCAACACGTTCGGCATCTCGCTCGCCGAACCGCAGTCCTTGCCTTCTACCGCCGTGCCGAAACAATCGGGATAGGCATAGTCCACAATCGCATAGTTCACGCCCGGATTCGCTTTGGCACTCGTCGCCGTCGCCGTTCCAAGCAAGAATCCGACTGTGACGATGCCTTTGTATCCTTGTCCGATGAACTCTTCCAAGTTCTTGGCATAGTCCGTCTCTTGCCGCGATTGCAAGTATTTCGAATCGGACGAAATGCCCAAATCCTTCACCGCACGATTGAGTCCTTCAATCGCCGTAAAGTTAAACGACTTGTCGTCCGGTCCACCAACGTCGGTCACCAAACCAACTTTTAATGCCGCAGGTCCTGTCGCCGTCGTTGGCTGGGGTGCCGTCGTTGCCGGAGCTGTCGTGGGTTGCGGCGCGGTTGTTGCCGGAGCCGTCGTGGGTTGCGGCGCCGTCGTAGCCGGTGCGCTTGTGGGCGCGGGAATGTTTGTCGGCGGCGGGGGTGGTGTCGCCGCCGGAGCGCACGCCGCAACAAAGATGCTGATTACAAGCATCAGCGAAACAATTTTCCAAAGCTGTCTGGGCAGTTTCTTGTACTGCATTGTTCTTCTCCTCCGTAAAGATTCATGCTCGAGAGAGATGCGTCGAGCTGCGCGCTGCATCATTTCAAAAAAGGCGTCTCAAAGTGGTATCCGTTACAGACACCCCCTTTCTTGTCGTGGCAAATTGCTGCATCGAGGTTTGTTCGCGTCGTAACCGACGCAATTCGTCGTTGTCATGCAAAAGTGGAGCGAATCATGCTGTCGCGCGTAGCGGGGAAAGTTGCACTTGCCGCGCGCCTGCATCTTGGAATGCGGAGATTATAGCAAAGAACAAAAAAAGGGGCAATGCGAATTTGTTGATACTCGCTCACGCCGCGCGGCTGCAATGGGCGCGTCATCACGGACCGCAGTGAAATTTTCGAGATACTTGGTCAACGCTGCACCAAACATTTTCCCGGACGTTAAACATGGCTTGCCAATGCCCGCATCGCGGATGTTGGACGTAAACGCGCCGGGTCGCTTATGGAATGCGTTGGGAAAACTCGTACGGGTCTCTTGTTACGCGCGTTTGCGCCGCTGCAAAAATTCAAACAGCGCGCCGCCTGCCACACCCAATGCCGCGCCTACTCCAACACCTGCCGGCACATTCCCCATCGCCGCGCCAATCGCGGTGCCAATCGCCGCACCCAACACGGTGACGATGCCCATCTTGCTCACCATCGCACGCGGCGAATTCGAATTGCGTGACATCCTGCACCTCCAACAAAAAAAAGACTCGAATGATTCGTGCATCATCCTTCGTCTATGGAAACAGATTCGCGTTTCACAAACGATGCGCGTGACCCATTCGAGTCTTTTGGATTACGCTTCCGCCGCGGGGGGTGGGGCGGCAGGTGTTTCCGGCTGCGCTTGCGGTTTCGGTTCGCGCGGCGGACGCGGTTGTTTTACCGCGACAGGTTTCGGTTCCGGTTTGGGCGGCGCAGGCGGCTGCTTGCCCGGAATCGGTTTGCCGTGTGAGCCGCGAAAAAGTTTTCCGCGCTTGGTGCGTTTGTCTCCCTTTCCCATGTAACACTCCTTGATGAAATTTATCAATGCCGCGCGATTATACGTCGCGCGCGATGCGTGTCAAACGACGCGAAACGACAATCGCCATTCGGTTATTCACTATAATTGATTCGCTGCGCTTCACTAAACGGCGAAAGGTACGTTGGCATTTCTTTGTCGCCGCGCACCACGCTCACGCGCCATTCGTACACACCCGTATTGCCCCACCACACCGTGTCGCATGCCCCGTCGCCGCGATTTGGATTCAAGAACACGGTTGTTTCTTTTGTCCAATCGTAGAGGGCCAACCACGGTTCATGTTCGACGGGTTTGCTTTCGACGAGAAAAAATTCATCCGGCGCCAACGTCCCGGCGAAATTCCATTGCAGCACCAATTCGCGTTTGCACCAGTATTTTTCGCCATTCGTCGGCTTGAGCAACTGCGGCGCGGGATATTTAAAGGATGATGCGGCAGGAATGGCAATGACCGTTGCCGGCGTGGGCGTCGCGGAATTGGAATCGTGCGCGGGCGCGCCGGTGGGTTGCGCGGCGGCACGCGTGGGGGGCGGGCACAATTGATTGGTGCGTACATACGTGACAGGATTTTCGCCGGATACGACAGACCATTCGCCATTGACACCATTGATAAAAAGCCGCGCGCCGTTGGCAACCGTCCGCGCAATCGGAAAATTTTCGCCCGGTCCTTGATACAGCGCGACATTTTCACCGCACACCACCAACGCGCGCCGCGCGACAGTGGTGGTCATGGCTTCGGGGGGGGGGGGAAGGGTCGGCGTTTCCGTTGGCGCTTTGCGGACCCACCCCGCCCCTTGCGCGTCCGCCTGTGTGCAGAACCAGCGGTCACCCCGCGCAACATTCACATTCACACGCGCGTAGCCCTCATCATTCGGCAAATAAAAATAACGCGTGCCGTCGTTTTCGATATCGCCTTTGACGACACAACCGGGAGGCGGCGTTTCACAGCCATCGCGGCAGCGCGGGTCAGGCGTGGGAGTGACTTGATTTTCTGCCACCTCCGTCGCAACCGCATCGCGTGTCGGCAGCAGCGCGTTCACTTCGCCGATGGCGCGTTCGAACCTTGCGCCAAAATGCAATTGCTCGTCCAGACCCCATGCCAAAATTCCAAACGCAAACAGCAGCACAAACACCACTGCCAGCGCGACCAAACATGTTCCGCCGCTTTTGCGCCGCGCGCCAAAATCGGCAAGATTCGCCTGCGGCACATTGCGTAACGTGGGGGGGGGTGTTGGCGGTTGATACGGCGCGCCGCTTGCGCGCGCGCGGTCATACGCCGCGCGCTGTGTCGCATCGCTCAACACGCGCCATGCTTCATTCAATTCGCGCAAACGCTCCAACGCTTGCGGCGAAGAACGCGCGTTGGGATGATGCCGCTGCATGAGCCGCCGATACGCCGCGTCAATCTGCGCGGGCGTCGCGTCGGGCGAAACATTCAGTAACGTGTAATAGTCTTTCACACCAAATGTGAAATTTCCAATTGCGAATTGCGAAATGAAAAACCAACATTGCGCCATTCGCAATTTCCATTTCGCAATTTCAAATTTTCATCGGTTTTCCACGCGCGTCGGAATATGCGTTGATGCCGTTGCGTGGGCAATCGAAATTTCGGGATTCATGCTGCACTGCCAGACATTGCGCGCAAAGACAACGTGCGAGCCGCCGACCCAAAACGGATATTTGCACGCCGCGCCGGTTTCGGGGTCGTCACGCGCAATGTTTTCGACAAACTCGTTGCCGACGGCGAACGTAACTTCGTAGCAATTGTGCGGTGACGCGCGGCATTCGTTTTGATGAAAGCGATTGTTGTTGGAGGCGAGATTGCCTTCGCCGTTCATGTAAAAACAATCGCCCGAATTGACGCAAAAATTCTTCGCAATGATATTTTGTTGACACGCGATACACAGCCAGCCCGCCGACTCGCAGCCCGTTGGAAAATAACCCCCTTCGGTGTTGCACGCGCGATTGTTGCGGCTGAACGTGTTGCCGACAAAGAAACTCGAGTCCACCGCAAAATTGTACGAACCCCAGCCGCTCGAATCGTCGAGACGATTGTTGAGCAATATCAATCCCGACACGCGTTCCGCCGCAATGCCCGCGACGCCGCCCGCAATATCGGAATCCATGATTGTGGTTTCTTGTGCGCGCACCAAAATACCGCCGCCATACGCGACGCCGCCTCGCTTGCCTCTGCAATCAGGATACAAACACAACAAGATATTGGCATCACTCGCTTCCGTCGTGCCGCGAATGAACACATTTTGAATAAACAGACGCGCGCCTTCGGCAATGATGCCGTACCCGCGTCCTTCACTGCGAATCACCGAACTCTTGTCGCCGAATACGCCAATCCCTTCACCGCGCACAAGAAACGGACGATAATTTTGTCCCGCGCACAATTTGATGGAACGGTCAACGACATCGGGCATCGCGTCCGCCGGCGTACATTCCGACGGTTCGTTCGGAATTTCGAACGTGAGCGCGCCGCGATTCAAAGTCGCAGGCAAATCAATGGACAGTGTTCGCAGCGGATTCGGCACGGCGGTAGGCGGAATAATTTCCGTCGGCGGCGGCAGTGTCGGAACGCGCGTCGGGACTCGAGTGGGTGGACGCGTTGGCGACGGTGGCACCTTCGTCGGACGCGGCGTGCGTGTGGCGCGCGCGGGGGGCAAAGCTTGACGCGCCACCACCGTTGCCCCGCGCGTAGGGCTGCGTTGCGCGACACGGCTCGCGCGTGGAAACACATACGCGGCGACGAAAAACACCGCGAGGCACATATCAACGATGCCGAACACAATCATCGCGACGAGAAAAAGACGGCGGAGATTCCAACGACGCGAGCGCGAGACATTGAACGGGTTGCCCCATGTATCGCGCAAATAAATATCGTGGACGAGCCAAGGCGAGGGAGTGCGCTCGCGTTTCAACTTCATCGAGCGAAATCAGTTTGTCGGGCAACGCGGTGTTGCCCAAATCTGCAACGCAGTACGGCGACGATTATAGAGGAGAACGGGCGGATTGACCAAAAAATTTCCCAAACGAAACCTCTGCAATTTCCGAAATTGTGGAGGCGTTATTCGAGAAAATCAAGTACAATTCAGAAAACACCGACGAGGAACCCATGCCTTCTCTCTATCTCGAACATCTCACGTGGAATGAGGCGGAAGCCGCGTTCCAAAATATTCCCATCGTTCTCGTGCCCATCGGCGCCATCTTGAAAGAACACGGACCCCATCTGCCGCTCAACACCGATTATTTGCTCGCGCGCGATTTGGCGCGGCGCGTCGCGGAGCAAGTGGACGTGCTCGTTTGTCCGCCGATTCCGTTCGGCTATTATCCCGCGTTTGTAAATTTTCCCGGCAGCGTGCATCTCGCCGCCGACACATTCCGCGAAACCGTCGAACAAATCATTTTTTCACTTGCGAAAAATGGCGCGCAAAAATTTTTGATTCTCAACACGGGCGTCAGCACCACCGCGCCGCTCACGCTTGCGGCAAACAATTTGATTTCACAAAACATCCCCGTCGCACTCGCCCACATTCTGGAACTTGGACGCGCGGCGGAGGAGGTGATTGAAAACAAAATCGGCTCGCACGCGGACGAACACGAAACTTCGATGCTGTTGGCAATTGACGAATCCGTTGTACACATGGAGCGCGCGGTGGCAGAAATCCAGCCGTGGATGTTGGAACGCGCCAAACCCGTTCGCAAACCGGGTCCGCTCACGCGCGTACGCGACGCCGCGGGCGACTATTCCGCGTCCGGCATCATCGGCGACCCGACGCGCGCGACGCGCGAGAAAGGCGAAGCGATTTTGCGCGCGATGGCGGACGATGTGGTTTCGTTTTGCAAAACGTGGAAATAATTTGGCACAAAAAAATCTGCGCCTTCCAGCGCAGATTTTTTTGTCTTTATGTTGCCGCAAGCAATTTTTTCAAGTACGGCATTTGCTCATTCGCCGCGCGTTCGCCCTCTTCGATAATGTACGGAATTTTATCCGTGTCGAACAACCCGATGCGTTGATTGAATTGCGGCAAAATCGGAATCACTTCGCCGTGATGCGCCATCGAATGAAACGCGTAATTCGCTCGCAAAAGATTGTTCGACATGATGCTGCTCACTTGAAAGGTGTAGCGCATCAGTGAATTGATTTTGCCTTGATACGGACTTTCAAAACCCATCGCGAGAATGACGTTCGCACCTTCTTTGACCGCGATGCCGACGGGCAGTGGGTCACTCAAATATCCGTCCACCAGCAATTTCCCGTCAAAGCGGTACGCTTTGAAAATGTACGGAATCGCAATGCTCGCGCGCAGCGCGTCCACCAACTTGCCTTTCGTCAACACGACCTGCTCGCCATGTTCAAAATCCGTCGCGGCGATGTACAGCGGAGTTTTCGCGTCCTCGATTTTGCGTTCGCCGTACGCGGCGCGAAAACGTTCCAGCGCGAGCGTGTCGTCCACCGTTCCAAAATTTTGGTCGAAACCGAAAACGTTCGGCAATAAAATTTGCCACAACGCGCGGCGGCTGTGTTTCGCCGTGACCTCGCGCGTCCACAACCGCATACTCAGCTCTTGCGATTCCTGCGGCGAATGTCCAAGCGCAATCAGCGCCGCATACAACGCGCCGCCGCTCGTGCCGACCACCATATCTACTTGAATGTTCTCGCGCAGCAGCGCCTTGTGCAAACCAATCGCCGCCGCGCATTTCACACTGCCCGAACCAATCACCAATGCAACGCGTTTTGGGTCTGTCATTTTCCGCGCAGCAGGTAGCAAGTCTCAGGTAGCAGGTTGCATTCTCCCCACTCCTTACTACTTGCTTCCTGCTACTTTAACTCCTTCACCAACACCAAATGATTCCCCTGCTCATCGCTGAAATAACTGACCTCGTTCATCGTGCTGTAAATCAAATAGAGACCAAAACCCGTCGTCGGTTCATCGCGCATCAACGCGTCCACATCGGGCGCGTCCGTCGGCACGGGTTCAAAGGGATGTCCAAAGTCGCTCAAAATCATTGTGATTTTTTTCGACTGCGGGCGCAGTTCCAACATGATGGAACCGGGGTTCATGCCCGCGTACCCATGTTGAATCACATTGGTCGCGGCTTCATCACACGCGAGCTGCAGTTGAAACGCGATGTCGTCTGAAATTTTCAGTTGTTTGCACACGCGCGCGATAAAATCGCGGAATGCCTGCAGCGCATCCAATTCTGCCGCGCGGGTGAGGATGAAATTTTCGCGCATTCCATTTTCAATCCACGAATAATTGTTACGCACAGCGTAACGACGAATTAACGAATTGAACAAACATATCTTTTCATTCGTGTTCTTTGTGTAATTCGCGGATACTCAATACTTGGCTCCGGGAAATGTTTCAACGCCCGCGTGTTTGCCGACGACCTTGATCATTCGTAAATCGCGCCAGCGTTCGCCAATCGCTTCGAGGATGCCGTCGTGAATTGCCCATGCGCGCCCGCGCACCGTTTGCCACGCGTCGGGGGAACGGAACGGCGTGCTGCCGTCGAGCGCGGCGTGCAATTTTCCGCCCGGCTGAAATTCGCGCTGAATGTCGTCCATCAATTTGTGACCGCGCACGTACGCAAAACCGCGCTTTTCAAAAATCCATGCGGACACGTACGTCAAGGGTTCGAGCGAAACCGCTTGTCTGGCACAGAGCGCCAAAAACACATCGAGCTGCTGCAACACCTCGCGTGAAAAACCCATCCCCGCGCGCACTTGCGCGGGCGCGAGTCCCGCGCGCATGGCGCGTTCTTCTTCGGCAAGATTGCGCGTTACGGTTCCCCAATGCGTTTGCTTGCCGTCGCTGTCATGTTCAATATCAAATTTTTCGGCAAAGGGGTCGTTGAGGAGAATGAGATTCAAATCAATCCCGTTCGTCGCGTTGTCTTGGAGTTCAAGCACAAAGTACGCGTCGCGCGCGTCTTCGGGATTGTTGATAGAGATGTTGACCTTGCCCGAATCGGGTTCGGCAAACAGTTCGACGGTGTAGCCACTGCCGCGCCACAGAATGGGATTGATGCCCAATCGCCCCAAGAGTTCGGGCGGCACGAGCGTACGATAAAAACGCTGCTTGGCATCATACGGCAGCGCGTTGATGCTGCGAATGCCCAACGGATATTGCGCATCACCCAACCATTGTTCAATCGTAACGACTTTCCGTTGAGGCGCAACGGGCACGGGTTCTTGCTTGAGACGCAGGGCGCGGAACATGATTGTAGTGCGATAGTTTTGTAGTGAGACAGTACGATAGTTTCGTAGTGAGAGAGCGCTATTCCACTCTCGCACTATTGCACTAGCTCACTATTGCACTATCCCGCAAAACTCGCCACCGCGCTTTCCACATCGGGGAATGCTTTCATGATGCTCATAAAGCCCGAAAGGTCGAGGACTTTTTTCACATTCGCCTGAACGCCCGCGAGACGCAAATCGCCGCCTTTGCTGCGCGCGTCTTTGACGCTGTTGAGCAGCACGCGCAAACCCGCGCTGCTGGTGTATTCCAATTCGTTAAGGTCAGCGACGAGCTGTGTATGTCCGGCGCGCAATTCCGTTGCCAGTGTGTCCGCGAGTTCCGGCGCGGTGAGCGCGTCGAGCGAACCTTTGACGGCAACAACCTGAACGTTCCCGTTCGATGTGGTAGATAGTTCCATGATTAACTCCGTGAGAGATTTTTGTACTGCGATAATTTTTTTCTGGGCGCGTTACGCGCGGTACGCGGCGAGGGCTTGCGCCAAATTCGGATAAATTTCAACGTACGAAGAAAACCCTGCCATGCTCAGCACTCGCTCCACTACGGAACGCGGATTCACCAACACAAGTTGACGCGCGGGTCCGAGTTCACCCGCGCGCTCTAACATGTTACGCGTTGCCCACGACGCGTTAGTTTCGCTGCGTGTCAGGTCGCGCATCTGTTTGAAAATGCTGTTGAGCGCCACCAAGCCCGCGCTGCTCATATAATCACATTCAGTCAATTCGAGGATGAGACAACGTGTGCCGCGCGTGACCAGTCCGGACCCTTCGACAAACAGCTGCCCGTACGATTCGCCGTCCACACTGCCTTGCACATACAAAACGGTGACCTGCGCGTTTTGTGATGAAACGACGAGATTCATTGGAGCGCAGCCAACGCGCTTGCCGTATCCGGAAACGTGGGAATAAAATTTTTCAAACCTGCCAAATCCAAAACACGGTCCACCCGCGCCGTAGGATTCACGAGCGCGAGATGCGTTTGACCGGATGGCGCGCGCGCATCGTCCAACGTTTTCAACACTGCCCAACCGTTTTCCGGGTCGGGCGCGCGTTCGCCGCGCAGCAATTTTGTAATCGCGTTGAGCGCAACGAGACCGGAACTGCTCATGTACTCGCAACCGCTAATTTCCAAAACAATTTTGTTCACGCCTTCGCCGTGTAAACTTTCCGCTTGCGTGATGAGTTGTTTGAAATTCGAGCCGTCCACGCTGCCTTGAACGTGAATCACCGCGACACTGTTCGAGGGTCGTTCCACCGAGAGTTCCATAACACCATACCTTTCTGGAAGATTCAAAATTCGACGCATCGTCAGCACATTGCCGCGCACCGCGTCAAATTCAAATGTCACTTGATCCATCAATTGACGCATGAAATACAAACCCAAGCCGCCCGTTGGTCGTTCCTCCAGCGGGGCATTGAGAACGGGTTCGGGGATACGCGAAGGGTCAAACGATTTACCATGGTAATGCATGTGCATCACCAGGCGGTCTTGCTCACGCCACAACGTCAAGACGATGCGTCCGCGTTTGCCCTCAAACGCATGGTTAAAAACATTCGCGGCGGCTTCGTCGCACGACAGCTCGCAGGCAAACGCATCATCTTCATTGCCGCCCAACGTGTGCGCCGCATCCCCAACAAATTCGCGTAACGAGGCGAGTTGTTCGAGAGAACCGTCAAATGCGCGCGCCAGTCGAAAGGGAGATAAAATCACGGGAGTTGGCGGGACCATTCAAAACGAGGCAATTGCATTTTTGAGATTCGACTGGATGTCGAGAAACATATCAAAGCCGCTCATCTTGAGCGTCTCTAACACCCGCGCACTCGGCGATAACAATTTCAAGTGCGGGGATTTGTACGTGCCGGCAGTGACGCCTTTGCTCACGGTGCCGACATCTTCGGACGTCGCACGCAATTTGTTGTAAATCTGATTTAACGCGCGCAGTCCCGCGCTGCTCACGTACGGCACCTCACGCATATCAATCAACAGGTCTTTGGCGCCGTCCGCAATTGCTTTTTCGGCGAACGTCTGGAATTCCATGTACGAATTCGAGTCAATGTTGCCCTTGACGTGCAGCACTGCTACGGGGACCCGTCCTTGTTCTTGTGACAGGTTGAGTTCCATGCTGGCTCCTTCTCGGTGGCGAAAACAGATTCCGCGCTGAAAGTGTTTGCGGCGCGATGGTGTGTATAAATGCGGTTTGCAGT
This sequence comes from uncultured Chloroflexota bacterium, assembly GCA_937870825.1. Taxonomy (GTDB): domain Bacteria; phylum Chloroflexota; class Anaerolineae; order UBA4142; family SHND01; genus SHND01. Next base: position 64,028 of record CALMZO010000214.1, on the reverse strand, counting down.
CCGTATCAGACTGCCCTACAATATGCCGGAAGCCCTGCGAAAACGGATTTTGGCGGGGATTCCCAAACGGTGCGCTGATTCTATTATCGTTGTGTATAGACTGTCAAGAGGAAACAAAACGTGACCGAAACGGAATTGCTGCTCTCGCGCGTGCCATTGTTTTCCACGCTGCCCGAAAGTGAAATTCGTCACCTCGCGGAAACGTTGACCACCCGTCAAGTTCCGCCCGACACCGTGTTGTTTTACGAAGGCGACGCGGGACAACATTTTTATATTTTGCGCCAAGGCGAAATTGAAGTCGTCAAAGGCATCGGCACACCTGACGAACGCATCGTCAACGAACGCCATTCGGGCGATTTCGTCGGCGAGATGAGTTTGTTTAATCGCGACGGCAAACGCACCGCGAGCGTGCGTGCGCGCGGCGAAGCGACGCTGTGGGAAATGACGCGCGCGGATTTTGACGCGCTGCTCACGCGCCAGCCCGACCTCGCGTACGAAATGGTGCGTGTCCTGTCGAATCGGCTCACCGACGCGCACAACAACGCGATGGCAAGTTTGATTGAAAAAAATCGCGCGTTGGAAATCGCCAACGCGGAACTTGCGGAAGCATACGCGGAACTCAAAGCGGCGCAAGCGCAGATTATCGAAAAAGAAAAACTGGAACGCGAATTGCAGCTCGCGGCGGAAATTCAAATGAGTCTTTTGCCGCGCACCCTGCCGCATCTCAAAGGATTTTCATTCGGCGCAAAAATTGTGCCCGCGCGCGCGGTCGGCGGCGATTTGTACGATTTTATTCCGCTCGGCGAAGACGCGCTCGCGATTGTGATTGGCGATGTGAGCGACAAAGGTGTGCCTGCCGCGATTTTTATGGCGCAAACGCACGCGCTCATTCGTTCGGAAGCGCGCCAAAATCGGTCGCCGCGCGAAACGCTCGAACGCGTCAACCAATATCTTTTGGAAATGAACGCGTCGGGCTTGTTCGTCACCGTGTTGTACGGCATCTTGAATCGCACCACGCGCGAATTTCAATACGCGCGCGCGGGACATGAACTGCCGTTGGTGCGCGAACCGCACGGCGAAATTTTCACCCCCCCCCAAGGACAGGGCGCGCCGCTCGGCATTTTTGATTTTGTGTTGTTGGATGAGGGAACGCTTACGCTGCCGCATCGCGCGACCATGTTATTGATTACCGACGGCGTGACGGAAGCGTTAAACGCCGAACGCGAACAATTCGGCATCGAACGCATTCAGCAGTTGTTACAACAAGATGTCAAAGTGGACGCGCAAACGTTGTGCGACGATTTTCTAAATTCCATCAACGCCTTTCGCGGCGATGCGCCGGTGCATGATGATATAACGGTGGTGGCGGTCCATGCGGCATAAAAGAGTAGAGACGTTACGCTGTAACGTCTCTACTTTTTTTACGGACACACATCAAACGGCAGCCATGGGATATTCCCATCCGTTGACAAAAACGCCGTGCGCGCTTTTGCGCCGTCTTGCCAAATCGGACGCGCGAGATACTGCGTACATGCGCCCTCGCGCACATTCCACCCCGTCGCCGTGATTACACTTTCGCCCGGTTCGATTTTTTGCTGGCGGCACGTTGTGATGCCGACGGAACGTCCCACATTCTCCGGCTTGAAGAGCTCGACACAATAATCATACTCTTGCGTTGAACCAATCGTATTCAGAATTGTCGCAGAGAACGTGATTTCGTCACCTGAACGCGGAGCAGCAGGTTCGACGCGCAGTCGTGTCACATACACTCCCGGCGGCACGTTCAACGTCGGAGATGCCGCCGTCGTTGGTGTGAACGGCACACGCGTCGCGGTGGGAGGCGGCAATGTCGCAGTAGGAGGCACGTTCGTCGCCGTCGCTGGAATCGCAGTCAAAGTTCCCGTTGCCGGAATGACGTTAATGGTCACTTGACGCGTAATCTTGCCGCCACATCCCTCTGCCGTCAAGGTGTACGTCGTCGTCTGCAACGGCTGAACAGCATGCGAACCTTCCACATTCACCTTGCCCAAACCGGGTTCAATCGTCACGCCCGTTACGCGCTGCGTTCTGCCCCACTGCAAAATGACCGGGTCACGCGGCGCGATATTATTTTTGGAAACGCTGAAGGCAATGTCCGGCGCGCCCTGACAAGTGACCGCCGCCGCACTGGTTCCTACTGCCGCCGCCGTTTCACGAATCGCGACGAGCGTTGGCGGCAGCGTTACGGAACCTGTCGGCTGGGGCGCGGACAAAATGGCTTGCGATAAATTTTCTGCCTCTTGCGCTTTTTGCGTCAATTGCTGTTGACTGCGCTGCAAGTTGAACCATAACGCGCCGATAATCAACAAGACCGCGAACGCCGCCGCGCCCACTCCAAACCCAATTAACCGCGTGCGCCGCTGCTGCAAATAGCGGCGCCGCCAATCGAGCATCGCGGGCGCAAGCACATCATGGAAAATTTCGTACCGCGTCGGCGCGTCCAGTTGGTCGGGGGGGGGGGCGACGGGACGCAAAATGCGAATGCCGGACGCGGACATTTTTTCCAAAACGGGGACGAGCTGCTTTTCATTCGTGCGCGTATATTCTGCGAGGTCGCGCGCGGTGTGCGCGATTTTTGTGCCCGACGGCGTGACGAGATAGTGAAACATTCCTGCGGCGGCTTGCCGTTCCACGGCAGGCAAACCGCCGAGCGTTTTGTCCAAATGGGTACGCACAATGCGTTCCGCGCCGCCCAACCGATTCAGCGTTTCCGAACGCAACACATGCGAACCACCGCGTAATTCTTCATCCCACAACCGCGTCATCACCAATTGCAAAAACGGCGTTTCGATGCGTTCGACATTCGATTCGTGTCCATTCTCACTGTGTTCGTTTTTGATCGCGCCGAGTCCCGTTTCGGTCAGCGAGACGCGTCCGGTTTTGACCTGGTCGAGGACCGCATCCACCAACGCGGGTTCGATGCTCACTTTCAGCGCGGGGTCGCCTATCGCTTTGTTGTACTGTTCGATGGGTTTGATAATCGCGTCGCACGCGGCACTGCGGTCGAGATGGTCCACGCGAATGTAATTGTCAAAGAGTGTGGGAATGCGCCCTTCAAAGCGGTCGAGCTTGGCAACCGCGTCTTCGCGAATGGAAACGACAAAATTGACGCGCGCATCCTTGTCCGTTACGACGCGCGGAAATTCTTCGACGAATGTGCCGGGTCCGTCTTCGTTCGCATGATACAAAAAATAATCTTCGAATTGGTCGAGGAGGATGAGCAAGTCGCCGCCGACGCGCTCTGCCCACATTTTTAGTTGTTCGTCGAGGGTTTTGAAACGCGTTGTCTGCGGGTCGTCAAACGTCTTGCCTACAAGTTTTTCAACTTCTTCGCGCACCGTGCGTACGAGTCCAACCACCGGGTCATCGCGCCACTGATTGAAATAAATCACCGCGAATTCCGGCGTGCCGCGTTTGGCGATGTTTTGTTTTGCGCGTTGGCGAAGAAAATGCACGACCCCCGCGCCGACGACGGAACTTTTGCCGACGCCGCTTGGTCCGTACAACAACGTAAAACGCGATGAGCGCAGATTCGCGACGATGATGGAGCGTTCCGCATCGCGTCCAAAAAAGAGCGCGGCATCGTCGTCGGTGTACGGGACGAGACCTTTGTACGGCGCGGGCGGAATTTTGCGCGTGTCCATGTTTCCTGCGCCGTTGGGAGGAGAACTCATTCTATTCCCCCCCCCGTTCAGGTGAGCTCACGGCAATGCCCTGCGTTAAATGCTCGACACGTTCTTGCAAGGATTCGACGTAATCGTCGAGCGGCATTTTGATAATGTCCACATCGCGCAGTCGCCAAAATTCTTGTTCGAGCGGCTGCGGCTTTTCGCCCAACACATTCGTATCGGACACCGCCCACGCTTTGTATTTAAATTTTTGTTCGCCCCAGATGCGATGCAAAATCACGCGCAAATTCCAGTCGCGCAAGCTGTAGCCCAGAAATAAAAAGTGACTCCAGCTCATGCGCTCCAAAAGTTGCGCGGGCAATTGTTGGGCAATGTCTTTGTGCGCGAGATAATCAATGTAATGGTCTTCGGTGATGACGTAACTGTCGCGCGCGCGATTGTTGCGGTCCACGACGCCGTGAATTTTTAGAATGGTCGTGCGTTCTTCGGGATTCAGTCCAAGATACTTGTTTGGTTTGTCAATCGGGCGCGCTTTGCCGTCAGGGGACGTGTGCATAAATTTTCCGCGCGCATCGCCTTCGGCAATGTACGTGACCAAATCAAACGGTTCGTTCATTGCGCGAAACGCGCGTTCCAAGGCGTCATCGTAATTCGTGGTTACAACCATCAGTTCGGGCGGAAAACCGCGCTCGCGCAAAAGACGCGGCAGCATTGCAAAAAACATGTGCAGCGGCGTCGGCGGATATTCGGCTTTGAACACTTTGCGCAGTTCGTCGTACAGGGGACCGATGCCCGCTTTCACGGCAGCGAATTGCGAAACGCGCACGAGGTCACGCGGTTCATTCGCAGGATAATCAAAGAGGCGCGCGAGATGTTCGGCAAGTTCCACACCGACGGGCAAAAAATCCGATTCGCCAAAGCGCCACGGTCTGTCGGTTGGGCGTCCGACCAAATTCACAGTGCCGCCTAAAAACGGCACGACGCGATTTTCAGCAAGGTTGCGCGCGACGGTTTCAAAATGCGCGTTGTACGAATCCAAGACATTCAGCGGCGGAAATTCGGCTGGCAAATCAGGAACGACGAGTTGAAAAATATGTTCGGGAATTTTCAGCCCTTTGAGCCGATGTTTGCCCAAGTCGCGCAAATTCGCGTCCTGCGGCATCGTGCCGTTCACATTTTCAACCGTCTCGCTTGACACCAAAATTTCGCCGCCGTGTCCCGCCGACATGATGCGCGCCACGCGGTTCAGCGTGTGACTCACCGCGTAATCGGTGCCGAGCCACTCTTCGGGTCCGGTGTGAATGCCCATGCGGACGCGCAGCGCGCCCGTTTCGCCCCAGGTCGCGTCGCGCAAGGCGCGTTGGGCATCAATCGCGGTATTTAACGCGTCGGACGGTGCGACGAACGCGGCTTGAAAGGCATCGCCGATTTGTTTGAACGCGTAACCGTTATGCTTGGCAATCGCGAGATGCAAAATTTGGTCGTGCTGGGCGAGTGCGCGCTTCATGGCTTCGGGCATTTTTTCCCACAGCGCGGTGCTGCCTTCAATATCGGTAAAGAGAAATGTGACGATCCCGCTGGGTGGAACACCGTTTACTGAATCCATAGAACTCCGAAATGCCGAATTGGTGCCGGGCGCAACGCACCGGATGGGCGTTGCATTCGAGGGCGGCGAAGCGAATCGAGGCGAGGTATTTTGCGTTCAGCACGAACGCAAAATGGTAATCAAAATGTAATGGCGCCTATTTTTTCACGCGCGCCGAAATTTGTCAAATGCCCTGCATGGCGCATGTTAGCGTGTTATAATCGCGCAATGCGGGCAGAGACATCGTACCAACATGTAGAGGTAAGCATGACACTGAATCGTTTTGCAAAATTCGCGTGGTTCGTGGTGGGATACAACATTCTCGTTATTCTGTGGGGCGCGTTCGTGCGCGCGAGCGGTTCGGGCGCGGGCTGCGGCAGCCATTGGCCCCTGTGCGACGGGCAAGTCCTTCCGCTCAATCCCTCTCTCGAACGCGCGATTGAATTTACACATCGCGGCATGTCGGGCGTTGCGTTGTTGCTCGTACTCGGCATGTTGCTTTGGGCGTTCCGCGCGTATCCGTGGGGAAATGTGCGGTACGGCGCGCTCGCTTCAGCAATTTTTATCATTATCGAAGCGTTGATTGGCGCGGCGCTTGTGTTGTTTGGCTGGGTGGGCATGGATAAATCGGTGGCGCGTGTGTACACGATTGCGGCGCATCTCGTCAATACCTTTTTGCTTCTCGCCGCGTTGACGCTGACCGCGTGGTGGGCATCCGGCGGGAAAGCGATAAATTTGCGCGCGCGTCCGATGCAAACGTTCGCGATGTCGCTCGGATTGTTGGGATTGATTGTAACGGGCGCGGCGGGCGCGTTGACCGCGTTGGGCGATACATTGTTTCCCGCGTCGTCGCTTGCGGAAGGCATCGCGCAAGATGTGAATCCCGCCGCGCATTTTCTCGTGCAGCTGCGCGTGGTGCATCCGCTCATCGCGGTTTTTGTTGGAATGTATTTGCTTTATTTGACGGTGATGCTCAATGGTGAAGCAGGCAGCGCGACGCGCAAGTTTGCGCTGACGCTTCGTCTTCTCGTCGTCGCCCAAATTCTTGCGGGCGGCATCAACGTCATATTGCTCGCGCCGACATGGATGCAAATTGTCCACTTGTTGTTGGCGGATGTGTTGTGGATTGTGTTGGTGTTGTACGCGGCGTCCGTGCTGGCGCCGGAACCAGAGACCGCGCGCGAACCCGGTGTTGCTGCGCGTGCGATGGCGGAATCGGTGTAAGATAAAGCGCGCTCGCACAAAGGAGGACGAATGCCATCGCCTTTTCCCGGAATGGACCCGTCTCTCGAAGGACATCTGTGGCCCGATGTCCATCTTCACCTTGCAGCGGAAATTAGCCGTACGTTGAATCGAATTATCGTTCCCGATTACGTTGCACGCGTTGTTACGCGTACTGTCATTGATGAACTCGAAACAGGCGAGTCGGTCGGTGTGATAATGCCCGATGTGCAATTGTACGAGAGTACCAACGCGCCGCTGCTATCTCCTCCGCAGACAACGGGGCTAACCGCGAGCGCGCCATTGCTTCTTTCACAACCGTTGCTCTTTGAATCTGAAATTCCCTCGATTGAAATTCGTGACGTTGCGGGTGGCACGCTCATTACAAGCATCGAGATTCTTTCGCCGACAAACAAACGCGGTGAAGGTAGGAATGAATATCAATCCAAACGAATTCAGGTGTTGCAAGCGCGCGCCCATCTTTTGGAAATAGATTTACTTCGTCGCGGGCGACGTCCCATTGCTCTGACCAATGCTCCCAGCGCTGCGTATTATGTGTTGCTCACGCGCGCCCAACAACGAACACGCGTAGCAGTTTGTCCCATATCAGTGCGCGCGTCGTTGCCCATCGTCACTGTGCCACTTCGCGAACCCGATTCAGATGTCTCATTAGACCTCCAAACCGTTTTCACTACAATTTACACGGATGCGCGTTATGATTTGAGCGTTGATTATGCCAAACCCCCAAATCCCGAATTGGATATCTCTGATGCCGCGTGGGCGGAACAATTATTACAAGAAAAATTCGCGCGATAAATATCGAGACCGCTCCGGAGAGCGGTCTCTTTTTTTGATATTTGCGAAACAAGCACGAGAACAAATTGAGCGTCAATGGCGCGCGCGAAATCCAAATAAAATCGCGCCCGCCGCGACATTTCCCACGAGCGTCAACGCGTACAGCCAATACGCGCCGACGACATCAAACACAATTCCCCCAATCGGCGCGCCGAGAATTTGAATCAACGCGGTGAGTGTGACCGTAAAAAACGCGAGCATCGTCGCCGTTTGCGATTGCGGCGCGCGTTCCAACACATATTTCAACAGACCGATGGTGAACAAACTGAACGCGACGCCTTCCACCGCGCGCGTCACCAACACCGACCACACGGCGGGAAACGCCAGCACCAAAATAAATTTGAGCCCCGTAATCAAAAAAGAAATGAGCAGTGTGCGTTCCGCGCCGATTTTTTTCACCACGCGGTCCGCGACAAAAAATCCCGGCAGTTCGACTGCCGCCGCCAACATGCTCGCAATCCCAATCACCGCCGTACTCGCGCCAAGTTGTTCGAGGTAGATATTGCCAAATTGCAAATGCCCGTCGCTCAACATGCCGCGCAGAATGAGCGCGAACGCGAGTCCCAAGAGCGCGCGATTTTTTACCAATTCGCGCGCGGCGTGTGCGAGTCCGCTTTTTTCTTGTACGCGTTCTTTTGGCAACGCATGAAGCGTCTTGGGAATCAAAAACAACAGCAGCGCCGCCAACACATAGCCCGCCGCCATGCCGTAAAACGATGTAATCAACGCGGTGCGTTCAATCACCCAGCCGCTTAACAAGACGCTCACTGCCCAGCCCGCCGAACCCCACACGCGAATGCTGCCGTACCCCGCGCGGCGCGCTTCGCTGATTCGCAATGCCAACGCATCCGACAAGGGCGCAATCCCCGCGCCCGCGAGCGCGCGCCACACGTTCGTCAATGCAAACCAAATAAAAAGCGTTTGTTGGCTTTGCGCGAAAACTCCGGCGGCAGTCACCAGAAATGCGAGTTGCAGCAATCGCGTCAACGGCGCGCCGCTGTCGCTCCAACGTCCCCACAACGGCGAAGCAATCAGACCCGCCATCGAACCGAACGTCAACAGCAAACCGATTTCTGTGCCACTCAAACCCTGCTGGCGAAAAAAGAGATTGGCGAACGGAAACGAAAACCCAAGTCCGCCAATCCACACAAAAAAATACAAACGCGCGATATCCAAGTCGCGTGTCATACAGCTCCTATTGGACAAGACCTGTGAAGTTTCCGCACCGAACGGTCTCACCAACAACTTGGCAGGTCTCGTGTTGCCCCTATCATACCAACGCCTTTCAAAAAAGCGTATTCCCGCGCGCGACGGCTTGACCATTTCTGCGTTGTATTGAAAATACAGCCGTGCCTGAACTGCCCGAACTTGAAGTGGTGCGCGATGTTTTGAACACGCGCGTCGTCGGCAAAAAAATCACGCGTGTCGAATTGCTCCAACCGACGGCGGCAATTGTCGTGCGCGATGTGACGGGGCGCGGTTTCGTCGAAACTCTCACTGCCGCGAAAATCGAAAACGTTGCGCGGCGCGGAAAATTTTTGCTTTTTGATTTCGACCATGCCGCGAAACTCGTTATCAACCCAAAACTCACCGGACGCCTGCAACTCGCCACGACGCAAGACAAGCGTTACAAGAAAACCGCGTTCGTTTTTACATTCGCCGACGAAACGGAACTGCGTTACTTTGACGACAAGGCGATGGGCCAAGTCTATCTCACCGACGACATAAAGCGCGTTCCCGATTTCGCCGAGATGGGTCCCGAACCGTTCGATATTTCGCGCGAACAATTTCGAGAACGCCTGAAACCGTTTCGCGGTGAAATCAAAGGCGTCCTCACACGCGGCGAATTTCTCGCGGGCATCGGCAACGCGTACGCGGATGAAATTTTGTGGCGCGCGCAGGTGCATCCGTACCGCAAACGCACACAATTGACGGCGGAAGAAATCGAGCGGTTATACGATGCGATTCAAACCACGCTGCGCGAGTCCATTGAATTGGTGCGCGCCGCGATGGGCGAAAACATTCACCTGAAACCGCGCGACTTTTTCCAAGTCCACATGCGCGCAGGCAAGGCGTGTCCGCGCTGCGGTTCAACGATTTCGGAAATTACCGCGCAGCAGCGCATTACAAATTTTTGTCGAACCTGTCAGGCGGGGGGACTCATTCGAGGGATGTAAAGATGGAGGCGGAATCCGATGAAATTGATGATGCGTGTCCAACTCGTGTTGGATGAAAATCGCAAACACGTTTTGCCAAATGTACAAGTTTCCTTGTACGACCGCGATTGGAAAAGCGCGGACGATTTGCTCGGCACGGCAGTCACCGATGCGAAAGGCGAAATCTATTTTGAATTTGACGAAAAGAAATATAAAGACGACGAGGACGCGCCCGATTGGCGCATTGAGTCCCTGCCCGATTTGTACGTCAACGTGTTCGACGCACAAGGCAATGTGGTGTACTCGACGCGCGATGTCGTCGCACGCGACAAATTTCCAAAACTGCTCGTGGTGCCAATTCCGCGCGCAATTGTGGAGCAGCACGCGTTAGGCAACTCGTAGGAGCTGTGGCTTGTGCCCGCCCTACGGTTTCCCCAAAATCACTTGGCTCGTATCCACCACCAACATCGCATTCGCATCCGGAATCGCAAGGGGGTCGCCGCGCGCGTTCGTTTCCGCAACGATTTTTCCCTCCGCGTCAGCAAAGCGAATGACGAAACGGTCCAGTCCACGCGACGCGGGTCCTCTTTGCAGCGTCCCATCTTTTTGGTATTGCGAACCATTGGGTTTCTCTTACCGCCATCGCGTTCATCGCGTCACCTCCTGTGCGATGTCCGCGGGCACAGTTTCACGCGGCACACATAACCAATAAAAAAAAAATGCCAAGCCCACGAGCGCCGCGTCAACCAGTGTAAACACAATACCAAACACGGCGCCCAACATGAGCGCAAAAATTGCGCCAATGCAGCCTGCAAACAAGAAAAATACTGCTGCCGCGCCAAACTGCGATGTCTGCGCGCTGAATGCAAGTCCAAACAATCCAATCCCACCAAACAAAAAAAGAAAAAAGAGCGCGCCATTCACTGCGCCCCATTTCACGCCCACCGACAACATGTCGCCGAACGCGGGAATAAAAAACTGCCCGTTTTCGTACAAGCCCCGCACCGCGCGCTGCGTACTCCACCACGTTGTCGCCCACAACAACGCGAATACGCCCACCCCGAGCAACGTGTTCAACGCACCCAACACAGCGCCCGCGTTTCCCGTCGCGTACAACAAAAGGAACGCAGCCAACACCAAGAACGCGGGGTGAAACGTGCCAAAACACCATTCGAGCAAACGCGTCGAACGCAGCGAATTAACCATGTGCCAACGCGACGGCAAGCCACAGCGCTCCGAGTAAAATGAGCACAGTGCTTGCATACGTTACAGACAAAACGCGCGCCAAGCCCGCGCGCAGAGCAACTCCATCCGCATTGTCGAGAAGCACAATGAACATCGTGCGAACCATCGAGACCAAAACAAAAATCAACACGATGCCCGATTTCCACAAAAAACTCCTGCTCCATTCGGTGTCACTCGTCGGCAGATTCGCGCCGAATGCACCCAAATTCCCAACGCCGGAAATCACTTGCAACCCCAACGCCAACCAAAACCATTTTTCGTACTCGAGCGCAAATTTCAATCCCGCGCGTTCCTGTTCTCCCCACCCGACACGTGCGGCAAACAACGCCGTCAAGCCCGCGCCGCCCAACATCAGCGTCATCGCGACAACATGCACCCAACGAATTACAAAACTCAATGCATGAGCGTCCAACATTTCCGTTTGTGAATTATATCACAATCGAAAACGTTGTCAATCGCTCGGATGTTCTAGGGCGTTTTACCTACCGTTCGGTAGACACGCCCACGCCTTTATGCTACAATGAAAACAATTTATGACGCACTGCGTCATAACTACGCACTCGGGTCTCCCAGCTCTCACTCGCCTCCACGAAGGAGTATTTACAATGTCGTACGATATTCGCCGCGTCGCCGTCATCGGTTCGGGAACGATGGGCGGCGCGCTTGCCGCCCATTCCGCCAACGCGGGTCTCCAAGTCACCCTCCTCGATATTGTTCCCACTCAACTGACAGCCGACGAAGAAAAGAAAAAATTAGCGCTCGAACATCCCGCCGTACGGAATCGCATCGTCAACGCGGGGATGCAGGCAGTCGTCAAAGCGAAACCCGCCGCGTTGTTCGCGCCGCAAGTCGCCGAACAAATTCGCGTCGGCAATCTGGAAGACAATTTTGATTTCGTCGCCGATGCCGATTGGATTCTCGAAGTTATTGTCGAAAATCTGAATGTGAAACGCGCGTTGATGGAACGCCTTGACGCCGCGCGCAAACCGCACAGCATCGTCACCACCAACACCTCCGGCATTCCGATTCACGCCATCGCGGAAGGACGCAGCGAATCGTTTCGTCAACATTTTCTCGGCACGCATTTTTTCAATCCGCCGCGTTACTTGAAACTCCTCGAAGTGATTCCCTCACCCGACACCCTGCCCGATGTCGTCGCGTACATGAAACAATTTGGCGAGAGCGTTTTGGGCAAAGGCGTTGTCATTTGCAAAGACCGTCCGAACTTTATTGCGAATCGGCTCGGTTCGTTTCTCGGCACGTATGCGATGCGCTACACGCTCGAAAACAATTATCGCGTGGACGAAGTGGACGAATTTACGGGCGCGGCGATTGGACATCCGAAATCCGCGACGTATCGGTTGGGCGATTTGGTCGGCGTGGACATCATGTATCACGTCGCAGACAACTTGTACAACGCGGTTCCCGAAGATGAAGCGCGCGCCGATTTGAAACCGCCCGAATTTTTGAAAACGATGGTGGAGCGCGGCATGTTGGGAAACAAAGCAGGACACGGGTTTTACAAACAAGTGCGCGAAGAAAGCGGCAAGAAAAAATTTTACGCGCTGAATCTCCACACGCTCGAATACGAACGCCCCGAAAAATTTTTCTTTGACTCGATTACCAATGCCGAAATGTACGACACGCTCGCGGAACGATTGCGCTACATCATGACGCAAGATGACCGCGCCGCGAAATTTATTTGGGACACTACGGCGCATTACCTCGCGTACGCGTCGCATCGCGTTCCCGAAATCGCCGACGGCATTGTTTCGATTGACAATGCGATGAAGTGGGGATTCGCGCACGAAGCGGGTCCGTTTGAAACGTGGGATATGCTCGGCGTCGCGGAAACGGTTGAAAAAATGGACGCGCAAGAGATTGCCGTCGCGTCGTGGGTCAAGGAAATGTTGGCGGCGGGACACGCGTCGTTTTATCACAACGGTTCGTACTATGACCCCTCAACCAAACAGTACGTCGCCAAACGTGAAGCGTCAAACGTCATCGTACTCAAGAACACCAAAGTAATTTCCGAAAACGAAAGTGCGTCCTTGCGCGATGTGGGCGATGGCGTCGCGCTGTTGGAATTTCATACCAAGATGAACGCGCTCGACGACAATATCATTGAGGTCGCGCGCACCGCGTTGGATGAGGTCGAGAAAAATTTTGTCGGGATGGTGATTGGCAATCAAGGCGAACATTTCAGCGCAGGCGCGAACGTCGTCGGCATTTGGCTCTTGGCAGAAAATGGCGAATGGGAAAAAATTGACGAGGTCGCAAAAGCGTTACAAGATTTCACGATGCAGCTGCGGTATTCGCGCAAACCGATTGTGACCGCGCCGTTCGGCTACACTTTGGGCGGCGGCTGCGAGGTGACGATGGCGGGTTCGCGCATTGTCGCGCACGCGGAAAGTTATGTCGGTCTCGTCGAAGTTGGCATCGGCGTCATTCCCGCAGGCGGCGGCTGCAAAGAAATGCTGCGCCGCGTCGTCGCGCCCGCGATGCAGACGCCCAACGCGGATGTGTTGCCATTTCTCCAGCGCGTGTTTGAAACGATTGGCACCGCAAAAGTGGCGACGAGCGCGGAAGAAGCAAAACAACTCGGCTTTTTCGACAACACCACGCGCGTCGTGATGAATCGTGACCAGCTCATCGCCGAAGCGAAAAAGACGGTTCTCGACATGGTCGCGGAAAATTATCAAGCGCCGCCGCGCGCGAAAATCTACGCGGCGGGCGAACGCGCGCTGTCGGCAATTCGCATCGCCATTTTTTCGATGGTGTCAGGAAAATATATTTCCGAATACGACGCGAAAATCGGCGAAAAACTCGCGCAGGTTTTGTGCGGCGGAAAATTGACCGCGCCCGCGTGGGTGGAGGAGCAATACATTCTCGATCTCGAACGCGAAGCATTCATTTCGCTGTGCGGCGAAGAAAAAACGCGCGAACGCATTTCGCACTTTTTGAATACGGGGAAACCGCTGCAGAATTAGAAATTCCAAGTTCAAAATTCAAAATTCGGAGCGCGCCATGCCGTCCATCAAACCCAAATCATTTGAGGAATGGGTAGATACGGTTTCACCAATGTTGCAGCGAGACCCACTTTGGCACAATATCGCCTATCAAAAGGCATTGTTCCTCTATGACTTGTCTTGGTATGATTGCGAATATCTAATGGAGGACACGCGCGGACGCAAGCTCGCCGCGCAACTGATTGACGCATCAAGTTCAATCAGCGCGAATATGGAAGAAGGTTATGGCAAAGGATTCGGAGCGGATTATGCACGCTTTTTATCTATTGCGCTCGGTTCGGCACGCGAAACACGCGGCTGGTACTGGCGCGGGCGACACAAAATCCCATTGGCAGTAGTGGAACATCGCATGTCACTCGCATCCGAAATCATCGCGCTGCTTGTGACTACCATTCCACAACAACGTCAAATCAAGAAAAAGAAATAATTTTGAATTTTGAATTACGAATTATGACCCCCACTCAAATTCTTGTTGCCATCAAGCGTCTTCTCATTGACACGTTGCAAGCAGATTCGGCAATCATCGAAAACGCGGACGCGCAAACGCCGTTACTCGGACGCGGCATCGGACTCGATTCGGTGGAAGCATTGCGCCTCGCGCTCGGCTTGGAAAACGCGTTCGACATTTCCATCCCCGACGCCGATTTGAATGTGGAATTGTTTTCGTCGCTCGGCGCGTTGGCACAGTACGTGGCGCGGAAAGTTTCGACGCGTACAGAACTGGTGAAATGAGAACGCTCCCCGAACTTTTTGCCCACATCACCCAAACGTTCGCGTCGCACAACGCGCTTGTGTACGGCGAGCAACGTTTGACGTTCGACGCTTTACGGACGCGGGTCTATGCGCTCGCCGCCGAGTTGCAAAAACGCGGCATCCGCGTCAACGACCGTGTTGGTCTTTTGTTGCGCAACAGTTCCGAATTTGTCATCGCGTATTGGGCGATATTGAACGCGGGCGCGATTGCGGTCCCGTTGAATGACCATTACCAACAGAATGAAATTTTGTATTTCATTGACGCGTGCGAATTGAAATTGATTCTCACCGATGAAACTTTTCGCGCGTTGTGTGAAAGCGTCCTGCCGCGAGCGCAAGCGCAATGTGAATTGTTACGGTGCGAGGAATGGGACAGGTTCACGTTCGATGCAAGTTGGCAGCCGCCGCGGGTTGACCCGAACGCGCCGGTGATGTTTCAATTTTCATCGGGGACGACGGGCAAACCGAAACGCATTTCGCGCAACCACACGCAAATTTTGTGGGAACTCGACGCGTTGAAAAACACGCTCGCGTTGAATGCGAGTGACCGCTTTCTCGGCGTCGCGCCGTTCTCACACGTCAACGGCTTGATGCGAACGATGCTGGCCAGTTTTCGCGCGGGCGCGACGTTGTATCCCGCGCCGTTCGAGCGGCACCGCGTCGCGGAACTAACGGAACGCGAACGGCTCACCGTTTTTATCGCCGTGCCGTTCATGTTTATCACGCTCGCGCAAACGCGTTTTGAACGCGCGCCAAATTTTTCGTCACTGCGTCTCTGCATTTCCGCGAGCGCGCCGTTTCCGACAAAATACAATCGCGAGTTTCATTCAAAATTTGGAATGTATGTGCGGCAACTCTACGGCTCGACGGAAACGGGAACGCTGAGCGTGAACTTGAGTGCGGACATCGAAAACACGCTCGATTCCGTCGGCGCGCCGCTCGATGGGATTGCGTTCGCGATTGTGGACGAGGAAAACAAGCGCGTCGAAACCGGAAACGTTGGAGAGGTGCTCGTGTCGAGTCCGTGCGCGATTCGCGGGTACGATGATTTGCCCGAGCTCGACGCGCAAGTGTTTCGCGACGGCTTTTTTTACACCGGCGATTTGGGTAGACTCGACGCGCGGGGGCATTTGTATTTGCAGGGGCGTCTCAAATTTTTGATTAACAAAGGCGGCTTCAAAATTGACCCGCGCGAAGTGGAAGAGGTGCTGGAGACGCATCCGGGCATCGCGGAAGTTGCCGTCATCGGCGTTCCTACCGTGTATGGTGACGACCAAGTAAAGGCGGTGGTGGTGCGCCGTCTCGCGTGTACTGAAGTGGAACTCGCAGAATTTTGTCGCGGCAAAATCGCCGATTTCAAAATTCCCAGTATCTTTGAATTTCGCGAGGAAATGCCGAAATCGCCGACGGGCAAGCTGCGGCGCGGCATGTTGACGAATTGACACAGCGTTTTGACGCTACCGATTTGTACTTGCTGTCGGTGCTTGCGCTTTTTCAATCGCTTGAAACGACACGTTCTGCGCGCGTAGGCGACGCGTTTGCCAAATGTATTGCGCGCGTGGCGTATCATTCTTTACGCGCAAAACGCCGCGCTATTCGAGAACGCTTGCGGGAATTTCTCGGCGCACACTCCACCGCGCGCGAAATCAATCGCCGCGTGTACGGAACGTTTGAATCGTTTTGGCGCGACGCGGTCATGTTGTTGAATGTCGAACGCAAAAGCGAATTGGAGCGCGCGCGCATACGCGGGCTGGAACACATCACGGACGCGTTGGCGCGCGGACACGGCGCGATTCTTTTTGAAAACAGTTTTTTCGGACAGCGCAACGCGGTCAAACGAATTTTGTTTACGCGCGGCTTTAACGTTCATCAAACGCATTCGCCAGAACATCTCGGCGGCTTTTTCGCACAAGGCGAAACCGAAATTCGCGCGCGCGTGATTCGTCCTTTTTTTGAAACGCGCGAGCAAAAATATGTGGCGTCTATTTTGTATCTCGCGCAGGGCGAATCGTTCGCGGTCACGCGCCATTTGATGAATTTGTTGCAGCAGAATGAACCGGTGTACCTTTCGGGCGAAGGACAAATCGGTCACAAACACGTTGAACTGGAATTTCTTGGCAAGCCGCGCCGTTTTGCGACGGGCGCGATTCATTTGGCGCAGCTGACGGGCGCGCCCCTTTTGCCGATTTTTTGTTGGCTGGACGAACGCGATGAATTGCATCTCGAAATCGAACCGCCGTTGGAATTTCCAAACAATGCGCGTGCCGCAGAGATTGGCATGAAACAGTTCGCAAGGTTGTTGGAACAACGCATCCGTCAACATCCCGAACAATATCGGGACTGGCATGCGGCGTAGTTGGTATGAATTTTCCGCGCACCGGATGGTCGGCAAAGATTTACGTTTGACGCTTGACGTTTAACGCAAAACAATTTACCGTCACTCGTCACCGTCACTCTAACAAGGAGTTTCTATGCGTGAAGCAGTAATCGTTTCCGGAGTACGCACCGCCGTCGGCAAAGCGCCGCGCGGCAAATTACGCACGACGCGTCCCGACGACATGGCAGCAACCGTCGTGCGCGAGGCGTTTCAACGCGCGGGCGGCTTGAAACCCGAAGATGTGGATGATGTCATCATCGGCTGCGCGATGCCCGAAGGCGAACAAGGGCTCAACATGGGACGCATCGCCGCGCTGCGCGCGGGCTTGCCCAACGCGGTGACCGGCATGACGGTGAATCGTTTTTGCGCGTCGGGTGTCCAAACCATCGCGCTCGCCGCGCAGCAAATTCGCGCGGGCTGGGGCGACTGCATCGTCGCGGGCGGCGCGGAGAGTATGAGCATGGTGCCGATGATTGGTTTTCATTTCGCGCCGAATCCGTATCTCGCGATGGAATATCCGTCCGTTTATCTCGGCATGGGACTCACGGCGGAAAACGTCGCGGAGCAGTACGACGTGTCGCGCCAGGCGCAAGACGAATTCGCGTATCGTTCGCATCGCAACGCGCTTGCCGCGATTGAAACCGGAAAATTTCAAAATGAAATTGTTCCACTCGATGTAAATTTATTTGAGATGGAAAGCGGCGGAACACGCGAACAAAAATACGTTTTCAACATTGACGAAGGTCCGCGCCGCGACACCACGCTCGAAGCATTGGCGAATCTCAAACCTGTGTTTCGCAACGGCGGCAGCGTCACCGCAGGCAATTCGTCACAGACGAGCGACGGCGCGGGTGCAGTGGTTGTCATGTCGGACGAAAAAGCGCGCGCGTTGGGCATGAAACCCCTCGTAAAAATGTTGTCGTTCGCGGTCGGCGGCGTCGCGCCGGAAATCATGGGCATCGGTCCCGTGCAGGCGATTCCGAAAGCGTTGAAACTCGCGGGGCTGGAACTCAAAGACATTGACGTGATTGAACTCAACGAAGCATTTGCCGCACAAGCCGTCGCGGTCATTCGCCAACTCGAAATGGACGAAGAAAAAGTGAACGTGAACGGCGGCGCGATTGCGCTCGGGCACCCGCTCGGCGCAACGGGCGCGAAACTCACCGTGCAGCTCATTCACGAAATGAAACGCCGCAATTTGCAATACGGCATGGTGACGATGTGCATTGGTGGGGGCATGGGCGCGGCGGGGATTTTTGAGAACGTAGAATAAAATCCGAGAAATCGAAAGATTACGTCAAAATCGGGTTAAAGGATGATAGAATACGGACAATTTCTATCCGTTCCAATCTAGTTCCCGAAAGGAGTCAACATGGCAGGCCCAGGAATAGTTTGCGCAGATGGTTCTGTTATTTTCAGCGGCGTTTGCCCACCCTTTGGTGTGAGCCCTCTCGATGATGCAGAGGATTATTTGAACAGAGCCAATGCGGCTAAAAAAGACGCAGATGCGGATGTCCAGAGCGCTACCACGAATTTGGCAAACGCCAAGACAAAAAATGCCGCCGCCCTCACCAATTACAATAGCGCTCAGGGAAAAGCGTATCCCGCTGACGCGCTGCAAGCAGTGAATTGTAATCAGGCAGCCGTCGCCAATTGGACGACGGTTCTGACTAGCGCCACGGAGAAGCAAAAACTCGCCGAGGCAGCCGTCAAAGAGGTGACGACTCGCCGTGATGAAATCAAGCAAAACGCAAAGGTGAAGCAGCTCGAAGACGTAACGATACCGTGGAGCTATGACCTTTACCAAGCCACAAAGAAAGAACTCCAACCGGCTCTGGAGAGTATGAACATCGCCCTCCTGAGGTACGCCAGTGTTGACCAGTCTTACAACGTCGCTCTCACCATAGCCGAAAACTCCTCGGTATCCGCGGCAAAAGCTGACAGGATACTGGCGCAAGGGGGACTCATCAGCATCTCCGCTTTCGCCGAGCTTCAAAAGATTTGCGATACCTTACAAAAGAACATGGACACTGCCCTAACCGCTAAGTAACGCGCGGCAGAGATATAATACTGCCCGCCCCAACGACAAGCCAAATCTTTTGATTGCTTTGGAAACAGCAGCCGAAGCGCATACGCTTGCCAAGAGCCGGTTTGACGAAGCGCACAAACTCTTGGTCACACTCACCTATGGGAACGAATATAAAAGCATAACAAAGACTGGGAGCGTTCTTGAAATCCTTCAAGGAGAAGGTGAAAGGGGAGCTCTGAGAACTGACCTTAACATAGACCCGAAGAACTGGCAATAATTCTTGTCATTCGCAAAAAAAGGACGGGTTGATTCATGGCAAGACGTTTGCGTTAATTGACAATCACCGAGCATAAACAAAAACGCGAGTCCTTTGGGACTCGCGTTTTTATGATGGCAGAACAACAGTGAATTGACTCCCCTTTCCCACTTCACTCTCAGCCTCAATTCGTCCGCCGTGCGGGTTCACAATATCGCACGCAATGGACAAGCCCGTGCCTTTTCGACGGGTTACCTTGAATTTTTTCGCGCAGCCAACGAACGTGCACATAGACCTTTGTCTTGGCGTGTACGCCAGCGATTGCACCAACAACGCGTCGTCGTCAATGCGGAGGATGTGTTTGGGCATGACGCGT
Source organism: uncultured Chloroflexota bacterium (assembly GCA_937870825.1). Classification (GTDB taxonomy): domain Bacteria; phylum Chloroflexota; class Anaerolineae; order UBA4142; family SHND01; genus SHND01. Next base: position 44,478 of record CALMZO010000214.1, on the reverse strand, counting down.
GTATTATAGTAGAGATTGGAAATTAGAGACCGGAGATGAGAAATGTCTTTTTCGTGCGTTCGAAAACAGAGGGGTAGAGGAGAACAATTTGTTGTGCGATACTGGCGAGAGCTTTGATGGCGAATGGGTCCGAAACATCATTCGCAAGTTTCACTTTGTCGCACACGCGCAAAACGTTGAGGATGTGCCGCGCAATGTTTTGCGGAACTTGTTTTTGTTTCAACACCTGCGCGAGTTCGCTCGTCGCCAAATCACGCGCAGGAATATCACAACCGTGCGTGAGATATTCGCGCAGCGTCTCCGAAACGCGCACGCAGTACAATTTCACGTCGGTTTCATCCAACCGTGCCGCTCCCATCATTTTCAATTCATCCAACGCGCGTTCTCGCGATGCACGTCCATCCGAGAACGCGCGGGGGCTATCCATCCTCGACAGCGCGCAGGCAAAATTTGAGCGCGCAGTCGAATTTGGTGCGGCAAAATTCTCGTCCACGCGCGCCGGCAGCGTTTGGTTTGCATGGTCTAACAAAAAAAGTTGCTTTTTCGGACAAGCCAAGAATCGCGCCCGGCCCGACGGGATTCTTTACCTGCCCGAAAAAACAACCCGCGCAGAATTTTCAATCACCGATGCAGAAAAATGACTGTGAACTCGACAGATTGCGCGAGCGAGAGTTCAGCGCAATGCCGTCGAGTTCTACGTGTGCAGCATAGCGTAAAAATTCCGCGCGGGCTTTATCGCAGGTTATGCGTTAGCTTATGGGGAGTTTAAGACGCGACGGTAGGAGCAAAGCATCCATATTAACAATCGTTGAGATTTGAAAAACGCGTGGGTGAGGGCTTCGCCCCTACTTGCCAACGCCTCGAATTTCAACAGAATAAAGCCATGCACAATCTCGACTGGCGCAGTGTGGCGCGGCATGTTCTCCTTGCGCGAGAACTGGACCAACTCGAAGAACGCGAACTTGTCGCGGGCAAGATGAATGACCCGCGCAAAATGGTGAAATATCAATTCAGCGCGGGCGGTCACGAACTTGTCCAAGTGCTGCTCGCGTGCGCGCTCGACCATCCGCACGACGCGGCGGGTGTGTACTATCGTTCGCGTCCGTTCATGTTGACGATTGGTCTGACCGCGCGTGAAGCGCTAGCGGCGGGAATGGCGCGCGCAGGTTCGCCGAGCGAAGGGCGTGATGTCGGCGTCGTGTTCAACATGCCGTCGCGCGGACGCGCCACCGCGCTGCCCAGTGCGGGCGATGTCGGTTCCCAATTTTCACCGTCGGCGGGCTGGGCGCACGCGATTCGTTATCGCGCGCGCGTGTTGCAGGAGCGCGAGTGGGAAGGTGCGATTGCCGTCGCGATGGGCGGCGACGCGAGTGTCGCGGCAAATGGATTTTGGGCGGCGCTCAATATCGCGACGACGCAAAATCTACCCCTGCTCTTTTGGATTGAGGACAACGGGTACGGCATTTCCGTTCCCGCGCAGCTGCAGAATCCGAACGGCAACATCGCCGCGAACCTCGCCGCCTACGGCAACTTGAAAATTTTTGAATGCGACGGCACGAATCCCCGCGAGGCGGCACAAACGATTGATGACGCAGTGCGTCATGTACGCGCACACGGCACCGCGCTCGCGCGGTTGCGCGTCCCGCGTTTGCAAGGACACACGTACGGCGAAGACCAACGCGCCTACAAGAGCGAAGGACAAATCGCGCGCGAATTTGAATCCGACCCCGTACTGCGCCTCCGCGAATTTGTCTTGCAAAATGGAATGCGCGCAGAGGAATGGGATTCGCTTGTGAGCAGTGTGCGCGCGGAATTGCGCGACGCGTTGAGCGAAGCCGAAGCGATGCCCGACCCCGACGCGTCACAAGCGACGCGCTTTGTTTATTTTGACGGAACAGTGAACGCACAAGGCGGTCTGCGTACTGAACACGCGCATTTAGCGATTACGCATGGCGCGGCACAACGCGACGGTACAAGAATGAACATGCTCGACGCCATTCGCAAAACACTCGAACACGAATTGCGCGCGAATCCCCGCATGTTACTCTTTGGCGAAGATGTCGGACCGCGCGGCGGCGTGCATCGCGCGACGGTGGGTTTGCAAAAAGAATTCGGCGAAGCGCGGGTGTTTGATACATCGCTGAACGAAGAAGGCATTATGGGACGCGCGCTCGGACTCGCGTGGGCGGGACTGTTGCCTGTTCCCGAAATTCAATTTCGCAAGTACGCCGACCCCGCGCAAAATCAGTTGGACGACATTGGCACGACACGCTGGCGCAGCGCCAACAAATTTGCGAATCCGCTCGTGGTGCGCATGCCGCTCGGTTTCACGTTCAAACAATTCGGCGCGCTCGGCGACCCGTGGCACAGCCCGACTGCTGAAGTGATGTACGCGCACATGCCCGGCTGGCGCGTCGCGTTTCCGAGCAACACCGCGGATGCCGTCGGACTCTTGCGGACTGCATTGCGCGGCGATGACCCGACGATTTTTCTCGAACATCGCGCGCTCTTGGATACAAACCCTGCGCGGCGTCCGTACCCCGGCGACGAATTTTGTTTGCCGTTCGGTACTGCCGCGCAGGTCACTGCCGGTGACGAGCTCACGGTGGTCACATGGGGTGAATGCGTCTATCGTTGTCTCGACGCCGCGCGAAAATTTGAAGGGCGCGTCGAAATTCTGGATTTGCGAACGATTGTGCCGTGGGACAAGGAAGCTGTTTTGGCATCCGTCAAAAAAACCGGCAAGGCAATGGTCGTCCATGAAGATTTGTACACGGCGGGCTTTGCAGGTGAAATCATCGCGACCATTGCGCGCGATGCCTTTCTCGATTTGGACGCGCCGATTGAACGCGTTGCCACCGCCGACGCGCCGATTCCATTCAACGTCGAGTTATTGAACGCGGTGCTTCCGTCCGTAGAAAAAATTCGCGCGGTCATGGAGCGACTGCTTGGATATTAAAAGCTAGAAATTGGACTCCAACATCCAACATCCAATTTCCAATTTCCAATTTCCAATTTCCATGCTCGACCTCAACGCCTTTCATCATCTGCCCCAACTCGATGCGTTGTTTGACGACATTGCGCGCGAGGACGCGGGACTCGTCATCGTCGCGGGTCTCGACGCGCGTCCGCATTTGGAAGATGACGCGCAGGCGAGCGGACGCAGCGCCGTGTTTGGAATTTTGGCGCGGAACATTTTCGCCGCGCATCCGCACACCCGCGCGGCGATTGTGAGCGAACACAAAGACGCGCAGTTGCGCTTGACCACGCGCTCGCGCGAACGCGCCAAAATTTTGTATCCGCTTGGCGACCAAGATTTTGCAATGACGTTGGGACGCGCGATGGAGCGCGGGTATCCGTTGGTCTTTTCCGAGACATTGCCGCGCGACTGTTTTGAACCCGCGCTGCAAGCCGCGCAGCGCGGGCGCCGCATCGTGACGCAAATGGATACGCCGCTGTGTGGTGCGTGGGTGGTTCGAGAATTGCGCCAAGCGATTGACGATGACGCGTTGTTAAAGGCACTGCGCGCGGTGATTGCGGTGCAGCGTTTGCAGACGTTGTGCGATGATTGCAAAAAACGCGACGGTGATTTTTTCCGCGCGACGGGTTGTGACCAATGCGGCAGCACGGGGCGGCGCGGTGAAATTGCAATTTTCGATGTGTGGCGCGCCGACACAAAACAAAACCCTCTCGAATCACCAAGCGTTCTCTCGTTTCAAACGTACGCGCGGGAATTGGCGCGGCAGGGTTTTTTGACGCGCGACGACGTAGAAAATTTGGACGCGGCACAAATCCATCGGCTCTTTCATCTGCTCACCGCCAGCGAACGCCATACCCTGCGCGCGACGCAGTCGCTGAAAAACCAGGTGACGGAATTGCAGCTTGCCGCGCGGACGCACGAGCAGCAATATCTCGCGTCCTTTGCCTTGCAGCAAGTCGGCTACAAGCTGCTCGAATTGGATTCGATGGAGGAACTCGCGGCGTACATTTGCCGCCGCGCGCACGATTTGTGCGGCGCGGACCGCGCCGTGTTGTATCTTTTGCATCATGACCAATCGGCAGAAATTGTCGCACTGAACGGCTGGGATACGCGCTATTTGCATACGCGCGTGCCGTTTCAAGATTTGTTCGGCGAGAACGGAGTGAGCGAAGGACATTTGCCCTTGAGCGGGTATCCGCCGGGGATTCCAAAACGCACGGCGGACGCGGAAGGCGCGCATGTGCGCGCGGGGCTACGCGTGCCGCTCGTGGCGCAGCGCCAAGTCGTGGGCGCGATGATTTTTCACAGCACGGTGCGCAAAACGTTCGAGGCGCGCGAAGCCGCGTTACTGCACGCGTTGGCGAACGCGGGCGCGGCGGCACTTCAGCGCGCGGACTTGATTGCCAATTTGCGCGAAAAAATTTCCGCGTTGGAAGCCGCGCAGATAGAAATTGCAAAAAAGGAACGGCTCGAACGCGAATTGGAATTGGCGCGCACCGTACAGCAAAACATGCTGCCGCATCAATTTCCGCTCGTCGCGGGGGCGCAGTTTTATGCGCGCAACGAGCCGGCGCGCCAAGTGGGCGGCGACTTTTATGATGTGTTTTTGTTGGACGAAACTCGCATCGGCGTCGTGATTGCAGACGTTTCGGACAAGGGCATGCCCGCCGCGTTGTTTATGGCATTGACGCGGAGTTTGGTGCGTGCGGAGGCGCAGCGCGAATTGTCACCGGAAAAGGTATTGCGGCGCGTGCATCGGCTCTTGCTCGATTTGGCAGAGCCGACGCAATTCGTCACGTTGTTTTACGGCGTGCTGGATCTGCCGCAGCGTTATTTGAATTTTGTGCGCGCGGGACATGATTATCCATTGCTGGTGCGCGAAAAGCAGGTGATTATTTTGCGCGGTGTCGGTACGATGTTGGGTTTTCTGGACGAACGCGAAGTGTTTCTCAGTGAGGAACGAATGCCATTGCAGCGCGGGGACCGCCTCGTGTTGTATACCGACGGCATGACGGATGCGGTCAATGTGCGCGAAGAACCTTTCGGACGCGAAGAATTGGAACACGCGGCATTGGAAAATTTTTCACTGCCGCTTGCACAGATGGGCGACGCGTTGTTCGACGCGGTTGCGCAGCATCAAGGGGACGCGGAACGCTTTGACGATATGACGTTGTTGATTGTCGAATTGATGTGACAAGGCATTTCAAAAATGGTCGTACAGTAACACCTGACGGAAAGTTTCCGTCCTTGTCGAGAGTACGCGTTCCCTTGATTTATTTTTGAAATGCGTTGAACCCACCGTTACGTAGTGGGTTTATGATTCCAATGCGCGCGGCGCGCTGGCTTGAACATCCGCGAAATTCAGTTCGCGGATGATTTTTTTGGCTTGGGGAATGAGGGGGGCGGACATCGAGAGTTCGTCCACGCCCAGCCCGACGAGGGTTGGAATTGCGTTGGGGTCGCCGCCCATTTCGCCGCAGATGCCGACCCATTTGTTTTGGGCATGTGCGGCGGTGACGACAAGCGAAATGAGATGCAAGACGGCGGGATGCATGGCATCGGCAAGCAACGCGACGTGTGGATTGCCGCGTTCGGCGGCGAGGGTGTATTGGGTTAAATCATTCGTGCCGATGGAAAAGAAATCGAGCTCGCGCGCGAACGCGTGCGCGTGCAGCGCCGCGCTGGGGACCTCGACCATGATGCCGGTTTCGATGCGCTCCGGGACGCGAACGTTTTGTGCGAGCAATTCCGCGCGGGCTTGTTCCATCAAGTTTTGCGCGGCGCGCAATTCCTTCAAGGTCGAGACCATTGGAAACATGACGCGCACGGCAAAGTCAGCCGCGACGCGGAGAATGGCGCGCAGCTGCGTTTTGAACAATTCGGGCTGCGCGAGCGAGAGACGCAGCCCGCGGAGGCCCAAAAACGGATTCGCTTCGTGCGGCATGTTCGCATACGGCAGAGGTTTGTCGCCGCCGCTGTCGAGCGTGCGAATCAAGAGCGGGCGATTCTGCAGCGCCTGTGCGACGGCGCGATAGGTTTCGTACTGTTCGTCTTCGCCCGGCGCATCGCGGCGGTCGAGAAACAAGAATTCGGTGCGGAAAAGTCCAACCGCTTCTGCACCCATTTCGACGGCTTGGCGCGCGTCTTGCACCGAGCCGATGTTCGCGGCGATTTCGACGCGATGTCCGTCGCGCGTGATGGCAGGTTGGCTGCGCGTCGCGCGCGCAAGCGCGGCTTCACGCTCGGCGCGTTCCATGTACGCTTTGTACTCGACCAACACTTCGGGGTCGGGATTCACCCAGACATGTCCACGCTCGCCGTCCACAATGAGCGTGTCGCCCTCTTTGATGTCGAGAATGGTTTCGCCCAAACCGACAATCGCGGGGATGCCGAGACTTTTTGCGAGAATGGCGCTGTGTCCGGTCGGACCTCCGTAGGCGGTGCAAATGGCGCGCACAAGGTTTGGGTCGAGCTGCGCGGTTTCGGCAGGCGTGAGGTCGGAGGCGACGAGGATGCCCTCGCGCCACGTGACATGAGACGCAACACCCAAAAGATTGAGCAGCACCATCCGGGAAACGGCGCGTACGTCAGAGGCGCGCGCGCGCAGATAATCGTCGGGGAGCGCGTCATATTGCGCGGCGATGTTTTCTGCGGCATTGTGGAACGCGAGTGCAGCGTTCGTCTTGTGTTCAAAGATTGCGCGCCGCGCAGGTTCTTGCAGGGCTTCGTCCTGGAGCATCAACACTTGCGCGGCAAAAATTTCTGCTTCGGCATCTTTGCCGCGTCCGGTCAATGCCTGGCGCGCTTGCTGCAACTGCGCCTGTGCTTTTTGAATCGCGTTGTGCAAGCGCGTCCATTCGTGCGGCGCGTCGTCTGTGCTGTGCCGGGGAATCGTCGGCGCCACCGGGCGATACAGACGCGCCGGACCCATCGCGTAGCCGGGCGATGCCGGCAGCCCGATAAAATCATTCTCCAAAGTCTCGGTTGACTTGGTTGCAGCTGCGGGTTCGGCTAGCGTTGCGGTTTCATCCGCATCGCCAAAATTTTCGCGCGCCAGTTCCTGCAAAGCCTGGAGCGCGTCGCCCGCATCGGCGCCGCGCGCGAGAATTTTTATGTCGTGGCCGTAGAGTACGCCGAGGGTTGTGACCGCGTTGATGCTCTTGGCGTTCACGGGTCCGCGTCCGTTGCTCAAGTCCTGTACGCGCACATCGGCGTGGAAACGCGCCGCCGTTTGCACAAATTTGGCGGCAGGGCGCGCGTGCAAGCCCAGACGATTGGTGACGGGCAGAATCAATTCGTGTGCGGATGCGCTATCGAGGTGAGGGGCTTTTTCCGGAACGAGCATCGGCGGCGCGATATGTTCAAGCTGTGCGAGTTTGGCACCGAACGCCGTCCGCGCTTCGTTTAATACGGCATCGAGCGAGCTGCCGAGACGCGCTTGAACGGCGGCGGCAATGCCGCCTTCGACCAACGGCGCGGGCGCAATTTTGATGTGCGCGCGTTTTTCGGGCGGAAACATTTCGAGCGCAATTTCGGTGGACAAAATCGCGCTGCCCAAATCTACAAGAACGGCAACGCCATCCGGAGAATACACCTGCTCAATCGCGCGATAAATGAGTTGCGCGTCCGTTCCCATCGGTTGGTCAGGCAAATCTATGCCGCCCGCAGGCGCGATGTGAACGTCTGCGCCCGCCATGCCGCGCATGAGTTCGACAACCCCTTGCGCTAATTTCGCGCTGTGTGAAACGATGACCAGACCAACCATGAGGGAATATGGTGTTTGGAAAAATGAATTTCAGAAAAATTCAGTTTTTCAAACAGCGCGGACACTCTGACAACTCGATAACGGCATCACTGATAACAGCATTTTCTTTGAATCCGACTGCCCCACACGCGCACGCGTACCAACCTCCAAGAAAATTTGAAAATGCAATCCGCGTTGCGTGTAAATCAATTCGCTCAACATCCATCCGCCACCGCGCGTTCGTAATCAATGTTTTGCAGCCGACGCGTTCCAATTTTTCGCGATAGAGTGAAAAATGTTGACAGTGCCGCATCAACAAAATCGCGGCGGTGAGGTTGTTTGGATATTCGACTGTGCGCGCATCACCGCAGAACACCTGAACGTTGTGCGGCAATTTTTCGGGTATCAATTCCGCGCGTTGTTCAATCGCAAAAACTTGTTTTACGCGTTTCGCCGCGCGTTTGGCAAAACGCAAATTGCCCGCGCCGATGTCGAGCACAATGTCCTTTGGATTCAAGAACGCGAGCGCGTCACGATACGTTGGTTCGTCGTACGACGCGAACGCGGCTTCCCACTCTGCATCGGTGCGAGGAACGTGATTCATCGGAACAAGAACGCTGTCGGCGCGCTGCCTTGCGCGAGAATCGTGTACGTCAACCAAAAACCGTACAACACAGTCAACACGCCGACGACGATGCACGCTTGCGTGACCAATCTTTCCATTCGCGGACTCGGACCCAAGTCCAACAAAATCGCGCGCATTCCCAACATGGCGTGAACGGTGACGCTGATGAGAAACGCAAGTTCGGCGACGATGATGATGGGATTCGACAAGTACTCGACGACTTGCCGATAGTTGCGCAGTCCGCCTTCGACGACAAAGTGATGCGCGTACATGTGCAAGCCGACGAGCAGAATGAGCAAGATGCCCGTGACCGATTGCCAGAACCAACTCCAGCTCGATTTTTTGTTTGGCATCGTTTAACCCGTGAAAATCTTGACGGCGCCCAACACCAACACAATCGCCGCGAAAATCATCAACGCCACAAACAACGGTTTTTGGGCGCGCACTCCGTACCCGAATCCCGTTAGCGCGACGCGCAGACCATTCAAGCCGTGAATGAGCAAACCCGCGAGCAAAATGACGTCAAGCGCGAGAAAAAACGGCGAGCGTACAATCGCGACAAATGGGTCCCACGACGCGGGTCCGCCAACGAGCGTCGTCAGCACGACAAGATGGATGTACAAATACAAAACCAGTCCGAGCGCGGTCACGCGATTCAGAATGTACGCCAGCATTCCCAAGCGCCAGCTGCGAAAATCGAACCAGCGGAGGAAACGCAAGCGAGAGAGTTCGGGACGGTATAAATTCATAATTCAAAATTCAACATCAAAAATGCGCAGACCATGTTTTGAATTTCCAATTTCGAACTTGATTGGCTCAGCGCCGAAAAAATGTTTTGAAACGTTGTGTCGTGATTTCTTTGCGGAGCGCCATGATTTTTTCGGCGGGCTGAACATTTTGCGGACACGCTTCGGTGCATTCCCACGCGCTGTGACAGCGCCAGACGCCTTGCTCATCATCCGCGAGCTCCAATAATTTTTTTCGTTCGGTGGTGTCGCTTGTTTTGCGGTACTGGTCGTGAATGGCGGCAAGTCCCGCCGGTCCAAAAAATTTGTAATCCGCCGCCATCGTCGGACACGCGCTCAAACAGATGCCGCACTCGACGCAATTTTCAAACCGATTGAACGGAACACTTGGCACACTTTCGGGGTCGAGACCATCGGTGTACGTGATGGGTTTGCCGTCCAGTTCGTTTTCCGTGGGGCGCGTGATGATAAAACCGCTCGCTTGTTGTTTCTGAAAAAAGCCCGCAACGTCCACCACCAAATCGCCCAGTATGGGAAAATTTCGCAGCGGCTCGATTTTGATTTCGCTTCCCGCATATTCGCGGACGGGCGCAATGCACGGCAATTTCTCGCGCCCGTTGATGCGTACCGCACAAGTCCCGCACGACGCATGATGACACGCGTGCCGAAACATCAACTCGCGGTCGTGGTGCGCCCACGCTTGCTCAATCGCATCCAACACATTCGCCGCGTCGGGAACAGTGACGTTGAAGGTGTCATAGCGTTGTTCCTGATGCGGACGCGAGCGGAAAATCTTGAGCGTAACGTTGAGAGACATATCACGACGAATGACGCACGACGAATAACAAATAACCAACGCCTAATTGTAAAACTCTCGATACGAAACCAGCGGCGTTGTTTTCGTCTTGCATTCGGCTTGGATGCCGAGTTCCGCGCATACTTCATCGGAAACTTTTTCTGCCATACCGCGCGCCGTCGTCGTTTTGCCGCCCGAAATGGTAATGATGCCGCCGGTACTGCCTTGTTTGCGATGGTTGAATGCTTCGAACGTGCGCGAAAAATCGCGCGCATCCATGTTCGCGCTGGCGATGAGCGGACGCGCAACCGCCATCACACCGCGCTGTCTCCCCTCTTTCAAAATTGGCATCAACAATTCGCCCGCGCGCATCATCTTGTCAATTTGGTCTTGCGGAATTTCAATCGCGTCGGCGGATGTGACGCGCCATGACGTTGTGCCGATAATGGACGTGTTGCGAATGGGAACGACAATGTCGCCATCATGCGGCTTGTGCATGCGATTGATGACCATGTTGTTGAAACGTTTGCCAATCGTTACCATCACGCCCGCCGTCGGCGCAACAGGAACATCCACATGCGCCATCGCCGCGAGTTTGCCCGCCCACGCGCCTGTGGCATTGATAACGATATCCGCGCCGAGCGTTTCTGTTTTGTGTGTGCGATGGTCAAACACCTGTACGCCTGCCACCGCGCTGCCCTGAAATACCAAATCGCGCACTTCGGTGAAATTCCGAATCGTCGCGCCATTCTTTTTTGCCGTCGCGAGAAAGGATGTACAAAAACGCCACGGCTCGAACACGCCATCGGGTACTTGGACGGCGGCTTTGATATTCGGATTCAAGAAGGGTTCAATGGACAGCGCGTCGCGTACCGAAATTTCGCGCGCGGGGATATGACACTCTTCGCAGCCCGCGAGAAATTTTTCCTTGAACGCGTAGTCTTCATCATCAAGCGCGACAAACAATCCATCATTCATTTCGAGCGCGTGCGGCATGATGCGGCGCAATATCAAATTTTCTTCAATGCATTCAATCGCGCCCTCTTTGTCATTCACGCAGTACCGTCCGCCGGAATGCAGCAAACAATGATTGCGCCCCGTCGTCCCCGACGCAATCTCGCCGCGCTCGACGACGGTTACGCGCAACCCGCGCAGCGCGAGGTCATGCGCGGTCGCGGAACCGGTGGAACCCGCGCCGATGATGAGGACGTGAGGTGCTGATGAAACGCTCATTCTATTTCTTGCGCTTGCTCCTTTTCTTTTCTTCTACTGCATCCATGAGTGCTTTCGCTGTTCCCGGCGGAAAGAAGGGGGTATAAATGTGATATGTTTTGAACGGCTCGAGTGGTGCAATACGGTCAGCAAGGTTTTCCAAGTCTTGCGCCAATGTGCGAATCAGTTTGATTTTTGCACTCGGTCCTAGCCGACGTGCCAAGTAAAGCACTTGCTCAAAACTTGGATCTTCCAGTTGAGAATTTTGTTCCAACCTACTTGCCTTCTTGGTCTTTTCCATTTTTATTTCAATCATGGACGGCGCGACGATTTCAAATTTGGTTATAGTGTAAATCTCGCAGGACAGTGCAAATGTCAATTCTTTAGTATTGGTTTCCCAGCTGCCTGCAATTTCGCATTCAGTTTTTCTTCGCTTTTAAAACGCCAAAGAAACTCGAACAAAACGATAGCTTGTGCGCCAGAGAGTTCTAGCGAAACATTTTCCTCATCAACGGAACCAGTTTGAATGTCCATTCTCTTGAAATGAATTGCCAAAAAGCCCGGAAGCCCTTCGGCTCCCAGGCTTCTACTTGTAATACGTTGCTGAATGACCTGACAAGTTTCGCTTGAATTTGCGTCGAAACCTGTCAGGTCACTCATCGCTCATCCCTCATTGCTCATCGCTGACTAGACCCAATCAAACGTCCGCGTGACCGCTTTCTTCCAGCCCGCGTACAAATCATCGCGTTTGCCCGGGTCCATGCTCGGCTGCCATTCTTTGTCCTTGCCCCAGTTTTGGCGCAGACCTTCGACACTGTCCCAGAAACCAACCGCGAGACCCGCCGCGTATGCCGCGCCGAGTGACGTGGTTTCCGCAACCGTCGGGCGAATCACGGGAACGCCGAGAATGTCCGCTTGGAATTGCATGAGCAGATTGTTGTACACCATGCCGCCGTCCACTTTGAGCGCGGTGAGCGGCACGCCCGAATCATTGTTCATCGCATCCAACACTTCGCGCGTTTGATACGCGGTCGCTTCGAGCGCGGCGCGCGCAATGTGATTGCGATTGATGAAACGCGTCAGCCCAACGAACACGCCGCGCGCGTCACTGCGCCAGTACGGCGCGAACAAACCCGAGAACGCGGGAACAATGTACATGCCGCCCGCATCAGGAACGGCTGCCGCGTAATCTTCGACGTGTTTGGAATAATCGAACATGCGGAGATTGTCGCGGAGCCACTGCACAAGCGCGCCCGTAATCGCAATCGAACCTTCGAGTGCGTACACCGCTGGTTCTTTGCCGATTTTGTAACCGAGCGTGGTGAGGAGACCGCTTTTGCTCGGCACAATTTTCGTGCCCGTGTTGAGAAGCATGAAACAACCGGTGCCGTACGTATTTTTCGCTTCACCAGGCGAAAAACAGGTTTGACCGAACAACGCAGCTTGTTGGTCGCCGAGGTCGCCCGCGATGGGAATCCCCGCGAGGGAACCGGTCGCGTTGCCGTACACATCCGACGACGCGCGAATGGTCGGGAGCATGGAACGCGGAATGCCCATGAGATTGAGAATCTCTTGGTCCCAATCGAGCGTGTTCAGATTCATCAACATTGTGCGGGACGCGTTGGAAACATCCGTGACGTGAACGCCGCCGTTGACGCCGCCCGTCATGTTCCAAATCAACCACGTATCAATGTTGCCGAAGGCGAGGTCGCCCGCGTCCGCTGCCGCGCGCGCGCCGTCCACATTGTCGAGAATCCATTTCACTTTCGGACCCGAAAAGTAGGTCGCGAGCGGCAGCCCGACTTTGCCGCGCAAACGGTCTTGTCCGCCATCTTTGGCGAGTTCATTGCAAATTTGGTCGGTGCGGGTGTCTTGCCAAACAATCGCGTTGTACACGGGCTTGCCCGTTTTGCGATTCCACACGACTGTCGTTTCGCGCTGGTTCGTCACGCCGACCGCAGCAATGTCTTTCGGGTCAATCGCGCCTTTGGCGAGCGCGCCCGCGATCACCGATTGCACCGCGCCCCAAATTTCCATCGGGTCATGTTCCACCCAACCGGGCTTGGGGTAAATTTGTTCGTGTTCCTTTTGGTCGTACGTAACGACTTTGCCGCTGTGGTCAAAAATCATAAAGCGCGAACTGGTCGTACCTTGGTCCACAGCAGCGGCATACATTGCCATGTTTTGCCTCCTTGCAAATGAAAGTAAAAGTTAAAGACGGAACTTGGCTTTTCACTTTTATCGTTTAGCTTGCTTGTTTCCATGTTTGCGCCGCCGTTCGCATGAGATACCATGACGAGGTTGCGCCGGGGTCTTGATGTCCGGCGCTGCGTTCGCCGAGATAACTCGCGCGTCCTTTGCGTGCGACGAGCGGAATGGTTGCTTCCATGCCTTGTTTCGTCGCATCGGCGGCAGCATCCAGTGCTTCGGCGATGGACGCGCCCGCGTCGCGTTTGGCTTTGAGCATGTTTAATGCCGGTTCGAGTGCATCCACCATTGTTTTGTCTCCGCCTTGTGCCTTGCCGCGCATCACCACACCATCATAGCCCGCCTGCATCGCCGCGATCCAATCGTCCAGCGTCAATTCCATTTTGCCTGTGGCGGCACTGCCCATCTGCATAAACATTGTGCCGTACAGCGGACCACTTGCGCCGCCGACGGTGGATACCAGCTTCATTCCGACGGTTTTGAAAATGGAACCGATGTCTTTGTCGGCAACGCTCGGCAGTACAGCCAACACGGCTTGCATCCCGCGATTCATGTTCGCGCCATGGTCGCCGTCGCCAATGTCCGAGTCGAGCTGTGTGAGATACCCGCTGTTTTCGTGGATGGTAGAAGCGAATGCTTTGAGCCAATCGAGAACCGCATCGCGTGAAATAGTCATGTTCGTTCGATAGTGCGATAGTCTAGTAGTGCAATAGCATAGTGCTGTTCGGACAACTATCGCACTATCGCACTATCGCACGCTTGCCCTAGACGCCCCAGCGCAGCCCCGGCGTTTTCACGGGCGCGTCCCACAATTGCGTGAGTTGGTCATCCAGTTTGACGAGCGTAATGGAACAACCCGCCATTTCGAGTGAGGTGATGTACGAGCCAATCAAATTGCGCGTGATGGTGATGCCGCGCCCTTTGAGGAAATTATTCAGCTCGTTGTAGATTACATACAGCTCGATGAGTGGCGTGCCGCCCATGCCGTTGACAAACGCCAGTACTTGGTCGCCCGATTGATACGGCAAGTCGTCGACAATCGCGGTTGCCATCATTTCGACGATTTCATGCGCGGACGCAATTTTCATGCGTGTGCGTCCGGGTTCGCCGTGAATGCCGATGCCGATTTCCATTTCGTCTTCGGGCAATTCAAACGTCGGTTTGCCTGCGTGCGGCACGGTGCAGCTCGTGAGTGCCATACCCATCGAGCGTCCGTTCGCGTTCACTTTTTCTGCGACGGCTTTCACTTCGGCGAGCGAATGTCCGCGTTCGGCTGCTGCGCCTGCCATTTTTTCCAACAGCACAGTGACGCCCACGCCGCGTCGTCCGGCGGTGTAGAGCGAATCTTTGACCGCCACATCGTCGTTGGTCACAACGGATTCAACTTGGATGTCTTCGCCGCGCGCGAGGTCGGCAGCCATTTCAAAATTCATCACATCGCCGGTGTAATTTTTGACAATGTGCAGAACGCCCGCGCCGCCGTTTACCGCTTTGGTCGCCTCCAGCATTTGGTCGGGTGTGGGTGAAGTGAACACTGCACCCGGCGCCGCCGCATCCAACATGCCCATGCCGACAAAGCCGCCGTGCATCGGTTCATGTCCGGAACCGCCACCGGAAACCAACGCCACTTTGCCCTTGACGGGCGCGTCCGCGCGCACGATATAGTTCGGGTCAAAGTGAACCTTGACCAAATCGGGATGCGCCGCGGCAATGCCTTGCAATTCTTCGACAACGACATTTTCGGGATTGTTGATTAGTTTCTTCATCTTTGCGTCCTCCAGCAGACCGCATCTGCTCCAGTGATTTCGGGCGAGTGCATGCAGCACCAAACGACTAACCCATGCGGTGCATCGTTTGCTGATGCACAAGGAGCGTCAAGGGTCCGCCTCACCCGCAAATGATTTTGTTCCTGTCTCTGACTTACCAGCGTCCGAGTCCTGTCCACAACAACGCGGCAATGACGGCGCCGATGATTGGACCGACTACCGGAATCCATGCATAACCCCAATCGCTGTCGCGTTTTCCCGGAATGGGCAGCAGAAAGTGCGCGATGCGAGGACCAAGGTCACGCGCAGGGTTGATGGCATAGCCCGTCGGACCACCAAGCGACAGACCGATTGCCCACACCAAGAACGCGACAGGAACAATGCCGAGGGCACCGAGTTGAATGGGTACTGCCGCGCCGGTCGAGCCTTGCATCGAAGCGCCCTTGATGAGGAAAATTCCAAACATCAGGACGAACGTTCCGATGATTTCCGATACGAGATTCCACACCAGACTTGGAATCGCAGGTCCTGTAGAAAAGACCGCCAACTTGAGATTGGCATCGGTGGTCGGCGCCCAGTGAGGAAAGTACATCAAGAACACCAACACCGCGCCAATGAATGCGCCGATGAATTGACCAATGATATACATTGGCACATCAGCTGCAGGGGTATTCCCTGCCACCGCCAAGCCAATGGTAACAGCCGGGTTCAAGTGCGCGCCGCTGACCGAAGCAACTGCATACGCGCCGACAAACACCGCCATTGCCCACCCGGTAACAATCACAATCCAGCCCGAGTTTTGGGCTTTGGATTTCGCGAGCAGCACTGCCGCAACGACGCCATCGCCGAGAAGAATAAGCAGCATCGTCCCGACGATTTCACCCAATAGTATGTTCATTGCACCTACCTCCTTGTAGCATGGCGCGGTAGTCTTACCGCGCAGAATTGAATGTAAAGTGGTGACACGAATGCGGAGCAAGATTCGTTGGCAGTGCACCTCCTTGCTTGGTACGAGCAGAATTAAAAAAGCCGTTCACGCGCAGACGCGCGGAACGGACAATAAGATGGATATGGCAGAGAATAGGACGACCGTGTCCGAAGCATTGTGGAGAAACTGTTCATCGCAACTTGCCAAGTTGACGAAAACAGCGTTACGAGGCGGAAAACTGGCACCAGAATATCACGGATAGTCGCCGCGCGTCAATAAAAATAGCCGAGTTGTTTCATAATGAAACAACTCGGCTATTCTGTTGCGTTTCAATTTGAAACATCACCAAAATCGTGGGACGAAATTTCCAATTCCTTCATCTTGCGCCACAGCGTGCTCCGCCCAATGCCCAGTGTGCGTGCTGCCGCACTCAAATTTCCGTTCGCCGCCCGCCCCGCTGCCAGTATTGCCATATGTTCGCTTTCCGTCATCGTCCGCACCGGCTCACCCGAACGCGACACAATGGTCCGACGTTCCCGCACTTGTGGGGGCAAATGTTCCGGCTTGATGACCAGCACGTTGTCACTGGGACCGCGCGCGCCCGGGGACACGGCATATTCCCCCTCGCACTGCAACGCCGAACGCTCAATCACGCCTTCCAATTCCGTAATGTTTCCGGGATAGCGATATTTCAACAAACGCTCGCGCGCACGCGGCGACAACTTGAAGGTTCTTCCGAACTGCCGCGACAATTTTTCCAGCAAGCGGTCAATGAGTACGGGAATGTCGCCCGTCCGTTCGCGCAGCGGCGGAATGTTTATCATCAGCGGTGACAGCCGGTAATACAAATCGCGCCGAAAAGCCAATTCGTTCAGGCGGCGTTCCAAATCGAATTCCGTCGAAGCCATCACGCGCACATCCACAGGAATCACGCGCGTTCCGCCCAAACGAATCACTTCGCCAAATTCAATCACGCGCCCCAGAACCGTCTGCATCTCCATCGGCAGCGCATCCACCTGGTCAAGAAACAGCGTGCCGCCGTTCGCCAATTCAAATTTGCTTGGCTGTCCGCTCGGCGTATTCGCATTGAATGCGCCCTGCTCATAGCCCAAAAATTCGCCCAACACCAAATCGCGCGGAATGGCGCGACAGTTGATGGCGAGGAACGGACCTGCCGCGCGCTTGCTCGAATTGTGAATTGCGCGCGCCAGCGCGTTTTTGCTCGTGCCTTCTTCGCCAATCAACAACACATTCCCCTTTGCGTTCGCGGCAGCCAACGCTTGTTTGCGAATGCGGCGCGTCGCGGGACTGTTGCCCACGATATCGTCAAGGGTCAAACGCGCTTGTGCGCCGACGAGCCGCGTGACCAGTTGGCGCACCTGTTCTGTGCGCCGCAGGGTGGCAATGTATTGAATCGGCGTGCCATCTTCTTTTTTCAGCACGCGCAGCGTCACAAAAAATTCGCGCGGTGAATTGTTCACCACAAAACTCGTCTCCACTTCGCGCGCATCTTCACCGGATGCAACCGCGCGCGCCAGCGTTTCGGAGAGGGTGAGATATTCATTCAAGGCGCGTCCGACGACGAGTTTCGGTTCCAGCCCGAGCAATTGCCCCGCGTGGTCATTGAGGTGCATCACAACCCCGCGCGTGTCCCACGCGAGAACGCCGTCGGAAATGGCATCGAGCGCGGCATTCAATTCACTCGCGCGCGCATTGGCTTCGCGCATCAGTAAATCGGCGGACAATTGACTTTCAATCGCTTTCGCGGCGGCGACGACGACGCCCAGTGCGTGCGCGGTGTGTTTTTCCACATGTTGAATAAACCCAATCACGCCGAGCGGCGAACCGTCCAAATCAAAAATCGGCGCGGCGACAGTGCTGTACGAATGAAACGGGATGAGAAAATGTTCCGCGCCGACAATTTGTACGGGCGAGCTTTCGGTCAATGCAATCGCGAACGCATTTGTCCCCACGCGCGATTCATCCAGAAACGCGCCGGGGCGTATCCCCCACCCCTGCACTTGGCGGCGAACGTGTTCGTCACCCAATTCATCCAAAACGCAATGCGTACTGTCCGTCAACAAAATGAGCGCGCCCGCCCCTTCGATGAACTGATATACATCTTCCATCAACGGACGCGCCAGCGCGAGTAGCGCCGCGTGTTTTTGGCGCGAGCGCGGAAAGACCTCATCGCTCAGATAGGTCCACTGCGGCGCGCCGTAGGGATTCAAACGCGGCGCGGAACGCTGCCATGAACGCACCACCAACGGGTCGAGGTCGGGCGCAAATTGATTGTGCGTGACAAATTCTTGCCACGCGTTCTGGATATGGTCAAGGTTGGGTTGTTGACTGGCGGGTTGCATAGGTCGAATTCAGTCCAGCTCGCATCAATTATAGTCTGATTCGGACGTGATGGGAATAGCTCGAGCCACACCTGCCCCATCGCCGCGCGGGTGGATTCTTGCGCCGCCGTTTCCGTAATGTCTTGGTCCGTCAACGGTAGGTCGAACGCGCCCGTCGTCACATTCGCAGCCGGTGTCGGCGTCGCGGGCGCGGTTGTCACGCGGAATGTTGCCACATATTCGTTCGGCGCAATCGGCGCACTTTCGACGGGCGGCAATTGCAAGAATCAGAAAAACAGAAATGAGAATTTTGTGTGAGGCATAGCGGACTCGTTGTTGAGAGAATTTGATACAAGACGTTCGCGCGCGCGATTTTGTTACAAACAAATTTGCAGATTTACGCCGCACCCCGCGCAATGCAACAACGCGCGTTAAGAATTCTTGAACAAATCTTTACGTGCGCGTCATGTGCCATTCAACTGATTTTAACGCGGGGGCGCGATGCTCTATGCGAAATCCAGAACGGAGCCATTATGCCTTTTTCGATTCAATCCAGTTCGCAAACTCTTTCGCTCTTGCGCGAACGCGACGAATGGCGCACGCGCAAAGACCAATTTTTCGTCTTGCGCCAAAACGCCTGTCGCGAAGAAGATGACGACAATCTCGCGTGGTTCACCCAGCAATACGAAAACGCCCTTGCTCATTATCGCGCCGCGTGCGACGCGCTCGATTTACGAAATTAACATTTTCCGCCCGAAAAAGAACCCTGATGCCAATGAGCATCAGGGCTTTTTGTGTACAATGTGGGCATTCACCATCCCATTGGAGCAACCCCATGAATCGTTTTGTCGCAACAGATTTGGAAGGCACGCTCAGCGCGGGCGAAGCGTGGCGCGGCATCGCCGCGTATCTCACCGCGCACGGACGCAAACGCGAACATCAATTCTTTTTCGCCGCGCATTTCGTTCCCGCGCTGTTGGCGCGCGCGGGCATTTTGGACAAACAAACGTTTCGCAATCAATGGCTCATTGACCAAGCAAAATTATTGAAAGGTTCGACAGCAGAGGAATTGCAAACGCTCGCGGCTTGGGTCGTCGAAAATGAATTGTGGGCGAAACAGCGCGCGCAGGTGATTGCCGAATTGAAACAACACCACGATGCGGGCTGCGCGATTCTCATCGCGACAGGCGCGTATGAACCAATCGCCAACGCGTTCGCGCAAAAAATGAATTTGCAAAACATTCGCGTTCTCGCCACGCCGCTCGAAATGACAAACGGGCGCGCAACTGGAAAATTCGCGGGCGCGCTCGGCGTGGACACGTTAAAAGCGCAACGCGTGCGCCAAGCGATTGGCGACGGCACACTCGTCGCCGCGTATGGTGACACCGCGCCCGATGTGCCGATGTTGGAAATGAGTCAAGAGCCCGTTGCCGTCGCGCCCGATGCGGCGTTGCAAAAAATCGCGGCGGCGCGAGGATGGCGCGTCCTCTAACCTTCCCAGGTCTATCAACACGCCTTGCCCTTTTGCAAGAATTGGGAATGACCGCGACAATTTTTCTCGCGCTGCAAGAGAATGTTGCTCCTCAAACGACAGGCGCGCTCTGCCCACTCTGCACGAACGCGAAGTGCTGCGCTGGAACGAAATCCGCGAAATGCGCGCGCGCGGTTTTCATTTTATTTGTGGATGAGGGATGCGCCGCGCAAGCTGAAAAGAA
Organism: uncultured Chloroflexota bacterium; assembly: GCA_937870825.1. Taxonomy (GTDB): domain Bacteria; phylum Chloroflexota; class Anaerolineae; order UBA4142; family SHND01; genus SHND01. Next base: position 24,416 of record CALMZO010000214.1, on the reverse strand, counting down.
TCTTGATGCAATAAGAAACCCATCCTGTCTGGATGGGTTTCTCGCTGCATTACACCGCCATTCTACTCTGCACAATCCGAAACCGTCCACTGACAAACGCTTCGTCCGTCAACGTCGCGTTTCCCGCAGGATTCAAACCGCTGACATGATAATCGCTGAACGCGGCGGCATACGTGAGCGGCATCGGACCAATCATGTTGATGGATACATTCGCGCCCGCGTCGCCGAACGCGTTTTGCGCGCGTTCAATGAATTGCGCGTCAGTGGAATACGCGTACGAGTTGATTGCGCCGAATTGTTTCGCGTCACTTGCGGCTTGCTGCAACGCCTGTTCGGACGAATCGGCGGCGATGAAATGAATGACGGGTCCGAACCATTCTCTTGAATAAATATCATTGTCCGAAATATCGAGCCCGAGAATGACCGGCGTGCGCGTGCGCGCGTTGGGAAAATCGGGATGCGCGTAGGGTTTCGATTCGCGGAGCAGTTTTGCGCGCGACGGCGCGAGTTCCTCCGCGCGTTCGATGAGATTCAAAATGGTTTCGTTGTGAATTGCGCCGAGAACGCCGCCCGCGCGCGCATTGTCGGATAAGAGTCCATTGATACTTTCGACAAGCGTCTGCGCAGTTTCGTCAAACGTCAAACGTGAATCACCAACGCCGAAACCGTTTCGCGGAATGTACACATTTTGCGGACTCGTACACATTTGTTTGGAATACAAACACAAGCCCATGCCAAGCGTTTGCGCCAATCCTTTAAGGTCATTTGTCGAATCGAGAACGACGGAATTGACGCCGGACGTTTCGGTAAAGACGGGTCTGCCACGCGCGTTGTCTTCAATCCATTTGCCGAAATGCGCGCTGCCCGTGAAATCTATCAACGCGGTATCGTCGCGCGTCACCAATTCTTTTGCGATTGGTTCGGCGGGTGTATCCACAATGAGCGTGACGAGATTCGGGTCCAAGCCCGCGTCGCGCAACGTGCCGCGTAAAATGTCCACCGCAAGCGCCATCGGCAAAATCGTGAGCGGATGCGGTTTGATTACCACCGCGTTGCCCGTCGCCAAATTGGCAAAGATGGCAGGATACGCGTTCCATGTCGGAAACGTCGCGCACGTAATCACGAGCGCGATGCCGCGCGGCATGAGGCGATATTGTTTTTGTAATTTGACTTTCGTTGAACCAAACGCGCGTTCCCACAGCGCGCCTTCGGCAACGCGCGACATTGCCAGATGCGCGTACACGATAGCTTCGAGTCCGCGTTCTTGCGCGTTCGGACCGCCGCCCGCGAATGCCATCGGAAAACTTTGCCCCGTCGTGTGCATGATGGCGTTCGCGCTTTCAAAGCTGTTTTTGTTCAACCGTTCCACCATCTCCATACACACGCCAACGCGCGTTCGCGCGCCCGCCTCGCCCCACGCGGGAATTGCTTTGCGCGCGGCTTGATACAGCACGTCCACATCCACTTTCGGATAGGTGACGCCGAGCGGTTCCTGCGTGTACGGCGAAACTTCCATGCCCGTTTGTCCAATGGTACCGGGCTGGTCAATTTCAAACGGCTTGTTCAAACGCGCTTGAAACGCGGCGAGTCCCGCGTCCACCGCGTCGCCGTGAATTTTGCGCGACGGCGAATCGTTGAAGGGACTCCACGCCGCGCGTGTTTGTGTTGCCTCGACGGCTTGTTGCAAGCGTTCGTGATGTTTGTCGAAATAATCGGTCATGGTAAAGGAATGAGCCATGCGCAATGAGCGATGAGAAAATTTCTCACTCAATGCTCATCACTCATGGCTGATGCGTTCCCAAATCAATTCGCCGCGCATGAGTTCGCCGCGCAATGAGGCGGGCAAGGTACGCAGCGTCATCCGATTTCCGGAAAATTCATATTCGCGCACAAGATCCGTATTGACCCAATTGGGAATCAAGCTGCCTTGCACATGATGCGTGACCGTGCGCGCGTTTTCGTCCACAGTGTACGTTCCGAAATACGCAATATATCCGACCAGAATGTCATGATAATTTTCGAGCGCGTGTGCCGCGTGCTGACCTTTTGGAATCGGCGGACGCTCTTGCTTCATAATTTGCACGCACATTGTGCCGTTCGCGGCGTACACAAAAAGCCCGCGCGGGTCATCGCCGTATAATTTTACGAGCGTCTCATCCGGTTTATAAAAGTTTGCGGCGATGAGATTCCAGGCGCCGATAAAGTTTTGTCTCATGTCGTTCGCTGCACGAATGTTGCGCGCACGTTACGCAGAACCTCGCGCCAAATTATCCAGCCGTCAACCGAAGGCAGAGGCAAAAAACTGCCCGCGCCGAAAAATAAATTTGTCGCCGCGAGACTCGTCAACAGGTCGAAAACGAATCCGCGTTCATGAAATGATAACGTCAAGTATATCACGCCTGCGACGAGCAAATTGAAAACGGGTCCGCCGAGCGCGCGTCCGAGATGCGCATAACTGGGAACGCTTGTTTGGTCGCCGTGATAAAGGTTGACACCGCGCGTCGCAGTCAATAGCAATTCATTCATCGGACTGCCGACAAGCTTTCCGCCGAGAATATGTCCGAACTGATGAAACAGCGTCGTGATTTCTACGCCGATGAGATACACGCACGCGAGATAAAAAACGTGCGAGGCATTTTCAGACGCGCGCCAATTCTGCAAAATGCCAAGCGTGAGGAATACGAATGGGCTGAGCCACAGAAGCGGCGTGATGGAAACGGGGATGCCCCAAAATTTCCCAAGCGGAATATGCCGCACGGTGTCGAGGTTTTCGAGCCAGCCGTAGAGGAGATATTTGTGGAGAGACAAGCCGCGTGGCGTATTTTTCTGCACTCGATTTGAACAAGACAGGATGAACAGGATGAACAGGACAAAATCTGGAAATCCTGTTCATCGTGTCAAACTGAAACGTCTTGCCGCTTACGGACTTGCTCCAACGAGACACGCTGCACATTCCACGCCAGACCCATCGCTTCCAACGCGCGAATCAGATACGCGGAAAAATCAAACTGCCACCATTTCATTCCATGAAACGCGGCGCGCGGAAACGCGTGATGATTGTTGTGCCACCCTTCGCCCAACGCGAGAAAACCAACCCACCAGTTGTTGCGGCTCGCGTCATTCGTCGCGAACGGGCGCGCGCCGAACGTATGACAAATCGAATTGACGCTCCATGTACTGTGATGCACAAAAAACAATCGCACCAGACCGCCCCACAGCAATCCGCTCCATCCCCCGACGGCAAACGGAATCACAAAACCGAGCGCAACCCACAAGAGCCACAATTTGTCCACCCACACGACGAGCGGGTCTTTCAAGAGCCACGTTCCGTACTTGTCCAATTGCGGACGATACCCAAAACTCCAACCGATGTGCGCGTGCCACAAACCGGCGAGCGGACTGTGCGGGTCATCATCGGTATCCGAATGGGCGTGATGTTCGATGTGTGTTGACGCCCACGTAATCGGATTGCCTTGCAGCGCCATCGTCCCAAAAATCAACAACAGCGCCCGAATGATGGGGTTCGTTTCAAAACTGCGGTGCGTGAGCAGACGATGAAAGCCAATCGTCACACCAAACCCTGTGACAAGATACATCACCACCAACAATGCGACATCGAGCAGAGTCACATATCGTTCCCACAATTGCGCAATCGCGTACAGCGTAGCGATGGGCGGAATCAAAACGACGGCGAGGATGGTCAGCTTTTCGACAAGCGGTTTTTCGTACGGGATATTTTCAACGTTGTTCGGAGACATGCATTTCCTTTCGGGAACCTAATTTCAATTCAGGGCGCGTTTCCAATCGCCGCGCACCAGAAACACGCCCAACACAAATGCGACGAGCGTAAAGCCATAGAGAATAAACAGCGCGACGTTTGCAAAATTGACCTGGTCGGCGAAACGCGCGATTTGGATTGTCACTGTCGGCAGCACCAGAATCAACATCGGCACACCGAACAAAACGCGCGTGCGGTCATTTTCGCGCGCCATCGAAAGCATCAGCGCCGCGAGCGCGAGCAGCCACGAAACAAACGCGCGCGTCGTCAACGGCGTCATGCGCCAGGGCGCATTGGCAATGAGCAAATCGGGAAACAGAAACAGTACGATGGCGAGGATGCCGAGCGCGCCGCCCCAATGAATCAGCGCGGTGCGAACTTGACGCGGCAGCGGTTCATTCGGAACGAGGACGCCGGAGGTTTTCACCTTTCGCTTCAAATAAAAATAAAAGCCAAAAAAAATCGGCGGCGGCAAAAGATAACTCACGAACCAACCCCAAAACGACGGCGTGCCAACCAGAAATTTGTCCCAATGCAAAAGCGTCGTGATAAATTCTGCCGCGCTGAAAATCGCAGTTGGCAAAATCATCACGCGAATCATTTCCCAGCGTCGCGCAAACAACGGCAACACAAACAACAGCGCGGACGACATGTAGTACGCGCCTAACACGGACGCCATCACAACAGGTTGAATATCCCACGCGAAATTTTCGCGCGTGTTTTGCGGAAACAGTCCGACGCTCAACACCGCGCCCAGTCCAAAAAATACTTCGGCGACAAACCACACGCGCAGCCCTAACGGAATCGCCGTACCGGGATTTTTCATGTCGTCAGTCCTCTTGTTTGTGTTGGATGGTAACCGAGCGCCGCCGCAATCAAACCGGGAATTCCCGCGAGCAAATGAAACGGATGGTCGAACGGCTGCAAGCCCAAGCCAAATTGAAAGCCGGTGACGAGACCGACTACCCCCAACGCGGTGTAGTACATTCCAAACAGCAGCGCAAACCACCACACTGCCGCGCGTCCGCCCCACCGCAATGCCGCAAGCGCAAGCAAGCCCGTGACAATGTGCATCGTCGAATGAATCGGAATCATGCGCGTCGCTTGCAACAATTGTGGAAACGCGCGGTCGAGCGCGGGAAACAGCAAAAACAAAAGGGTGCTTGTGCCTTGCAGGAATAAAAATCCGCCCGCCGCTGCCGCGTACCAGGCGGGCGCGCGTTCACGAATGTGTTGCAGGTTCACGAAACGCTCCTTTCCGCGAGGACCGTTTGGGCATCGTTCCAATTCTGCCTTGACAGATTCTGCGAACGTTTTGCTGTGGCTTTGATTGCCCACCCGCTCAATACCCACAGCGCAACCGTCATGCTTGCAAATCCGCCAATCCATATCGCGACGGAAATGGTTGGACCATCCAGCAATCCGACAAAGCGCAGCGATGCCAACAACTCGGCGCTAAAAAAAATCGCTTGCGCCATGAGCGCATTGCGAATTTTTTCCCAACCGCCGAGAAGCGACATGAACCAACTGCCAACGCCGTACGCGACCAGCGGCATCGAATACAATTGCAGCATCATCACGCCCGTTTTCCACGCCCACACCGACTGCATCAACTCGGGCGCGAACAATAACGCGAGTCCGAGCGCAATCATCACACTGCCCTGCGCGCGTAAATAGATTTTTATCGCGCGCGGAAAATTGATGTCCTCCTCCAATGGCGCGTTCCATTCCGCGCGATGAATCCACAACAACACGGCGGCGGTGATGGGAAAGGCAACGTACGCGAGCCACCAGAACCACGTTTGGTGACGCGAAAAATCAAACGCGGGAATGTAAAACAATGACACAAGCGCAAGCCCGCCCGTCCACAGCGCGCACTGCGGCATGAACATTTGGATTTCGCCCCACCGTTTCGAAAAAATGCAAAGCGCCGTGTACACCGCGCCCGACAAATACATCGAACCGAGAAAGGTCGCGCACAATGCCGGCAGCGTCCACGGAATTCCATTCGCCGATTGCGACGGGTCAACGTAACACCAAAAACCAACGGTAATTGCCAAGAATCCGACAGACGCGAGATAAAGCCGCTGTATTGCGGTAACACGCGACATTTTTCCTCCTAGATTTTTTCGGTGGCGGAAGATTGCGCGGATGGAGCAGTCCATCCAAAGTATCCGAGGATCACACCCGTAACGAGATGGAGCATATTATCGGTCAAAAGATTCGCGGACGCCGAGGCAATCAACGCGCCAATGAGCGTTGGCACAAGGAAACCGGTTACGCCGAGAAAAATCAAAACGCCTCCGACGAGACGGCAATAGAATCGTCCCCTATTTTTCCAGCCCGCGAAAATTCCGAGCGCGCCGATGCCGATGTGGAACAGATGATGAAACGCGTTCACTTGAAAAATGCCGAGCAGCAAACCGCCGTTCGGCGCGAGCGCGAAACCGACGAGACCGACGAACAGATAAATAATTCCGAACACGAACGCGAGCGTATCAATGATTTTCATTCCGACACCACTGCTTGAGGTTGATTGCGCGCGGATTTTATTGAATCCAAGACGCGTCTGCCAGACCATTCGTTGTTCATTTTCTAATCACTTGCTATTTGCGTCCCCGTGACGCGTTGCCGTTCGAGCGAGCGCTATATTACACCAAATTGCTTGAAGTGCGCGAGAGTTTGATTCAAACCCCTGTATAAAACGCGCTCGAGCGAATTCCCAGTTGTTGTGTGATGTTGGATTCGACGCATAGCGGGAGCGACGAGCAACTGCATTCCGACCTGCCAACGCGTCGGACTTGAACCTCTATCTGTTTCCAAAAGACGCCGCATCTTCTTTGCCTTTTCATTTCACAAATTGACAGGCGCGGCGCATCATAATCGAATCCGCGCGCGCGAACAAACGCGACCTCCCCATCCCCGCGCGTTTGACAATGGCTCGTTCACGCATAGAATGACAACGCATCCATCTGCCTTTTTGCAGCAACAACGACGTTGCGTTCCGAATCAAAAATTTTTTCTCGGACGAACATGCTGCAACAACTTTTCTTTCCGTTTTTCAAAATGCCCTGCCGCAGCCGCGTGGGCGCGTTTGCGATTTCATCGCTCGCCGTTTCATTGCGCGTAATTGTGTAGAGAGCCATGCTTTGTGGCTCTCTATTTTTTTTCGTATGACGGAATCGCCAATTCACTGCCTCGTCGTTTCGCCGCGCGCGGTCTCTTATGCGCGCGCGCTCGTCGCCGACGCGCACGCGCTCGGTTTGGAAACGATCACGCGCATTGAAAAAAGCGATTTGTATTTTTTGAAGGGCGCGCTGACGGAAAGCGAATTGCAGCGTTTGGCGAACGAACTTTTCACCGACGCGGTGACGCAAAAATTTTCATGGCGCAATGGGAATGAAAAACAAGACGCGCAAGTGATTCAAGTTGCGTTTCGCCCCGGCGTCACCGATTCCGTCGCGCGCGAAATTGTTCGCGCCGCGCACGCGTTGGGCATCAAAAATGTCGAACACGCCGCAACCGGGACAAGCTTTACCGTACGCGGCAACACAGAGCAGCCCCTCACCGCGAACGAACTGCATTTGCTCGCGCGGCGTCTCCTCGCAAACGAGGTGATTCAACATTACGCGCTCGGCGCAATCGAACCGACATTTCCTCAAGACGCCCATGCGTCGGGAATTGTCGAAACGATTTCCATCACCGAATTATCGGACGACGAACTGTTGCAACTCTCGAATGAACGCCGCGCCGCGCTGGATTTGAACGAAATGCGCGCAATTCAAAATTACTATCGCGCGAGGGGACGCGAAGCGACGGATGTTGAATTTGAAATGCTCGCGCAAACGTGGAGCGAACACTGCGCGCATAAAACGTTCAAAGCGAAAATCACGGCGACGGACGACGAAGGACGAACGACGGAAATGGATGGACTTTTGAAAACGTATTTGCGCGCGGCGACAGAAAAAATCAACGCGCCGTTCGTGCGTTCGGCGTTCGTGGACAATGCGGGCATCCTTGATTTCGACGACGAGTTTGAAATTTCGTTCAAAGTGGAAACGCACAATCATCCCTCCGCGATTGAACCGTTCGGCGGCGCGAATACGGGCGTCGGCGGAGTGATACGCGACATACTTGGCGTGAGCGCGCAACCGATTGCGGCGACGGATGTGTTGTGTTTTGGTCCGCAGGATGTTGACGCGAAATTTTTGCCTGAAGGCGTGTTGCATCCGCGCGTGATTCGTTCGGGCGTCGTCGCGGGCGTCCAAGACTATGGCAACAAAATTGGCATTCCCACCGTGAGCGGCGCGATCTATTACGATGAAGGATACACCGCGAATCCGCTTGTGTTTTGCGGTTGTGTGGGCATCGCGCCAAAAAATACGCATCCGCGCGAACCGCAGCCGAATGACCGCGTGATTGTTTTGGGAGGACGCACAGGACGCGATGGATTGCGCGGCGCAACATTTTCTTCGATGACGATGGACGCGCAAACAGGCGAGGTGGCGGGCGCGTCGGTGCAAATCGGCGACCCGATTACGGAAAAAGGTTTGATACAAGTCATTACGCGCGCACGCGATGAAAATCTGTATCACGCGATTACGGACTGCGGCGCGGGCGGACTTTCGTCGGCGGTTGGTGAAATGGCGAGCGACACAGGCGCGCAAGTTGAATTGCAAAATGTTCATCTGAAATATCCCGGGTTATCACCCTGGGAGATTTGGTTGTCCGAAGCGCAAGAGCGCATGGTTCTCGCCGTTCCCGAAAAAAATATTTCTGCATTACAAAAATTGTGCGACACGTACGAGGTGGAACTCACCGACATTGGCGCGTTCAATGACAGCGGACATATTGTTGTGAAATACGCGGGGCGCGTTGTGTTGGATTTGGAAAATCATTTTCTGCGCAACGGAATTCCCCCAAGACAACTTGCGGCAGAAATTTCTCTATCGAATTTCGAATTTCGAATTTCGAATTTCGATGATGCCAATGCCACACTGTTGAACTTGCTCGCGCAGCCCAACATCGCGTCGAAAGCGGATGTGATTCGCATGTATGACCATGAGGTGCAAGGCGGCACGGTGGTGAAACCATTGACAGGGTCGATGAATGACGCGCCGTCCGACGCGGTGGTGTTGAAACCGCTTGGAACAAAAGGCAGGCGCGGAATTGTGCTCTCGTGCGGCTTGAATCCCGAATACGGCAAACACGACGCGTATCGCATGGCATTGAGCGTGATTGACGAAGCGATTCGCAATGCGGTTGCGGTCGGCGCGGACCCCGAACGCATCGCGCTGCTCGACAATTTTTGTTGGGGCAACCCGAAACGTCCGGAAACACTCGGCGCGTTAGTGCAAGCCGCGCGCGGCTGTTACGACGGCGCGTTGTTGTTTAACGCACCGTTCATTTCGGGAAAAGATTCGCTCAACAACGAATATCTCGGCGCGGATGGACAGCGCCACGCAATTCCGCCGACGCTGTTGATTTCTGCTATCGGCATCATTGACGACGTGAATGCTGCAGTGACGATGGATTTGAAAAACGCGGGTGATGTAATGTATCGCGTCGGAATTTTTTCGCGCAATGAATTTTTTGTGCCGCCGTTATCTCAAGAAACACCGCGCATCTATCGCGCGTTACATCAAGCCATGCGCGCGGGGCTCGTGCGCGCCTGTCACGATTTGAGCGAAGGCGGACTCGCGGTGAGCGCGGCGGAAATGTGCATCGGCGGACGATTGGGAATGACACTCGAAATTGAAAACGCGGACATGTTGTTTGCAGAAACGAACGGATGTTTGCTAATCGAGGTTGCGCCGAACGACTGCGCGACGTTTGAAAATTACCTTGAGGAAATTCCACATTCATTCACGCGCATCGGGCGCGTCACGGAAAATCCAAAATTGGAAATTTATTTCGCGCAAGAAAAATTGATTTCACTCTCGGTTGACGAACTCACCGACGCGTTCAATCGAAAATCAGAAATCGAAAATCAAAAATGACTCCGCGCGCCCTCCTCCTCTACGCCACCGGCACGAACCGCGACGACGAGGCAGCACGCGCGCTCGAACTCGCGGGCGCGCAGCCGGAAATCGTGCCGCTCACACAATTGCGCGCGGGGGAAAAACATTGGCGCGATTACCAAATGCTTGTTTTGCCCGGCGGTTTTGCGAACGCGGACGCGCTCGGCGCAGGAAAAATTCTCGCGCTCGATTTGACTTTGTATTTCGCGGACGCGGTGAATGAATTTATTGACAAGGGAAAACCTGTGATTGGAATTTGCAACGGGTTTCAGGCATTGGTCAAAGCCAAGATTCTGCCCAACGCAAAATCGAAAATCGAAAATCGAAGATTAGAGGCAACGCTCACTTTCAACGCCAACAATCATTTCGAATGTCGCTGGGTGACGTTGCAACCCGTTTCGCAAAAATGCGTGTGGACGCGCGGGCTGAACGAATTGATGTATTGTCCCATCGCGCACGGCGAAGGAAATTTTCAATTGGCAAACGAAAACGATTTGGAAACCTTGCGCGTAAACGAACAAATCGCGCTGCGTTACGTTTGCGAAAATGGAGAGGCGGCGAACGGCGCGTATCCGTTCAACCCGAACGGTTCTCTCGACGACATTGCGGGGGTGTGCAACGAACGCGGCAATGTGTTGGGCTTGATGCCGCATCCCGAAGACCACGTTTTCAATTTTCAACATCCGCGTCACACGCGCGGCGAACGCGGACAGTTGGGATTGAGTTTATTTGAGAATGGAGTGCGCTATGCCGCCGCGTTGTGACCTCACGCCAAGGCGCCAAGGCGCAAAGAATTGATGCGCTTGACTGCAGAACAAATTCGCGCTGCCTTGCCGTACGCGCTGAACGAAACACATTTACCATTTCCGCATCAACGCGCGGGCAAAGTGCGCGACGCGTATGCGTTGGACGACGAAAAAATTTTGTTTGTCACCACAGACCGCTTGTCCGCGTTCGATAGAATTCTCGCATGCGTGCCGTACAAAGGGCAGGTGTTGAATCAACTCGCGGCGTGGTGGTTTGAACAAACGCGCGACATTATTCAAAATCACGCGTTATCGGTTCCTGACCCGAATGTTTTGATTGCGCGCGCGGCGGAACCGTTTCGCGTCGAAGTGGTTGTGCGCGGCTACATCACCGGCGTGACAACGACTGCGTTGTGGTATCGCTATGCGTTGGGCGAACGCGAAATTTACGGGTATCGTTTTCCCGAAGGTTTGAAAAAAAATCAGGCGCTGCCGCAGCCGCTTATTACCCCGACAACCAAAGGCGCACAAGGCGCGCATGATGAACGCTTGACCTCCGCCCAAGTCGTCAGTGAAAATTTTTTGGATGCGCCGACGTGGCATCGCGTGATGGAAGCCGCGCTCGATGTATTTCAACGCGGACAAGAAATTGCAAAACGCGCGGGCTTGATTCTGGTGGACACAAAATACGAATTCGGGCGCGCGCGCGATGGAACAATTTTGTTGATTGACGAAGTTCACACGCCCGATTCCTCGCGTTTTTGGAAAGCGGACTCGTACGCCGCGCGTTTTGAAAACGGCGCCGAACCCGAAAATTTTGACAAGGAATTTGTGCGGCTTGCGTACGCGCAAAAAAATTATCGCGGCGACGGCGCACCGCCAAAGCTGCCCGACGCGTTGTGGATTCAAGCAAGCGAGCGTTACATCACAATTTACGAAATGCTCACGGGAAAAACTTTTGACGCGGGCGAGTATCCGATTGAACCGCGCCTCATCTCTAATCTCCAATCTCTGATTGGGCAAGCACAAGGCATTATCCCTACACGTCATGTCTAACGTACTGGTTAGTGTTGTCATGGGCTCGCGTTCCGATTGGGAAACGATGCAGCACGCGGCGCAAACGCTCGACGCGCTCAACATCTCGTACGAAACGCGCGTCGTGTCCGCGCATCGCACGCCCGATTTGTTGTTTGAATACGCGTCGACGGCGGAGGCGCGCGGCTTGCACGTCCTCATCGCGGGCGCGGGCGGCGCGGCGCATCTGCCGGGAATGCTCGCGGCGAAAACGATTTTGCCGGTACTCGGCGTTCCCATTGAATCAAAAGCGCTGCACGGATTGGACTCGCTGCTCTCGATTGTACAAATGCCTGCTGGTGTTCCCGTCGCGACGTTTGCCATCGGACGCGCGGGCGCGGTGAACGCGGCATTGTTCGCCGCAGAATTGTTGGGCGTGAAATTTCCAGAGATTCGGGAAGCGCTGCGCGCGTATCGGGAAGCGCAGACAAAGAGTGTGTTGGAGAATCCTGACCCGCGCGATTAATTCGCGCGCAAGTATGCCATCGAATCAATTCGACGGCTCATTGAGGTAAAAATTCGTTAAAACGAATTACATACGTCGAAACCCAATTCGTTGGGTTTTCACCTGTTTAGACGTGAAATTTATTTCACGGCGTCGGCAAACAACGAATGCAAATCGGCATCATTGGCGGCGGACAACTTGGCAGAATGCTCGCACTCGCGGCGTATCCACTCGGCGCGCGTGTCACGTTTCTTGACCCCGCGCCCGCTGCGCCAATGAAACATTTGGCAAAACACATTTGCGGCGCGTACGACGACGAACGCGCGTTGGAACAACTCGCGCGCGGGTCTGACGTGGTGACGTACGAATTTGAAAACGTGCCCGTCGCGTCCGCGCAATTCATTTCGCAATTCACAAAAATTTTTCCGCCGCCGGATGCGCTGCGCGTTTCGCAAGACCGTTTGGTGGAAAAAGAATTTTTTAGAGGGTTAGGAATTCCGACGGCGCGGTTCATTCCCGTAGAGTCACAAACGGCATTGGAGAGGGAAATAAGGGAAATTGGGGGGGCTGCGATTTTGAAAACGCGCAGACTGGGTTACGACGGCAAAGGACAATTTTTGATTCGGGCGCAGGATGACGCAAAACGCGCGTGGCATGAATTGAATCGCGAGGCATTGATTCTGGAAGAGTTTGTAAATTTCACGCGCGAGGTTTCGATTCTCGCGGCGCGCAGCCAAGACGGCGCGCAGGTTTTTTATCCGCTCGTGGAAAATGTTCATCGCGACGGAATTTTAAGATTGTCGCGCGCGCCCGCGCCAAACACAACGCGCGCCCTACAAGAATTGGCGCAAGCGTACGCACAACGCGTTCTCGACACATTGAACTATGTCGGCGTGTTGGCGATTGAATTTTTCCAAGTGGGCGACGAATTGCTGGCGAATGAAATGGCGCCGCGCGTACACAATTCGGGACATTGGACAATCGAAGGCGCAGCGACGAGCCAATTTGAAAATCACGCGCGCGCAATGCTGAATTTGCCGTTCGGTTCCGCACACGCGCGCGGGTGCAGTGCGATGGTGAATTTGATTGGGGAATTGCCTGATGGGAACGCGCTGCTGCAAATTGCCGACGCGCACGTTCATTTGTACGACAAAGCCCCGCGCGCCGGGCGCAAGTTGGGGCATGTGACGATTGTGGCGAGTGATGAGAAAACGCGCGAGATGAAACTCGCTCAAGTGCTGGAAATGATTCACCGCAAATCTGCGTGAATCGGCGCGAAACAAATGTTTTCCTTTGCGTCGCTTCGCGGTTACTAAATTATGCGCGATAAACCAAACGAAGAATGTGGCGTGATTGGGGTGTTTGCCCCGAATGAGGATGTTGCGCGCATGATTTTTTTCGGGCTGTATGCGTTGCAACATCGCGGGCAAGAAGCAGCAGGCATCGCCGTTTCGGACGATAACACGATGCGTTTGCACAAGGATGTCGGTCTCGTCGCACAAGTTTTCAATTCGGAAAATCTTTCACATCTTGAAGGACATTACGCGATTGGACACACGCGTTATTCCACAACAGGTTCATCGCATCGCCGCAACGCGGGTCCGTTCATGGTGGAAACATTTCACGGTCCGCTCGCCGTCGCGCACAATGGCAATTTGGTGAACGCGTCCGAGTTGCGTCAAAACGTTTTGCAGCGCGGCGTCGGTTTGTCGTCGTCGTCGGACAGCGAAGTGATGACGATGATGCTGGCAGGCGCGGAAGGTGATACGTGGGAAGAACGCATTGCCAACACGATGTCACAATGGCATGGCGCATATTCGCTCGTGATTCTCACACGTGACCAAGTGTTCGCGGTGCGTGACCCATGGGGTTTTCGTCCGCTGAGTGTTGGGCGTTTGCCGAGCGGCGGACACGCGGCGGCGTCAGAAACGGGCGCGTTGAAAACGTTGGGCTGTGATGAAATTCGTGAAGTGAAACCCGGCGAAATCGTCACGTTGAGCAACACCGTTTTGCGTTTTCGGCAAGGACTGCCGCCGATGCCGCAACTTGCGCGCTGTATTTTTGAACACATTTATTTTTCGCGTCCCGATTCGTTTTGGGATGGGCAACGCGTTCACAACGTGCGTCAACGTCTCGGCGAAGAACTCGCGCGTGAAGCGCCGATTCAAGCGGATGTGGTTGTCCCCGTTCCTGATTCGTCCATGCCCGCCGCGATTGGTTACGCGCGCGCGTCGAACATTCCGTACAATGAAGGTTTCACAAAAAATCGTTACATCGCGCGCACGTTCATTCAGCCCACCGATTCATTACGCAAACAAGGCGTGGCATTGAAATTTAACGCGCTCGAAGAAAATTTGCGCGGCAAACGCGTCATCATGATTGACGACAGCATTGTGCGCGGTAATACATCGGGTCCGCTCGTAAAACTGTTACGCAACGCGGGCGCGCGTGAAGTGCATGTGTGCATTACTTGTCCGCCCATCGCGCATCCGTGTTACATGGGCGTTGACATGGGAACGTACGACAATCTCATCGCGCACAAACACACCGTTCAAGAAATTTGCGATTACATCGGCGCGGACTCGTTACATTTTTTGTCCGTCGAGGGCATGATGCGCGCAGTGGGGCGCCGCGAAGGATATTGCAACGCGTGTTTTACGGGTGTGTATCCGTTGGAAATTGACAGGACGCATGTGAAAACGGGGTTTGAAAAGGCGTTGGCGGGATAGCGGCAGTAATCAGTTATCGGTGAACAGTAATCAGTAAAAAACAATGAACGTACTCATCATCGGCTCCGGTGCGCGTGAACATGCAATCGCGTGGAAATTGAAACAGTCGCCGCGCGTGGAAAAATTATTTGTTGCCTCTGGTAACGCGGGAACGGCGCGCCTCGCGCAAAACATTACGATTGCGAATGATGACCACGCGCGGCTGAAACAATTCGCGCGCGCTGAAAACATTGATTTTGTGGTGATTGGACCCGAAGCGCCGCTCGCGGATGGACTTGCGGACAAACTGCGCGCGCAAAACATTCGCGTCTTGGGTCCGAATCAAAACGCGGCGGAAATCGAATCGTCGAAAGCGTTCGCCAAAGATTTTATGAAGCGGCACAACATTCCGACGGCGCGTTATGAGACGTTCACAAATTTTGATGACGCGCTGCGTCATGTTGAAACGGTCCCGTATCCGATTGTAATCAAAGCGTCGGGACTGGCGGCGGGAAAAGGCGTCATTCTGCCTGAAACGTTCGATGCTGCGCGTGACGCGCTGCGTCACATCATGCTCGAACATGAATTCGGCGCGGCGGGTGATACAGTAGTGATTGAAGAACGTTTGCAGGGTAAAGAGGTTTCCGTTCTCGCGTTTAGTGACGGAGTTACAGTGAAAGCGATGCCGCCGGCGCAAGACCACAAACGATTGCTTGACGGGGATTTGGGACCGAATACCGGCGGGATGGGAGCGTATGCGCCCGTGAATGTTCCCGAACATTTTTTAGACGAAATCACGCGCGAGATTTTGCAGCCGACGCTTGATGGCTTGCGCGCGGAAGGAAGAATGTTTGTCGGCGTGTTGTACGCGGGTTTGATGCTGACGCGCGACGGCGCGCGGGTGTTGGAATTCAATTGTCGGTTCGGTGACCCCGAAGCACAAGTGATTCTGCCGCTGCTGGAAAGTGATTTGCTCGATGTGTTCGAAGCGTGTGTGAATGGAACCCTCGCGCGGTGCGACGTGAAATGGAAACGCGGCGCGGCGGCGTGTGTTGTGTTGGCGTCGGGCGGTTATCCGAACAAATACGCGACAGAGCTTCCGATTCACGGACTCGACGCGATGCAAAATCGCAACGCAATCATTTTTCACGCGGGAACGAAATTGCAGAACGGGCAAGCAGTGACGAACGGCGGACGCGTGTTGTGCGTGACGGGCGTTGGAAAAAATTTAGGCGATGCGCTGGACACCGCCTACACGGCGATTCGTCCGATTCGTTTTGAAGGAATGCAGTATCGTAGAGATATTGGTGCGAGACCATTGACCTCCCCTAACCCCTCCTTATCAAGGAGGGGAACCTCATCCCAGCCCTCACCTTGATAGGGAGAGGGCTGGGGTGAGGTTCCTTTTATGTCAGTATATTCCGACAGCGGCGTGAACATTGATGCGGGGAATCGCGCGGTGGAATTGATGCGCGATGCCGTGCGCGCGACGTACAACAAAAAGGTCGTCGCGGGCATCGGCGCGTTTGGCGGATTGTTTGACGCAGGCGAATTGAAAAACATGCGCGCGCCCGTTCTCGTCGCGTCAACCGACGGCGTGGGAACCAAAGTGAAAATCGCCGCGCAAGTGAACCGTTTTGAAAACATCGGACGCGATTTAGTAAATCACTGCATCAACGATATTTTGGCGCAAGGCGCGCGTCCGTTATTTTTTCTCGATTACATCGCGAGTTCCAAATTGATTCCCGAAAACGTCGCGGCGATTGTGACGAGCATGGCGGACGCGTGTCGTGAGGCAGACATCGCGTTGCTCGGCGGCGAAACGGCGGAAATGCCCGGCGTGTATTTGGAAAATGAATTTGATGTGGCGGGAACGATTGTGGGAATTGTCGAGCGCGAAAATGTTTTGCCGAAAAATGATTTGCGCGCGGGCGATGTATTGATTGGCTTGAAATCGTCGGGCGCGCATACGAACGGGTATTCGTTGATTCGAAAAATTTTTCAAGATGTTCCGTTGAAAACAATTTTTCCCGAATTGGCGGAAGAGGGCAACCACAAGGGATTGCCCCTACGCGATGCCTTGCTCGCGCCGCATCGCTCGTACTTGCGCGTGTTGGAAAAATGTCTCGCGCAGCCATCGCCCATCAAAGCGCTCGCGCACATTACGGGCGGCGGCATCATCGAAAATCTTCCGCGCGTGTTGCCCGAGAATATCGCGGCGAACGTTCATCTCAACACATGGCAAATTCCTCCGTTGTTTCATTTGATTCAACAGCGCGGTGATATTCCGACACAAGAAATGTTTCGTGTGTTTAATATGGGCATCGGCATGATTGCGCTTGTGGCGAAAGAGGATGCGCGCGAATTTCAAAATAGTCTGAATGAAGAATCATTTGTGATGGGGGAATTGGAGACTGGAGACCGGAGATTGGTCATCAGTGGCGAGTAATCGGTTATCAGTCATCAGGTATCAGTGGGCAGTCTCCAATCTCTAAAATGAAACGTCTCGTCATCCTCATTTCCGGCAACGGTTCAAACCTGCAAGCGATTCTCGACGCGTGCGAACGCGGAGAACTGAATGCGCGCGTCGTCGCCGTGATTTCCAACAAAGCGGATGCGTTCGGGTTGACGCGGGCGCGACGTGCGAATGTTCACGCGATTTGGAAAGCAAAAATTCACTCACAAGAACGCCGCGCGTATGATGCGGAACTCGCGGAACTTGTTTCACAATATGAACCCGATTTTGTAATCCTCGCAGGTTGGATGCGAATTTTGTCATCCGCGTTTCTGGATACATTTCCGAATCGCGTCATCAATTTGCATCCGGCGCTGTCCGGCACATTCCCCGGTACACATGCGATTGAACGCGCGTATGAATCTTTTCAACGCGGCGAGATTTCATACACGGGCGTCATGGTGCATCTCGTTCCCGACGAAGGCGTGGACAATGGTCCCGTGCTCGCGCAAGAAATTGTGCCGATTGAAAAAAATGACACGCTCGAAAGTTTGGAAGCGCGCGTGCATCGAGTGGAACATCGTTTGTTGGTCAGCACACTACAACAATTCTTTGAGGTGGACGTCAATGCCTAAAGCAATTTTATCGGTTCACGACAAAACAGAGCTCATTCCCTTTGCGCGCGGATTGCGCGAATTGGGCTGGACGCTCATTGCATCCGGCGGCACGGCGCGCGCACTGCGCGAGAACGCGATTCCTGTTACGGACGTCGCGGAATATACACAGTCACCAGAAATTCTCGGCGGACGCGTAAAAACATTGCATCCCGCGATTCACGGCGGTTTGCTCGCGCGCAGCACGGAACATGACCTTGAAGAATTGCAACAGTTGAATTGGGATTATATTGATTTGGTGGCGGTGAATTTGTACCCGTTCGAGGAAACGATTGCGCGCGAAAATGCCACACTCGACGACGCGATTGAAAACATTGACATTGGCGGCGTGACGCTCATTCGCGCGGCGGCGAAAAATTTTCAACGCGTGACGCTGGTGTGTGACCCGAACGATTACGAAAATGTTTTGCAGGAACTGCGCGAGGGGGGGGTGAAAGAAACGACGCGAAAACATTTGGCGGTGAAAGGTTTCGCGTTGACGAGTCAATACGACACCGCGATTCTAGATTATTTGTCCAACGTAGGGGCGGAGGTTCATCCCCGCCCTTACGCGGGCGACCTCGCCGCACAGGGCGACCTCGCCGCACAGGGCGACCTCGCCGCACAGGGCGACCACAAGGGCTCGCCCCTACAAATCAGGGCGTATCCCGTACAGACATTGCGTTACGGCGAAAACCCGCACCAGCGCGCGACGTTGTATTCATTCACACAAAACGGCGGCGCATTGGGCGGACGCGTCTTGCAGGGCAAGGAATTGTCGTACAACAATTTGCTTGACCTCGACGCGGCGTGGCGAGCAGTGGTCAGTTTCGCGGAACCGAGCATTGTGATTGTGAAACATCTTTCGCCGTGTGGAATGGCGAGCGCGACAAACCTCACCCCTAATTCTTCTCCTACGCGGAGAGGGAAACTTGCGTCTGCGTTTGAACATGCGCGCGCGTCGGACCCGATTTCGGCGTTCGGCGGTGTGATTGCGGCGAATCGCGCGTTTGATGCGGAAACCGCGAACGCGTTGGGCGAATTGTTTGTGGAATGTATTGCCGCGCCCGCGTTCACAGCAGAGGCGCGCGAAATTTTGGCGAAGCGAAAAAATTTGCGCCTGGTTGAAATGCCCGATTTGGAAATCGAGCCGTGTTATGAATTGCGAACGATTACGCGCGGGATTTTGAAACAAGATGTTGATTTTGGCGACCCGTCCGAAACGGAATGGAAAGTGATTTCCAAACGCGCGCCGAGTGACGAGGAATTGCGCGCGTTGAAATTCGCATGGAAAGCATGTCAACACGTCAAATCAAACGCGATTGTTTTCGCGCGCAGTTTTGAAAATGGTGTCGCCACTGTCGGCATCGGCGGCGGACAGCCGAATCGCGTGGATTGCGTTCGCATTGCAGCGGAACGCGCAGGTGAAAAGTCGCGCGGCGCGGTGCTCGCAAGCGACGCGTTTTTTCCATTTCCCGATTCGGTACAACTCGCAGCAGACGCAGGCATCACCGCTATCGTACATCCGGGCGGCAGTGTGCGCGACGCGGATTCGCTCGCCGTCGCGGACGCAAACAATATCGCGATGGTGGTGACGGGCGTGAGGCATTTTCGACATTAGTTGTTAGTCGTTAGTCGTTAGTCATTAGTCATGCGCTAACGACTAACGACTAATAACAAACTACTCTCCAACATGAACGACGAAATTTTTCAACAACTCGACGCGTTGACGTTCGACGATTTGCTGATTGTGCCGGGCTATACCGAAGTGCTGCCCGACCAAACAAATACGCAAACGCGTTTGACGGATACATTGTGTTTGAACATTCCGTTATTGTCCGCCGCGATGGATACGGTGACGGAAGCGCGCATGGCGATTGCGTTGGCGCGCGAAGGCGGACTCGGAATTTTGCATCGCAATCTCTCGCCCGAAGCCCAAGCGGACGAAGTGGAAAAAGTGAAGCGTTCCGAATCGGGAATGATTGTGGACCCGATTACGCTTGCGCCTGACGCGACGCTGCGCGATGCGGAAGCGTTGATGGCGCGTTATCGCATCAGCGGCGTGCCGATTACAGAAAATGGAAATAAACTCGTCGGTATTCTCACAAATCGCGATACGCGTTTTGTCGAGCCGTCCGATTTGTCGCGTCCCGTCAGCGATTTCATGACGCGCGAAAATTTGGTGACGAGTCACGTCGGCACAACGCTCGACGAAGCGAAAACGATTTTACAAAAATATCGCATCGAAAAATTGCCGCTCGTGGATGAGGGGGGGGTGTTGAAGGGACTCATCACGGTCAAGGATATTCAAAAGAAACGCGATTATCCGCACGCGGCTGTTGATTCGCGCGGACGGCTGCTCGCGGGCGCGGCGGTGGGCGTCGGCGCGGATTTGGAAACGCGCGTCGAGTTGCTGCTCGAAAAAGGCGTTGATGTGCTTGTCGTGGACACCGCGCACGGGCATTCGGCGGGCGTGGTGAATGCCATCAAACGCATCAAACAAAATTGGCGCGGCGCGCAAGTGATTGCGGGAAATGTGGTGACGGAAGAAGGCGTGAATCTTTTGCTTGACGCGGGCGCGGATGTTTTAAAAGTGGGCGTCGGCGCGGGTTCGATTTGCACGACGCGCGTGATTTCGGGCGCGGGGATGCCGCAGATGACTGCGATTTGGGAATGCGCGCGCGCGGCGCACAAACGCGGCGCGACAATTATTGCGGATGGCGGCGTCAAATACAGCGGCGATATTGTGAAAGCGATTGTGGCGGGCGCGGACGCGGTGATGCTCGGCAGTTTGCTCGCAGGTTTGGAAGAATCGCCGGGCGAATTGGTTTTGTACGAAGGGCGTCAATTCAAAATGTATCGCGGCATGGGTTCAATGGGCGCAATGTCGAATCGTTTCGCCGCAGACCGTTACGCGTCGGGACAAAATGGTTCGGGGAAACTTGTCCCCGAAGGCATTGAAGGAATGGTCCCGTATCGCGGCACCGCGCACGATTACATTTACCAACTCGTCGGCGGTTTGCGTTCAGGGATGGGTTATGCGGGCGCTATGCACCTTAAAGATTTGCGCATGAGAACAAAACTGCGTCGCATCACGAACGCAGGGCTTGTCGAATCGCATCCGCACGATGTGACGATTACGCGCGAAGCGCCGAACTATCAGTCGCGGGCGGTGTAAAACAACTCGCTCGAGGAGCGAATTGACAACTATACGCCAATGGCGTATAGTGACTGCACAACCGCGCGCTACGCAATCAAAATGGTTATCATCGAAACGTCCTTTTTTACGCGCCAAGTTCTTGCGTTACTTTCCGATGAGGAGTATCGAGATCTACAGGAACTTTTAGCGGAGCGTCCCGAAATCGGTTCGGTGATTGTTGGGAGTGGTGGTTTGCGAAAGGTGCGCTGGGGAATTAGAGGCAAGGGCAAGCGCGGCGGGGTTCGGGTAATTTATTATTGGGCAGTGAAACAAAAACAACTTTTGCTGTTGTTTATGTATCCCAAAAATCAGCGCGATGACCTTTCACGCGCCCAACTCAATGCTCTACGCAAGCTGATTGAGGAGCAGTATCCATGAAAGATGAAATGTTTCAAGAACTCGTCGCCAGTGTCCGCGAAGGCGGAGCAATTCTGCGAGGTCAAGCGCCACCGTCGCGCACATTCGTCATTCGCAACACGGACATTAAACGCATCCGCGAAAACTACGGACTTTCACAAGGTCAATTCGCCGCGCTCATGGGAATTAGCGCGGCTACATTGCAAAATTGGGAACAAGGACGCAGGACGCCGAAAGGTGCCGCACGCGTTTTGTTGCAAGTCGCTTCCAAGCATCCCGATGCGGTGTGGGATGTGGTTCGTCCGCTTGTGGCAAAGAATCGCGCCAAGCCAAAGAGATTGAATGGTCAACGCAAGAGCGGTTTGAGAGGAGTGAACGCGGCGCGTTAAAGAATTCCTGTGCATCGGAAACGCAGGGCTTGTCGAATCGCATCCGCACGATGTGACGATTACGCGCGAGGCGCCGAACTATCAGTCGCGTTCCGCGTAATTTTGAATAGAATGCGCGCCGAATGACGAATCGCGGCGTAGATGAAATACAAGTCCGTTCATCAGCGAGATGAACGGTTTTTTTTTATCAAACGAATCTTTTGCCCAAGTCCATTACATGCGATAATGGTTCTCGCGTCTTGGTCACTTGATTTACGGAGGTTAGGATGGCATCAAACATTCAAATTGTCGGCATGAACGGAAATAGTGTTGACCCCATTCCCAATACGAAATTGTTCCGCTACAGTTTTCGGCTGTCGGAATTGCCCGAGTACGATTGGAAGTTGTTGTACGAACAAACCGTCAAGACTGCCGCGACGGGCAGTGTGCGTCGTCGCTCTACCATTTTGGACGATACAATTCTTGTCGAAATGAGCGCGGAGGATAACAAGCAGCAGCAGTTGGACTTGCAAAAAGAATTGGTTGCCGAAGTGAATCATAAGTACGACGCGGCAAAGGAAAAAATCGCAACCGAGTTGGCGCTCAAAGCACAACAGAAACAAGAGTCGGAGGATGAGATACGCCGCTTGCGCGAGGAAGCGCAAGGACTAAAGTTTTGAGGGGATTGCGCCGCATCACAAACGCGGGCTTGTTCGAATCGCATCCGCACGATGTGATGATTATGCGTGAAGTGCTGAATTGTTAGGCGCGAGCAGGACAACGTGACTCTTGGCGCAATTTGCACGAATTAGAGAAAGTCAAAGGAGATAATTTGTCCTTCACTTTGACAAATCGCACGAGTTAGGATTCGAGCACTTTTGAAAGCGCCGGGATGCTTTTGCGTGTACTTTATTCACTTCAGCCAACAAGGAACAACTAATGAAGGCTTTCATTTTTGGTGCGGGTGCGTCAAAGGGTGCCCAAGAATTGTTAGAACCGCTTCGTCCAGAAAGTATTGCTCCATTGATAAATGAATTGTTTGATAACCGCTATCAAACATATGCAGATGGGATTCTCACCGCAGATCAGTTTAAGCAGTGTCAAGAAGGAGCCGCGTCAGGTAGATTTGAAGAATGGTTGACAGAGCGATGGGAGAACATTGCACAATTGTCACCGAAAAACGTTGCTGCTGAAAAAGCATTCTTCGCAGGGATTGCGTTTTTTCTTTGGAATCTCCTGACTCATGTTACCAATGGCACGCGTCCCGCACATGGATATCAAGCATTGTTGAAAAAATTACTCCAAGCCAATGAGAACTTCGCGTTGATTTCGTTTAACTATGATACCTTGCTAGATCGCGCAGTCCAGGGGGTTTTTGAAACTTCATTGACCACTCTAGCAAGTTACCAAAAATTCGGTTTGATCAAACCCCATGGCTCAATTAACTGGATACTCCCAAAAAGGATTTCGGATCCTGACATTCGCAACAACTCCTTCGAGTATGCTCAAAGGCTACTCTTGGCGAAGGAGCATATGTTTCAGGATGAGCAACACCAAATGGCCCGCGTTGAAATCTACCCTCCAGACAGCCCGCGACTGGGCAATTTGAGTTATTTGATAGATAATTTAGGGTATTGTTATCCGCTGATATTCATGCCGCTAACATCTAAACAGTATGATACGGTGGACACCTTCGCAAATTCAGTAATCAGCTCAGGAAAAGATTGGCTGAGGCAGGCAGATGAGATTTACATGATTGGCTATCGCGCCAATGATGAAATAATCAAAGAGTTGTTGAGCGTTGTCCCCCAAGGAACTACACTTCATGTTGTTGATAGGAGTCAAAGTGGTGCTGAGGAAATAATGACTTCAGTTCTTGGCTGGTCAACGCTGCAAAGGGGGCAAATATTTGGAGATGGGTTTGTAAATTTTGTCAACACATACCGATAGTCATATTCGCGATTCCGTATCTACACATTATGCCGGACGGGAAAGTACTTGGCTACTCGAATCGAAAACGATTGTTGATTGTTTCTTTCGTCTGGCGTTTTCTGCGTACCATCCGTATTATCAGTGCGCGCAAAGCGGACAGAGGGGAGCGCAAGAATTATGAAGAACGTGAGACTGACTGAATACATTCCTGAACTCGACGACTATGAGTTGAAACCGCATTACGATTTCGACTATCGTAAATCCAAGCCAAACCCTTTTGGGCAAAACGCGAACGCCACGCGCCGCGTGAAAAAGCGTGTTGCTGCCAATGGCAAAACAACTCTGGCGTCGCGTGAAACAAAGCGCGTCAAGCTGAAACGCCACACAATTACCTTGCACCAAGCCGATGCCGCCTATCTCCGCAAACTTGATAAATCCCTGAGCCACGCCATTCGCAAACTGATTTTGATGCAGCGCAAAATTTCGTAACGAAAACTCGGAAGGATTGAATCCCTGCCGAGTTTTTCTATTTTGGCGGCATCCCATCATCAAAATTGTAATACAGCGTCTGATACGCGCTGCGAAATTCAATCACATCTTCCACCACATCTTCGGGCGCGCGTTTTTCCACAAGTACTTGGGAAATAAATTCCGCGATTTGTTCCATCTCTTTTTCGCGCA
>CALMZO010000213.1 GCA_937870825.1 uncultured Chloroflexota bacterium | reverse complement strand
GAATGACGTTTTCGCATGGTTCGATTTTATATCTTATTTTGACCCAATTTCGTGTCTGAATTTACGGGTCCACTATAAGGCGAATCAGGTTACATCAACCTGATGAAAATTAAAGCGCGCTATTTCGAGCAAGGGGTTTTTCCCCAACTCCAAAAGGACATTGACGCTGCGCTCGCGCCGTTCCCCGAATTCCGCGATGAATTGCTGGACAAACTCTATGATTTTTTCCATCGCTATTTTTCCGAAAGCGGCTCGATTTATTTTCGCTATACGCCGTTGCATCGGCGCATTTACGAGCAGGTCTATACCGATGACCGCGATGTGATTTTGTTTTGGAAAACGCACATGCTCTATTACGTCAAGACTGACCGGCTCTTTCAGAGCATGACGCTTGATGTGGACGGACAAAAATTTATCTTTGACGCGAGCAAAGTGGAACATAAAAAGGCGAACGAAAAGCGCGAACTGATTTACGAGTTTCAAGCGGTGAACGATGGCGCGATTGTTTTGAGCGTCGCCTATGCCAAAGGCAACACCAAGACCAAAGAAAAGGACATCCTCAAGGCAGCGAAAGAAAACGGCATCGCTTTGGACGCCGACACCCTAGACCGCGCCATCCGCATCTTTGAACGTCAAAGCGAAGTGGACTATTTCATCAACAAGAATGCCCGCGCCTTTTTGCGCGAGCAATTCAAGTTGTGGATGTATCAATACCTCTTTGACGGCAAGACGATTTGGGATGCCAAGCGCATCCGCGAACTACAAACGCTTGAAGAAATCGCATTCAAGATTATTGATTTCATCGCGCAATTCGAGGATGAACTGGTCAAGATTTGGAACAAACCGAAATTTGTTCTCAACAGCCATTACATCATCACGCTCGACAAACTGCTAGACCGCGCGCCCGCGCTTGTAGAAAAACTTTGGGCGCATCCGAATATCGCGGCGCAAATTACGGAATGGCGCGACTTGGGCATGATTGAGGCGGACTGGACGCCCGAATTTCCCAAACAACAAAATTTTGTGGGCGACTCTCCATACGCGCGCTATCGTTTTCTGCCTCTCGACACTAAACATTTCCCCGACCTTGAACTCGAAATCATTGCGCTCTTTGACAATCTTGATGACGCGCTCGACGGTTGGCTTGTGCATAGCGAAAACTATCAAGCACTAAAAACAATTCAACCAAAATTCGCGCAACGCGTTCAGGCAATTTATACTGACCCGCCATACAATACCGATGCGTCCGAAATAATCTATTCCAATAACTACAAACATTCATCATGGATGACCTTACTCGAAAATCGCCTTGCTCTTGCAAAAGCCCTGCTAAAAAAAGATGGTATTCTTTGTATTACGATTGACCATGTTGAACTTGCCGCGCTCAAATCCCTGATGGAACAAATCTACGGTCAAGAAAATCAACTTGGTCTAGTTTCTATTAGGAACAATCCTTCTGGCAGGTCAACTGTAAAGGGCTTTTCAATTGCCAATGAATACGCCATTTTTGTTGGAGCAACAGAGAAGGCGTCAATCGGAACTGTCCCGCGAACAGATGAACAACTTGCCCAGTACGACCAAGTAGATGACAAGGGGAATTACCAATGGCGAAATTTCCTTCGGTCTGGTGGGCAGAATGATTTTCGTGAGGAGAGACCAAGACTACATTATCCATTGTTTGTGGCAGTTGATAGCGCGCGAATTCCCGAAATGGATTGGGACAAGGAAATCGAGACTTGGATACTTGAAGAAGAACCGAGAGAAAACGAGCAGGTCATTTATCCAAAAACCGATGACGGGACAGAATATACATGGAGACTTGGCGTAGAATCGCTCCGCAAGCGGTTGGATGACCTTCGCGTTCGCAATAATAGACAAGGCAAATTAACGATTGAGGTTAAATTCCGATTGGGAGATGATGGAGTATTACCAAAAACAAATTGGGATAATTCTTTGTTCAACGCTACTGCATACGGCACAAGTCTATTACGCTCACTCTTTGGCGTCTCACAACTCTTTTCATTTCCGAAATCTGTATATGCTGTAGAAGAAGCTATCAGAGTTTGTCGGGCGCAAGCGTCAGATTTCGTATTAGACTTTTTCGCGGGCAGTGGCACAACTGCTCACGCTGTCATAAATATCAATCGTCTTGATAACAAGAATCGAAAATATATTCTTATTGATGTGGGCGAACACTTTAACACCGTCATCTTGCCGCGCGTGAAAAAAGTTGTCTTTTCCGACAAATGGAAAGACGGACACGCGCAAGAGGGGGGCAAAGGAATTTCCCATTTTGCCAAATACTTTGACCTTGAACAATACGAGGACACATTGCGCCAAACCAAATACGGCGAAGATGATGCGCCCCTCTTGAATGTGGGGCAATCTCCATACAGTCAATATGTTTTCTTGCGCGATACGAAGATGCTCGACGCGGTAGAGTTGAATGCAGACGGAAATGTCGTCAACGTGGAATTGACGAAACTCTATCCAAACATTGACGTTGCCGAAACGCTCTCATGCGTCACAGGCAAACCCATCAAGCGCATTACTGCCGACACAGTTGAATTTACCGATGGCACAACCGCCAATCTCCATAATCCCGATTGGCATTTCATCAAGCCGTTGATTTGGTGGTAATCGTTGCAAACCCTCGAACACATCCTCAATAACATTCCCAACAGCAATTTGCCGCCCGCGTGGTCTGCGCTTGACCGCGCGGCATTTTCGCGCGGCAAGGAGTTGTTTGATTATCAGCAAGCCGCGCTGCTCAATGCGCTCAAAGCACTGTGGAATTACTATTCCGCGCCCGCGCCATTTTCACCCAATGAAGAGGGTAGCATCAACGCTGCGCGCAAGCGCGCGTTTTGGGAAATGTATCGCGCCCACGATTTGGGAAAAGACGCGGACATTTCCATTAAAAACGCCAAGCGCGACATTGTAAAGATTCTGGCAGAGTACTACAGTATCCAAGACGAAAAAATTTCCTACGAAAACTTTATCAATCGCATCGGTTTTTGGATGGCAACGGGCAGCGGCAAAACGCTTGTCCTCGTTAAACTGATTGAATTGCTCTGGCAGTTGTCGCGGCTCTCACAAATTCCCGCGCATGACATTCTCGTACTCACCTTTCGCGAAGATTTGCTAGAGCAACTCCGCACGCACGTTGCCGAATTCAACGCAGCAGGCAGTGAACTGTACATCCACTTGCGCGACTTGCGCGAATACCCGGAAGTCAAGCGCGGCATGTCGTCCCTCTTTGGCGCGCGTGACCTGACCGTTTTTTATTATCGTTCCGACAACATCAGCGACGTTCAAAAAGAAAAAACAATTAACTATCGCAATTACGAGCAAAACGGAAATTGGTACGTTCTGCTCGACGAGGCGCACAAGGGCGACAAAGAAGATTCCAAACGCCAACACATTTACAGCATCCTTGCGCGCAACGGTTTTCTATTCAACTTTTCCGCGACCTTTACCGACACCCGCGATATTCTCACCACCGCGTATGATTTCAATCTAGCGCGTTTCACCTCCGGCGGCTATGGCAAACACATCGCGGTATTGCAACAAGAAAACACCGCGTTCAAAGCAAAGGACGATTACACGGGCGCAGAAAAAGAAAAAATCGTTCTCAAAGGTTTAATGCTGCTCGCGACGATTCGCAAGCAATACGACGCGCTGCGCGCGAACGATGTAGCCGCGAATGGTGCGCGACAACTCACCTATCATCGCCCGCTATTGCTCGCGCTCGTCAATTCCGTCAACACAGAGGACGCCGACCTCAAACGCTTTTTCCGCGTCCTCGCCAAACTCGCCGGGTCCGCACCCGATGCCGCGCTTTGGACACAGGCGCGCGACGAACTGCGCCAAGAACTCGCAGACCGCCCCGAATACTTGTTTGAAGGCAAACCCGTTGCGCTCGATGCCAATTTGCTCAACGCGCTCGCGCCCGCCGACCTCTTGACCGCCGTTTTCAATTCCAACGCTTACGGCGAAATTGAAATCAATACGCGCCCCTCGAATCGTCAAGAACTCGCGCTCAAACTGAAACCCGCCGACAGTCCTTTCGCACTCATCAAAATTGGCGATATCACAAATTGGCTCAAGCAAGAACTGACAGAATTTCAAATCAACGAGGAATTTGAGGACGAAACGTATTTCGAGCGATTGAACGCCGATGATTCGACTATCAATCTGCTCATGGGGTCACGTTCCTTTTACGAGGGATGGGATTCGCCGCGCCCGAACGTCATCACCTTTATCAACATTGGCACAGGCACAGAAGCGCGCAAATTCATTTTGCAGTCCACCGGGCGCGGCGTGCGGATTGAACCGTTACGCAACAAACGCCGCCGCTTGTCCACACTCTTTACCGCAGGCGAAATCGAATCCGCGCAGTATCAAGCGGCTGAACCCTACGCCAACGCACTCGAATCGCTTTTCATCTTTGGCACAAAATATCAAGCATTGCAAACCGTTCTCGAAACGATGAAGCAAGCGCAAAGCGAAGGCAAGCCGTATGAAATCGAGTTGGCGCAGAACATTGCCGCGATTGACGCGCATCTGTTACTCGTTCCCAAATACCGCGATGCCGCGAACCGTGTCATTGACCAAACTGACCCCGCCAAGTTTGAAATTGAAACGCAAGAACTCGCGCTCTTAAATCAATACATCGCGTATTTGCAGGATGACCGTCTCTTGTGGGCGCATCACAATCTCATGCCGCGCGCTATCAAAAATTTGCATTGCGCGCTCGCCGAACCTGACCGCTATTTGAAATCCGAAAACAACGCGCGCCGTTTCGGAAATCTCAATCTGCTCATTCGCCAATTAACCGACCATCTCGAAATTATCCCAAAGGAACACGAATCCTTTGAACCATTGGGCGATGAAATCAATCATTACAAACACATTCAAGTATTGCTCCAAGACCTGAACGAACTTGAAGCACTGCGCGGACAAATTGCGCGCGTGCAAAATGCGAGAAACCAAGTCGCGGAACTCAATGCCCAATACGGGATTCTCCCACCCCAAGAATTCACTCGCCGCCTTTGGGCGATTCGAGACAAAGAACACTTCGAGCATGACGGCAAAGTGATTGACATTTGGAATCTCGCCAATCATTATTACTTGCCCGTCATCCTCGACCCCTCCGACAAAGCCGATTACATTCGTCACATTATCCGCGAACCAAGCGAGGTGAAATTCATTCAAGACCTTGACCGCTATCTCCAAGAACAAGGCAGCAAATTTGAACAATTCGATTGGTGGCTATTCAGCAAGATTGACGAAGCGCGCGATGAAATTTCCATTCCGTATTACGACCCCATCGCAAACGCGATGCGCGGATACTATCCCGACTTTGTTTTCTGGATGCAAAAAGGCGATGACTATACCATTCTCTTTGTTGACCCAAAAGGAATGACACAAAGCGCGTACCAGCATAAGGTCAACGGCTATCAACGTCTCTTTACCGATGGCAACGACAATCCGAAACCGCTTCACCGTGATAACCTGACTGTGCGCGTGCGTCTCGCGCTTTACACGAAGGACAAGAATCTCGCCGACGACAAATATCGCGCGTATTGGTTTGATAGTATCGCGGGACTGCTAAAGAATCTTTGACGTTTGAATCAGGCGCGAAACCTTGCGCGCGTCGAACGCGCGTGCTACAATCTCAGCGAATAAAAAATACCCTCTCGCCGTTCCAGCGGCAGAGGGCATGGTCAACGCGTTAGACCACGCGCCGACAAAAGCAAGCATAACCTTTCGCCCGCGTGGTGTCAACTGCGCGGGCGAATTTTTTGTTATCGAACATGGTTAGCGAACAAAATCGAAACCCAGAGTATCACCGACAACGCAAAGAAGAAGGATTGCGAGGCATCCGCGCCGCCCTTGATACCGTCTGCGCGCGATTAGGGTATGAATATCGTGTGCTTGATGTCGCGTCCGATTCAAGCCGAGCCGCCGTTGTGTTTGCGCGTCGGTACGACACAAGCGCGGTCAAAGCATTAGAGAATTTTTCGGGCGAGCCACACATTGCTTTCGATTGGGGCGATGGAGAACGCGTCAAGATTAGCGCGACGAATTATTGTAACGACATCCCTTGTATTGGCGTCGAAATCCGCATTTACAATCCAAATTTTGACCGTGAAATGCTTGATGCCCTATTTCTTCAAATGGGGCAGGTGAAGGACGCTTGCATCATTGCTCGTTGGACAGTCCCTTTCCTTGTAAAACTTGCCGAGTATTATCAAGAAGCAATCTCCAAATCCGCACAACTGCTTGCATGGCAAGTGCATCGTGGATTTTGGGAACATGACGAACTCACCCAAACAAGTGACCGAAACACTTGGGAACTTTGGGGACGCGCCCCTGTTAACTCAGGCGCGCGCGACGTAAGAATGTTTCTATATCCGAATGTCGGCAGTTTGACCTTTCCAAGTCAAAGGGAGGGCAGCGATAATCCCCTCACACGTCAATTTATTGATACCACATTAGCCGCTGTTAAACAGGCAAAGCAAGAGTTAGAAGAAAAACCACTTTGGACGCGCAGTAGCCCAAAGATTGGTTTGAGCAAAGCAACACCAAATGATTTGCAAGCGCAAGGAACGTCGCCGGAACATTCCCTGTCAGGAAAAACATGGCAAGGCAAAGGCAAACCCCCTGAAACAAGAAGCGAAAAAATCCAAGCGATGGACGCGTGGGACGCCCTTGATGCTGATGAACGTCCGCGCCAAGTGGATTGGTTGCTAAAACATTTTGGCAGTGACCCCGCCACAGGCACGCCGTATGTGCCAGCATCCACCTTTCGCGGCTGGCGAAAGTTAAAGAACAAAAACTCGTCGTAGATTCGTCGCGCTCTAATCGCTGTTCCATCGCGTCAAAATGGTAAAACTGAAGCATGAATAATGCTTCAGTTTTTTATTTCCCGCTGCGCGTTTCATTGCGCGAGGACGAACGCGATGCGCTTGTGCAGATGTCAATGAGTGAGAGACGCGACCCGCGCGCACAAGCGGCATTACTGATTCGACGCGCCCTTGAAAACGCGGGCTATCTCACTACTGAAACAGCGCAACCGAAGCGTCAAACTGACATCGCGTCGCGCAATGAGCTTAACAATGCTGACACCTAGTGGAAAACAGAGAAATTTAGCACGCGTCACTGACCCCGAAGCAGCTTTGCTCGCGCGCGTTTACGCTCTAATTCTTACTTGGGGTAACGACGACAATTCGAGGGAATCGAGCGAATCCCACGACGCTGACGCGTTGAGCAAGGAAAACGAGACGCAAGAGGGCAAGAATGTCGAGCGGACAAACCGCGCTTGAATCGCTCTTGGGCGATGCCCTTGCGTATGCCGCGCGCGGTTGGTATGTGTTGCCTTTGCACACCGCAATACACGGCAAATGCACATGCGGGCGCGCGTGCGGCAAGCAAATCGGCAAACATCCGCGCACCGAACACGGATACAAGGACGCATCACGCGATGAAAACATGATTCGAGAATGGTTTGACCTGTTCCCTAACGCAAACGTTGGCATTGCAACGGGCGCGCGGAGTGGTTTTTTCTCATTCGAGTATGACCAGCGCAACGGCGGACGCGAATCGCTTGACGCGTTGATTGAAAAATACGGAAAGTTGCCCGAAACAGTGACGATGCTTTCGGGCGGAGGGGGCGAGCATTTTTGGTTTGCCACACCGCGCAGCGTCACCATCGCGAGCGCGAAACTTGCGCCCGGCGTCGAGGTGTGGGGCGAAGGACACTACATTGTTGCGCCGCGTTCGTTGCATGCGAGCGGGCGGCGTTACGAGTTTGACCTTTCGGCGCATCCTGACTGCATGCGGATTGCCGATGCGCCCGATTGGTTGATGCGCGACTTGGAACGTCGCGCACTTGAAAGGCAAACGCGACATGACGCCGAAACGTTGACGCGTCAGGTATCCGAGCGCATCCCGCGCAATGCGCTTGCCGTTTTGCGCGGCAACGTCAACCGCGATTATGGCAGCAATCCCGCGCATCGTGATATGGCTGCACTGACAAGTTTCGCCAATGCTGGGACCGCGTTTGAAAAAGTCTATGAGACATTCCTAACCCACGCTGACGCCGAAACGTATTTCGCCCAAGTGCATCGCACAAATCCCAAGCGCGCCCGCGCCGACCTTGCCAAGTCGTACCAAAACGCGCGGCGATTCGTCGCGACCCGCGACACCCAAAGTGCAAAGAAAGCGCGTGAACTTGCCGACGAGCGGCGCACATGGGCAATCGCGCGAGCGTGGAAAGGTCAAAGCGGCGCGAATGACTTGGCTGCTACACTCGCGCATTGTGACGTTGTGACCGCGTGTGCGCGAGACGCATATCACCTTTCCGCGCGTGAATTGTGCGAACGTGCGGGATTCAGTCAACCACGCACCGCAAGTCACGCAAACAAACGGCTCATACGATTAGGTGTAATTGAACGCAAAACAAACTATGACGCACACATTCCATCGCGGGCGATTCAATGGCGTTTGCTCCCCTTACCCCAAAGTGAGCGTGAGAACTTAACTCACTCACCTAGAAAAGAAAAGAGTGAGTGTAACATCTCGCACGATGCCTTTCGTACCGTCGCATCGCGGCGAGGGAGAGGAAAGCGCAACGGTATAGGCAACGCGGGACTGCAAATTTGGTTACTCTTGCAAGACGGCGAAGCATACGACGCCGAAACCGTCGCCGAGCGAACGGGGCGCGGTATCAAAAAGGTGCGAAAAACATTATCGGTAATGTTTTCTGTTGAAATGGTTGAGCGTAAGGGTGAAAAGTGGATTGCGCGCCGTGACGTGAATTTAGACCGAGTAGCCGAGCAATTTGGAACGCTGGGCGAGGGGGAGAAATTGCGTCAACGCCATGAACACGAACGCAAATCGAGATTTTCAAGTCAACGCGAGTGAGACAACCTGTGTCATATCAGGAGAGACTTAGCCATCTCTTGTAGGTTTCCTGTTCTTTGGAAAGCTCCTGTATGTCATAAATCATTTGGCTAACTTTCGGACTGTTAGCAAATTTTTCGGAGCAGCATGGGACGATTCGGCGGCAGAGGCGGCGCACGACACGGACGCGAACACAACACCGTAGAGGTGTGCCATTCGCTCACGCCAAGCGGCTATTACCAACGCGCGCTAATGGGACATCCCGACAAAACTTTCGAGATAGGTTATTTCGTGGATGGTGACGAGGCGCACTTGTTGTATTGCCATCATGGAACGCGCCGCGCGCAGACCATCGCATTTGACTATACATCGTGCCATTTTGGAGGGAAACGCCGATGGTTTATTTGTCCGCGCTGCCGTAGGCGTGTGGGGAAAATCTTTTTACCTAATTTTCCGAGCGCGGGGTATTGGTATTGTCGCCATTGCTACGATTTAACTTATGTACAGAGGCAAGAGCGCGCGATGAAATGGTGGACGTTCAACGGCAGAGCGCAGCGCATCGCGGAACGTTGGCTAATTATTCGACAGGGTGACGCCACGATTTACAAACCGAAATGGCAGAGGTGGAAAACGTATCGCCAGCGCGCGCGACAATACCTTGACCTTTCGAGCCGCGCGAACTTGGAATGTGCCGCAGGACTAATGTCCCTTTCGATGTTTCGACGCAGCAGCCCCGACCTCGTAGCACAATTCAAAAAAACACTCCAAACCGCGCGCCGATGAAAAAAGTGACAAGCGGCACTATGCACTTTGACAACTGAATGACAGAGCATTGCACGGACGCGCGGCGTAGCGTTATAATGCGCCAACGGTAAAACATTTTGAGGAGCGCGGACAATGGCAAAACAAGAGGAGTGGATTACCACGAAAGAGGCAGTCGCAATCACTGGCTATAATCCGATTTACCTTCGCGAATTGATACGCACAGGCAAGATTGAGGCGCAAAAGTGGGGGCGCGATTGGCAAGTTAGCCGAAAAAATTTAATGGCTTATGTGCGAAGGGCGGAAAAGTCAAGTGATAAGCGTATGGGGGCGAAAAAAAAAGATTGACATTTCCAAAAACTCAATTATAATACCTATCGTTACGATAGGTATTTTCAAAACATAAAAACACCGCGCGTAAGTGTTGCGACCACCTACACGCGGCTAACCCCCAGATGTGCGTGACATCTGACGGGCTGAATAGCATTATACCAAAACTCTATCACGCGATAGAGTTTTTTTGTTTCCCACGAGCAAGGTGTAGCCGAGTAGCAATCTAAAAGATTGCATCACGCACTCGCGCTATGTCTTGCTCGTTTCATTGAATCGAAAGAGAAAAAACATGATAGCCACAGTCACCCACACCAAGACCGACACCCCGAACGTTTCTGCGGAAACAATCCAAGTCGTGACGCCAACCGCGCTGCGCTGCGCGTGCGACGAATACCGCGTAAATCGTTTCTGCGCGCACATGGTTTATTACACGGCGGCGAAAATTCTCGCGTTCGCCGAGCAACACGACGCGCAGAACAAAAGGGGGCTGCCCATGCCGTGAACCGATTACAACCGATGGTCAGAAAAACGCGAATCCAAGCAAGCCAGAGACAACCGCGCCGAGTGCGAGTAAGCGCGAAAAACGAAAAATAAAATCGGCGTTCCCATTCCGCAAAGAACCTGAACGCCGATAGATTGACCGCAAAGAGTTTGCGGCAACAAAAACAATTTTAACACCGTTCCCGCAAACTCTCAAACAAAAATGTTACGGCAACTCAAATCGAAACCGACAAAACAACTCACGAACGATGTACTCGCACTTGGCGCAATTACAACCTATGGGCGCGGCATTGTCGCGGGCAATCCGAAAGTTTGTTTGAAATGTCAAAAACCGATTCGCAACGGCGACGCATGGACGAAACACACAAGCGCGCCGGATGCGGAACACGGTAGATATTCCATCATCATTCATGCGCGCTGCGAGACACAACGCTAGAAAAAAACAAACGCGCGGCGTGTTCGCAAGGATGCGCCGCGCGTCAAAATCGAAAAAGAGGAAAACATGAAACGGGCTGTCATTTATGCAAGAGTAAGTACGGATGACCAAGCTGAAAAGGGTTATAGTCTGCCAACTCAAATTGAGGCGATGCAAAAATACGCGCGCGAGAAAGGGATGAAGATTGTGCGCGAACTCCAAGACGATTATAGCGGCGCGAAGTTAGACCGACCTGCGCTAGACATTTTGCGTGAGATGATTGAACGCAAAGAGGCGGATGCGATAATCATATATGCGGCTGACCGCCTTAGCCGAAACTTGGCACACTTGCTCATTCTGCGCGACGAGTTCAACCGCGCAGGGATTGAACTTCATTACGCGAATCGCGGAAAGTCAGAGGACACCGCAGAAAGCCGCTTGTTGGAAAACGTCGAGGGAGTAATTGCAGAATTTGAGCGTGAGAAAATCAGAGAGCGAACGCGTCGCGGCAAGATTGCTAAAGCCAAAGCGGGAAAGTGGGTAGGGGCGGGGCGTCCCCCTTATGGATTTCGCCAAGTTGGAAAAGGCGCGGACGCGCGGTTAGAAAGAGATGAAATGCAAGCTGCAACAGTGCGCCGCATCGTGGATATGGTGTTGGGGCGCAATGGCTATCAGCCAATGGGTATTACGACAATCATAAATCTCTTGAACAATGAAGGTGTGCCAACGGCATACGGCGCGCGGGGTTGGCGCACAGGTACATTGCGCCCTTTGTTACGAGGCAAACAACTTCTTGGCATCTTTACCTCTTACGGGAGCGTTCTTCATTTTCCCCATCTGGCAATCCTTGACGAGGAAACTTGGGGCGAAGTCCAAGCCATGCTTGACCACAATTCGCGCTTGCATCCCAACAATCGGCAATATCCATACCTCTTTAGTGGGTTTGCAAGATGCCGCTGTGGGAAAGGACTGTCAGGATTAAAGATGCGTAGCTTCAAGATTAAACGCAAAATCCGAAGGTACGAGTATCACTACTACACATGTCAAACGCGTGCAGAAGGACGGCTCTGGCACGACTGCAAAGAGGGCATGATTAATGTCGAGGTGCTTGAGCCGCTTATCTGGAATTGGCTTGTTGACCTCTTGACTGATGAGGCGAAACTAGAAAAGGGCATTCACGAATTCGTTGCCAACCGGGAAAACGAGTTAAAGAAAATGCGCGAACGTCGCGAGACAACGGAGAATTTGATAAGGCGCGCGGATAAACAAATCGAACAGCTTACAACAGACTTGCGAGAATTCGAGAGTGAATCCGCGCGTGCAGCAATCAAAAAGGAGATTGATAGAATCGGCAATGAGCGAGACTCGCTGGTAGCAATGCTCGACACACTGGACGCACATCTTGGGAAGCGCGAACTTGGCGACGCTGAAATCGAGACGATTCGTGAAACAGCGCGTGTGATTCGTGCGAGACTTGCGGGCAAACCAACATACGAGGAGAAACGCGCTCTATTTCGACTGGTGAATTTGGAAATCAAAGTCCAATACGGCGAGAACGGGCGCGAATTGTCTGTGACTTGCGGCTTGGGTACGGAAACACTCAAATTACCCGCGCGCAAAAATTATGGGGCTAACAATTCATCATCCACAGCGAAAATCCGTGCAAGAATTTTCGAAAGCCCTCCAGATGTTCGGCAGGAAATTTGTAGCGTTCCGTCGCGTGTTCCAGCACGCGTTCAAAACACGCAAGCCATTCATCACGCGCGCCTTGATTGATGGGGAAGGGGAGGTGGCGCGCGCGCATCATCGGATTGCCGTAACGTTGATGATACAGCGGCGGACCGCCGAGCAGGCCAATAAAGAACGCGGCAGATTTTTCCGCCGACGCGCGCATATCGCGCGGAAACATTTCGCGGATGGGCGATTTTTCCAGTTCCATATAGAAATCGTCAATCATGCGCGAGATATTTTCTTGACCCATCGCCGCGTAAATGTCGCGGCTGGGGGAAGCGATTTGTTGTGGGTTGACGGGGGGGACAAAGTTTGGATTCATAAATCACAATAGGGCAGGCACAAGGCGCCGCCCCTACGAACGTTCCTTGATTGCGCGCTCTATCTCGCGGTTGGCATCGCGTTTGGAAATGGATTCGCGTTTGTCGTATTCGCGTTTGCCTTTGACGAGCGCGATTTCAACTTTGGCGCGATTTTTTTTCAAGTACATTTTCAAAGGCACAAGCGTCAAACCTTTTTCTTTGACGCGTCCCATCAGGCGATTGATTTCTTTGCGGTGCATCAATAATTTGCGCGTGCGGTACGGGTCCACATTAAAACGATTGCCCTGTTCGTACGGCGAGATGTGAACATTGTGCAGCAGCAATTCACCCTCGCGAACCGTCGCGTACGCGTCGCGCAAATTCACCGCGCCCGCGCGCACGGATTTGATTTCCGTGCCGGTGAGCGCAATGCCTGCCTCGTATGCTTCTTCGACAAAGTAATCGTGATATGCTTTGCGATTGGTTGCGAGAACCTTGAATTCGTCAGCCATGTTCGTCGTGTAAAAAAAAGAATTGCGCCGCCCCATTCGCCAAACTATGGCTTGGCGGGGCGGCGCATGATTGTAGCAGAGAAATTCCTCAACTCGAAAACGTTATGCGGGCAAGCGCGGCGTGAACCAGTTCAGCGCGAACCGGTTAAAGAGATCTTGAAGCAATCCTGTTTCGGCTGACGGCACTTGCTCGATCTTTTGGCTGGACGGCAGCATCTTTTGCAGCTCGCCGCTTTTGATGAGTTCGATGGCGCGCTGCAGCTGCGGGTCAATTCCGCGCGAGCGTTCAAACTCGGTCGGGTCCGCAACCTCAATATCCGGCGTAATGCCGACGTGGTTGATTTCCGTTTCGAGCGGACTGTAGAAATTCGCAATCGTCACACGCAGCTGCGATTGGTCCGAAAGTTGATGTGTCGTTTGTACGGAACCTTTGCCGAACGTTTTTTGGCCGATGATGATGGCGCGTTTGTAGTCACGCAGGGACGCAGCGAGAATTTCGGATGCGCTCGCGGAACCTTCGTTCACGAGCAAGACCATCGGAATCTTGGTTGCCACGCCGCCGCCCTGTGAGTCGTATGTTTTCTTTTGTCCCGATTTGAATTTTTCCACCAGCACCACTTTGCCCTGGTCAATAAATTCGCTCGCGACTTCAATCGCGATGTGCAAGTAGCCGCCGGGATTGCCGCGCAAATCGAAAATCAACGCTTTGGGATTTTTCGCCAACGTTTGCGTCAGCGCGCGGCGCAATTCGCTCGGCGCTTTATCGCCAAATTCCGTGAGTTGAACGTACGCAATCGTGTCCTCTTCCAGCATTTTTGATTCGACTTCGGGGACGTTGATGGTGTTGCGAACAATCGTCAATTCGAATGCGGGGTCGGTGCCGCGCTGTACTTTGAGCCGTACCGATGTGCCTTTTGGTCCGCGAATGAGTGAAATCGCCTGCATCACGTCCATGTTCTGAATGAGCGTGTCGTCCACTTGCAAAATCACGTCCCCCGCTTTGAGTCCCGCTTTTTCTGCGGGAGTGCCCTTGATGGGAGCGATGATGGTCAAACGCCCATTCACCATTTCCACGGTTGCGCCGATGCCTTCAAATGAACCTGATAACTGCGAACGCAAATATTCCGCGCGTTTCGGGTCCACGAACGCGGTGTGTTCGTCCCCCAACGCGTCCACCATGCCGCCGACCGCGCCATAGGTCAATTTTTCTTGGTCAATCGGCTGCTTGTAAAAATTGTCGTTGATGATGCGCCACGCTTCCCAAAATACGGGAATGTCATTTTGAAATTCGGCAGGCGTGCCATTCATCAATGCAGACGTGGACGCTGTGCTTGGCGCCGTAGCCGCCGGAGCATTGACGGCAAGAATCGCGCGGCTTGCCGCAAAGCCAAAGACGAACGCGCCACTGACCAGCAGCACCGCGACGACGAACATGCTCAAAATTCGCGCTATGGTTTTCATACACATATCCTCACTCGTGAACCCTCATGTCGCATTTTACTTGCCTGTGTTCAAAAATTCAATCGCGCGATCGAGCTGCGGGTCGAGACCTTTGGCGGCATCTTCGGGGGTCAAGGGAATTTGAAGATTGGGTCTGAGTCCTACGCCGTCAATTTCACTGCCTTTCGGCGTCAACCATTTCGCCGTCGTGATGTGCAGCACCGACTTGTCGGACAAGGGATACAACCCTTGCACCGAACCTTTGCCGAATGTTTTTTCGCCAATCAAAACCGTCTTGCCGCTGTCGAGAAACGCGCCCGCGATAATTTCCGCCGCGCTCGCCGTACCGCTGTTCACGAGAACGACAAAGGGAATATCCCGCGCGCCGCTGGCGGTGTGCGCGTTGTACGTTTTTTGTGTGCCGTCGCGATAGAGTTCGGTGACGACGGGAACGTTTGGCAAAAATTGTCCAACAATGTCGAGCGCAGGCTCCGGAAACAGTCCGCCGGGATTGTTGCGTAAATCCAACACGATGCCTTTGATATTGTTCTTTTTCAATTCATTTAACGCGCGTTCAAATTCTTTGGATGTGTCCGCGCTTTCGAGCGTGACTTGAATGTAACCGAATTGCGTGT
Organism: uncultured Chloroflexota bacterium; assembly: GCA_937870825.1. GTDB lineage: Bacteria > Chloroflexota > Anaerolineae > UBA4142 > SHND01 > SHND01. The sequence goes on along the minus strand of CALMZO010000213.1, from coordinate 83,850 downwards.
TGTCCAACATGCGATATTGCACGGTTGGAATATTGATTTCTTGACGCGTCAGTTCGACGACGATTTCTTGTGGCGCGCCGATGCGGTTCAAGGCAAGTTTGACTTTGGAGCCGACTTCGCCGCGCAGTTTGCTTTCCACACTGTCCGGCGTGTCTTCGGGCTTGAGTTCCTCGTCGTTGATTTTCAAAATTTGGTCGCCCGGTAAAATCCCCGCTTTCTCGGCAGGACTATCGGGGAAGGGGAGGAGGACGATAAGACCTTTGCGCAATTCCACCTTTGCGCCGATGCCGCCATAGTTGCCTTGCAGGTTGGTGGCTTCTTGCTGCGCGGGCGCGGGTTCGACGAGAATCGAATAGGGGTCGCCGAGCGATTGCAGTGAACCGCGAATCATGCCATGCACGAGCGCGTTGTTTGTCGGAATGTCATAATAAAATTGGTCCTTGAGGACGTTCCACGCTTCCCACATCAACTCGAATTTTGCCGGCGGCTGTGTAGAGCCGGCATTGACAACGGGAATGGGCGGCGCGTTGCGCGAATAAAAATAGTTTGTGCCGAATCCCGCCGCGAACGCGAGTAGGGCAACAAACAAGGAAAGAACCAACACAACAATCGCTTTGAGAAATCCTGCCATAGTTTTTCCGTTCTGTCGCAATGACTATTCTGTGCGACAAGCATGGATGGTTATCACAATCATCCATGCTTGTCAGAATCGTTGACGATTGTATCACGCAACGCGTGAAATTTTTCTGCAATTAAAATTACGGCGCGCGCGTGAATTCAGATTCTATTCTTCGCTCTCGCTGGCATCCATTTTCTGCGCGGCTTGTTCCGGCGAAAGCGTGGTGCGTTCAAAGATGTTGCGAATCGAAGGTTTAGAGTAATGGGCGTACACGCGGCGTGTCGTGCCGATGTCGCTGTGTCCTAAAATTTCTTGAATCGCTTCGAGCGGCGCGCCTTGCTCCAACATCTGCCGCGCGCGGTAATGACGAAAATCGTGCGGCGAAACGTCAATGCCCAATGCTTTAGCCGCTTGATAAATGATGCGGCGCAGCACAGAGGCATTCACGCGCGCGCCATAATCTTTGTGATGCGAGATAAAGACGGGTTCGTACTCATCATTGCGCGCGTCGAGATAGGTTCGCAGGGCAGTTTTCGCCTCTGGCGTAATGAAAATGAATCGTTCCTTGTCGCCTTTGCCTTGAATAATTGCGTCTGACTTTCTGCCTTTGCCAATTTCCTTGATGTCCAGCATCCGCAGCTCTTCGAGCCGCGCCGCCGAACCGTACAACAGATGAACGAACGCGCGTGCGCGCAAGACGGTGAGTCGCTGTCGCCGCGCCTTTTCACTATCCCCATCGGGTAAGGGCTGCGTGTCCCAGTAGCGGATGACTTTGGGAAGTCCGGCTTCGATACGCGGCACAGGATAACTTTTCTTGTCCTTGCGTAGATGCTTGTATTGTGCTTTGGCGCGTTCAAAGGAAAAATCGGGCAGCCAGTTTTTAAAAAGTGCGTACGAAAGAAACATGATGACGGCAGCCAAATAAGTATTACGCGTAAATTTTGAATACTTGCTTAACCAATCATTAAATTCAATGAGGACGCTCTCATCTAAATCGGTGAGCCGCAGTAGGGCGGTGGTCTCGTACTTGCGTCGCGCGGCAGAACGGACCTTGCGCTGCAAGAGAAAGTCTTGAAACCGCATCAGTCCCACACGATATGTGCGCTGTGTGCGCGGTTTGTCCGCGAGGTGACCGAGATATTCGTCAATGTAATGCGAGAGGGCGGTCTGGGCTTGAAGGGTATCCATTCTCGAGTTCGTCTATCCGCGTACATCCGCGTATGCACTTTAACACATCTTATCGTGCCAAAGAAAGTGGATTATTGCGCGTCGCGTAGCAATTATAGCACGGATGTTCCGCTTATCGCTGTGATTTTCGCTGTCTCACACGCGATACTCTTCATACTCGCGCACCAACGCTTGTGGAATTTTTCCCGCAATCGTCGTCCCGCGCGGCGAATAGTCTTCGCTCTCGACGATGCCTTTGCGATGGAATGTGTTGACCAATTCGGTCGCGTTGTACGGAATGCGTACGCGAATCTCTACGAGTCTCGAACCGATTACTTGTTCCACGCGTTCGAGCAGCGCATCCAGCCCAACGCGTTGACGCGCGGAAATCGCGACGGCGTCGGGGTATTCTTCCAGCCACTCCTCTAGGGGTACGCACTCCTCTCCCCCGTCGCCGTCAACATTATTCTTGTGTAACTCGGCGGTGAGCGAGAGTTCATCAATTTTGTTGAACGCCATCACAATCGGTTTGTCTGTGATTCCAATTTCTTCCAGCGTTTCCTCCACCGCGCTCACTTGCTCCGTCGCGTTCGCGTGCGTAAGATCAACAACATGCAATAGAACATTTGCTTCTGATATTTCTTCCAGCGTCGCGCGGAACGCCGCAATGAGCTGCGTCGGCAATTTTTCGATAAAGCCCACCGTGTCGCTAAACAACACTTGTTGCCCGCTCGGAAGTTTCACACGCCGCGTCGTCGGGTCGAGCGTGGCAAACAATTGGTCGGCGACGTACACATCCGAGTTGGTCAGCGCGTTGAGCAGCGTGGACTTGCCCGCGTTCGTGTAGCCCACAATCGAAATGACCGGCAGCCCTTCCCGCTTGCGTTTGCGCCGCTGTTCGCCGCGTTGTTTGCGGACGCGTTCGATTTCGGTTTTGAGATGCGCGATGCGCGCGCGAATTTCGCGGCGGTCCAATTCCAATTGACGTTCGCCGGGTCCGCGCAAACCAACGCCCCCTGCCCCACCGCGTCCCGCCGCGCCGCCGGTCTGTCTGCCCAAGTGCGTCCACATGCGCGTCAAGCGCGGCAGACGATATTCGTACTGTGCGAGTTCCACCTGCAAAGAACCTTCGCGCGTGCGCGCGTGCTGCGCGAAAATGTCGAGAATGAGCGCGGTGCGGTCGAGGACTTTGATGTCTGCCCCGCCGAACGCGTTTTCGATTTCGCGCTGTTGATTGGGATGCAGTTCGTCGTTGAAAATGAGAACGTCGTAATGCAATTCATCGCGCTGTTCGACAATTTCTTGCAGTTTGCCTTTGCCAATCATTGTCGCGGGATTCATGCGCTCCACTTTTTGAATCGCTTGCCCGACGACGGACAGACCATCCGTATCGGCGAGCCGTTCCAATTCGCGCATCGAATCTTGAATCAAAAACGCGCCGGGCTGCTTTTTCAATTCCACGCCGACGAGATACGCGCGTTCAATCGGCGGGGTGGTGGGAAAGGTTTCGGGTCTTGGCATGTGGTCAGATGGCAGAACACAGAGGACAGAACACGGAAAAATCTGAAATCTGTGTTGAGCGTTTCAGGATGATTGTGTGAGTTGTTTTTTTAATTCTTCCAAATGCCCGCGTCCCGTGATGAGCATGACGCCCCAGAAACATTTCAGGGGCGAAACACATTTTTTCGGGTTGTTTCATTCTTTCGTCGAGCCTTCTTTTTGAAGGACCACAAGCTGCTGCTGCCACTTGGCCTGATTTGTCGAATCATGAGTGAGTTCACAGATTTCGATCAAGTATTGCAAGGTCTCAATCATGCCTGACCGATGGTTTATCGGTTGAAAAGTTTCAAGAGCGAGTAAGTGAGAGGCTCTAGCCTCGTCTAACGCCCCTTGCTCAAGCTTCATCTGCCCTTGTTGGTTTCTAATGTATGCTAATTCGAGGGAGGCATTGATTTCAATTGCGCTGCTCGCCGCCATTTCGAGATAATTTTCGGCGAGTCTGAAATTCTTGGATGCTGCGTAATTCGAAGCAATCATGACACAGAATTGACGGGCTACCGCTTGTCCAAACTGAGCATCTGATTCTCGAACAGACGCGATAAAGCGAGAAAAATTCAAATCAAAAGCGTCATTTTTAAAATTTTCCGCTGCGAAAAGATGAAGTGTTGCTTTGCTTTTACTAGAATTGAATCTTTCAATTTGAGTATGCAAATATGCGAGCATAGGAATTAATGCGTAAAGTACAGGGTAATCATTACGTTTTGTTGCGCCATTCACAAGGCTATGCATTAATCTGGCTTGAGTCTGGAACAATTTGCGTCCGAGAAAGTGTTGCGAGAGAAGCCATTCAATGTATCTTCTTGCACACTCCCAACCTTCATTGGAACCGTTGGCAATTGCGTAGTTCAACCCACTTTCCATATTGCTAAATTCCAAATCAAGGATATCAAACCCCATTGCATAATTTTTGCCGTCCAACTGTCGCGTACTTTGGAGGGCGATGAAACAATAGTAGCTACTCGCCAGCAATGAAGTCGAATCATTGCGAATTGCATAACGCAGTTGCTCTCGAGCAAAATCACGAATGAGAAGGTGGAGCTTGTATCTCTCTGGGGCTCGACCTTCTTGCACCAGCGACAAACGCCGCAATTTCATTAACAATTTTCGCGCTGTCTCTTCTATAGTCTCCGTTACATACGCCGCCGCAGACACATCAAAATCGTCCCCCGCGAACGCGCCCAACGCATCAAAAAATTTTTGTTCGTCAGGTGAGAGACGCTTGTAACTGACGAGAATCGAGGCGCGGATGCCGCGCGTGCTGCCGTCGCCCCATTGCAGCGTGTCGAGGCGGCGGCGTTCGTCGCGCAGCAAGGTCAAGAGATATTCGAGCGTCCACGATTTGTTGTCGCGCAGCTGCGCGGCGGCGAGGTCGAGCGCGAGCGGCAGAAAATCTACCACTTTGCCGATTTCGATGATGACGTCATTTTTGTTGTGCAAACGCTTGTCGTGCTGCGTCACGCGTTCAAACAAATCAATCGTTTCGTCGTCGTTCAAATGCTCGAGGTCAATCACATGCGCGTTGTGAAACGAGGCGAGTTGCGTGACGCGGCTCGTCACCACCACCGCGCAGTCGCTCAACGCGCGCAGCAGCGGTTCAAGTTTCGCATCATCGCTTTCGTCCATCACACCGTCGAGAATGGCGAGAATCTTTTTGTTGTGCGCGTGCGTTTGCAAAACATGGCGCAAGGCGTCCGCCCGCGCGTTGATTTCTTGGACCTCGCGCAAATCGCCGCCATAGAGCCGCGCCCATTCGTCCAATTTATTAAACGGCTCCGTCGTCGGCACCTCCGCCCACAACACGCCGCCGTCGAACACAATTTTCAATTGATGCGCGATGTGAATTGCCAGCGTCGTCTTGCCGAGTCCGCCGATGCCCATAATCAAAAAGCCATGCCCTGAACCCATGTGAAGGGGCGGCGGCGTAACACCGATTGCGCCCAGTCCCGCCAGCGTTTTCAAATGTTCCGCGCGTCCCACGAACGTTTGCAAATCTGACGGCATTTGATAATGCGCGCGAAATTCGCGCGGCGGCGCGGGCGGCAAATGCACATGCTTGTCGCCCGAAACCATGTCGCCTTGAAAACTCAATTCGCTATTGGTGATGTTGATGTCGGACATTTTGCGTGGTGTCATGCAATTGCATCGAATAAAATTCGACGGCTGAACAAAGCGATAAAAAAATCAAGACGCCTAAAAAAAAGAACAAGACAAAAACAGAAAATGACGTTTCACGTTTGACGGTCTTGTAATGATTGGGCAAGCACAAGGCATTGCCCCCTACTGATTACTGGTTCTCCAGCCACACCTCCAACACCCGCCCCACCCTCTCCAAACTGTCCGCGCTCACCTTGTCTGCGGTGTCACCAAGAGTATGCCACGGAGGATAATCAAAATCAATCATGTCAATCGCGCGAATGCCGCGCTGCAAAAACGGCGTGTGGTCGTCGGTCATGCTCCACTTGAATTCGGGAATGAACCATTGCCGATAACCGAGTTCGTCCGCCACCTTCCACAACCTTTCTTGCAGTTCCTTGTCCGAATTGTGTTCGTAATAGATATTTTGATTCGCGTCGCCAATCATGTCAACCACAATTACGGCGGCGGGCTTGGTCGGCAAATTTTCCGCGACATATTCCGCGCCCACGCTCCAATTCCATTTGTTCGTGTCGCACAACGAAGTGGGTTTTGACATTTGCGTCACGCGCAAATCGCACGCGCTCAAGCCGCCGTTGTCTTCGGCATCAAAAAACGCGAGCCAGATTTCATTTTTCAATTTATGCTTGTCGAGCGAACGCGCGAGTTCGAGCAGCACCGCGACGCCGCTCGCGCCATCGTTCGCGCCCAAAATGGGCGCGCTCGGATTTTGTTTGTCCTGGTCGGCGCGCGGGCGCGTGTCGTAATGCGCGCCGAGAATGAGCAGCGGTCCCGTTCCAAATTTTCCGATAATGTTGCGAATTGGCACGTTGCGGTATTCAAATTCCTGCGTCTCGACTTGCCAGCCGCGTTTTTGCAATTCCGCAACAATGTAATCGCCTGTCGCGCGCAATGCCACAGAACCGGCGGGACGAATGCCGAAATTGATTTGCGACATGAGATATTCGTCGTACGCGTGTTTGCCGTCGAACATTTGCGGCGCGGGCGTTGGCGCGCCCGGGTCTGCTGTCGGTGTAACAAGGACCGCAGGCGGAGTGAATGAAACAGGTGTAAAGGTTGGCGCAACGGGGACCGTCCCTGCCCCGCACGCCGAGACCGCGAACGCAAAAGCAAACGCAAACAGTACGGGCATCACGAAACTTCGCATAGCGTCTGTTTGCGTCTCAAGAAAAACTCTGTTTTCTTTTTTTGATTTGGATAGTGTTTCCACTATGCGAAATAAGATTTGAAACAGACCTGCGTTGGAACCAACGCCGACCGCAAAGGTCTGTTTGTCACTCCCACGTTACGTGTTTCCGCGCTTGAATAATTTCATCATACAGTTGAATCGTCGCGCGCGCGATATGACTCCAGGTGTAATCGTGACACACCATTTCGTAGGCGCGTTCCGCGCGCGTTTGTGCTTGCGCGGGATTGTTCAACACAAATTGAATCGCCTCCACCAGCACGTCCAAAGTGTACGACGGAATTTTGATGCCTGTCACATGGTCCTCGACGACCTCGCCGAGCCCGCCGACGTTACTCACAATGACCGGGCATTTTGCCGCCATCGCCTCCAGCGCGACGATGCCGAACGGTTCGTACAGGGACGGAAACACCGCGACGTCGGCAACACAATACAATTGGTCACGCTCCGCATCGCTGATGTAACCGGGCAGCACGACGCGTTCATGGATGCCCAATTCCATCACGCGTTGATTCAACGGCGCGAGCATCGAACCTCTACCCGCGATAATGAATTTTACATTTTCGCCGCGCTCTAAAATTTGATGCGCGGCTTCGACGAGCAGGTGCAATCCTTTTTCGTATTGCAGGCGTCCAACATAGAAAACAATTTTTTCATTGGGCAGCGCCCACTCGTCACGAAACGCGCGCAAATCTTGCCGTGAGACATCTTGAAACCGCGCGGGCTCTATGCCGTTGGGAATGACAGAAATCTTGTCGGACGGCAATTCGAAATAGGCGCGGACTTCATTCGCCATAAATTCGCTCGTGGCAATCACGCGCCATGCTTCGTAGGTCAACCACCATTCCGCGCCGTTAATCGCGGTCGCCAGTTCGCCGTGAACCTGTCCCCCCCCCCTACCGCGTTCGGTTGCGTGCATGGTGGCTACGAGTGGAACCTTGTGCGCCTTTTTCAGTCCTTCGGCAACGAAACTCACCAGCCAATCGTGTGCGTGAATCAAATCGAATCCGCCGCTGCGTTCCCACAACTCTTCTGCGAATTGCTGTAGCGTCAAATTGGTTTGCTGCGCGTCGGGAAAAAGATTCATCGGGCGTTCGACCGGCGGGTCCACGCGATAGACTATCGCGTGCGGGTGAATTTGCTCGCGCGGCGCGCCGCCTTTCCAACGCGGGGTGAGAATCGTGAGGTCAACGCCTTGTTCTGCGAGCGCGGGTGCGATTTCGGCAACGTGCGCGCCCAAACCGCCGACCAGATGCGGCGGATATTCCCACGAGAGCATGAGGACTCGCATGATAGTGGATGGTGTGTGATGTGTGATGTGTGATGTGTGATGTGACCCGTGTTTGTTGACGGGCTGCGCTCGGCGCTTTGTGACCGGCGGGCTTATTGCGGCGGTGGTTCGTAACCGTACTTTGCCAAATTCGCGTTGTGCTCTTCCAGCGTGCGCGCAAAGACGTGCCCGCCGTCCCCGGTTGCGAGAAAGTAAAAATAATCAGTCTGCGCGGGTTCAAGGACCGCGCGAATCGAATTCATACTCGGCGCGGCAATGGGTCCGGGAGGCAAGCCGGGGTGCAGGTATGTGTTGTACGGAGAATCCACGCGTTGATATTCCGCGAGCGTCACGGGCGTTTTCCACCACTGTTTCGTTTCGGGAACATAGCCGATGGCGTACTGCACAGTGGGGTCTGCATTCAAATATGTTTTCGCCTTGACGCGGTTCAAATACACACTCGCAATCATTGGCGCCTCTTCGGGCTTGACCGTTTCGCGTTCGACAATCGAGGCAAGCGTAATCGCCTCGTGCAGCGTGAGTCCCTGGTCCTGCGCTTTGGCGCGCATGTCCGGCGTCACACGTTGGTCAAATTCGTACAACAAACGATTCACCAATTGCTCTGTCGAAATGGCTTGCAGCACCTGATAGGTATCGGGAAATAGAAATCCTTCGAGCGAAGGCGACGAGTTGCTCTTGCGGTCTTGCAAAAAGGAATACGTCGCGTCGCCTTTTTTTACAATCTCCAGAAACTCGTCTTTGTTGAATTGCGGCAGATTCACCGTCTCGAGGTATTCGGCGATTTGTTCGGCGCGCCAGCCGGGGCGAATAATGATTGCAACCCCGCGCGTGGTGCCGCGCTGCAAGGAAAGAATCACTTCGTCCATCGTCATGTTGCGGCGCATAATGTGGTCGCCTGCCTGAATCCCCTGCGCGGCACGCCGACATTTCAACAGCAAGACAAACGCATCCGCATTCAGGATGAGCCCTTCGCGTTCCAACCGCGTCGCCACATCCACCGGCAATTCGCCTTCTTCGACAATGAAATTCACTTCGCCCTTGTCATTGCTCGCGGGCTTGTCCAACAAATCTTTGTATTGTTCGAGTTGGTACGCGTAGGCGAGGTCGGTCGGGTCGAGACCGCTGCCCTCTCCGGGCCTGCCGCAGCGCGACAAGTCAATTTGGGGAATATTAAAAACAGTGGGCGAGCTTGTGCTGCTCGTCGCGGGCGGAAAAGCGAGACGATAGCCATACCAAATCGCGCCGCCCACTACGACGAATGCAGCTGCCACAATCGCCAATTTAAAAAATGCACGTACGTAATCGTTCACGAGATACACGAGCTTGGGGACTAGAACAGAGATTTCTCACTCGGTGCAGAGGAACGTTTCTCCGGGGTCTAGTCGCCAGTCTCTAACTTGTCCAAAAAATCTTGAAGAATCACCGCCGCCGCGCTCGCATCGAGCGTTGCGCGCCCGCGTTTTTCATTCACGCCGCGCATGCGCTGCTGCTGCATTGCCGCCGCCGTCGAGTAGCGTTCATCATAGAACGCAATGGGCAAATTCAGCGACGGGCGCAATTGCTCAATGTACGCGCGCGTCAAAGTTTCTTGTTCGCCCGGCGTGTTGTTCGCTTCGCTTGGCGCGTGGCGCGGCAAGCCGACAATGATTTGCTCGACATCATACTCGCGCGCAAATTTCAAAATTTGCGCGCAATCTTGTTCCATACTCGTTCGCACAAACACGGCGAGCGGTGTCGCGATGCGTCCTTCGCTGCTGCCGACGGCGATGCCGACGCGTTTGTTTCCAACATCCAGGGCAAGGTACCGCATCTTGTCACAAGCCGCGTCTCTCATTTCAAACCACGTGAGAAATCTCACCACGGCGCCAGAGATTTCTCGCAAGCACGCTACTGTTCTGTTTTCACAAACAGCGTCGTGCGAAAACGAAAGAACGGCATCCTCCCCCACCACGACGGCGTCACTTGAATCTTGGGCGGCGCTGCCAATTTCACGCGTGACTCGATTTTCGCGCGTGCTTGTGCAAGTGGCACATTGTCCAACTCGTCGAGCAATTTGGCTTGGTCAATGACAGGTGTTGCAAGCAGCGCGGCGCGGACGCGGAGAATCACCGAAGTGCCTTCCGTCCGCGCATTCGGGTCCGCCTCAACGCGCAAGTTGCCGGGCAGCACCTGATATCCCTGCGGCATCTTGCTCAAGAGTCGGCGCTGCGCGAATGTCTCAAGGTCCCGAAAGTCGGCATAGATTCCGCTTGCCACCGCGTCCATTTTTAATGTAAGAGTATCTGACGGGTCATCCACCAAACGGTCCCACTCCTCACTCAGGACAATCACTTCAACCGATGCAGGCACCACATAGACATTCTCATCCGCCGATTCTTGTAACACGCCCAGCGCGCGCTGTTTCAATTCCGCATTCAGACGTTCGCGCGCAACGCGCCGGTCGTCGAACGAAACGATATTTACTTCTTTGATGGTTCCGCCGCCCAACGGATTGAGGTTCAAGACGCGCGCTTGCGCGGAAAGCGGTCCTTCGATGAAATTGATTTGCAGCGCGCGGACATTCGCTTCGGGTCCTGCCTTGAGTGCCCTCACGGGAACATTCACGCGCGCATTGAAACCCGCAGGCAGCGTTGCCGTAATCGTCGTGGAATAGCGCTGCGTCGCACCGCTCGTCGTCGCGACGACGGTGCCCAGGGGAATCGTCGCCTCGGTCCCTTGCAAATTGCTAAATGTGACAATTCCTTCCGCATGGTCTGCGGGCGCGGTCGCCTTGCGCGTCGTGTTCACCGTAACCGTTCCGCTAATCGGCGGGCGACTGATTTCGGCAGGGACAATCGCGTTGATGTGGTCAATCGTCGTTACGGCAGGGTCGAGAATCACTTCCGCCGTATCGCTAATCAAAAGCGATTCCGGCACAATTGTCACGGTTGCGCTCGGCACGAGAATTGAAGCGACCCCGACGAGAACGATGACGGCAATCCCAAACAACGCGACGGTCAGAAACAAGCGCCAGCCCGCGAGGCCGAGTCGGTCAAGAATCGGGCGGTACGGTTTCGGCGCGTCAGGGTCGAGAGGTGTGGAACGTCGAATCAACGGTGCGGCAACATCACGCTGCCACTGCCAACGCGAGGTCTGCGCTTTTTCGACGGATGAAAAAACGGGGATGCCTGCGACGCGCGCGTGTTCTTTAAGGTTGTATTCGGTCGAGACCAGCGCGACCTGGACATCCGCTTCGTCCGCGCGGCGTCGCAGCAATTTCAATTCGTGTTCCGCATCCAGCGCCTTGCAGCCGCGCGGCACAATCAAAATGATGCGGCGTCCGTCAGACCATTCGATTTTCGAGTGTACCTGGAGTATCGTGTCGTTCTTGTCGAGAACAATTACTTGGTCGTTCATAAATGAGGGTGACGGGTGACGGGGAGCGAGAAACATAAAACGGGAAACGTCAAAACTCTACGTTTTCGTACAATGAAGCGATGGAAAGCGTTACGCCGATGGACAACAGACTGAGCGACTCGTTCAAATCATTCAACGCTTCAAAAACCCAAAAGCGTCCTTCCTTGCGATAGTGTTCTACGTACACGCGCGTTTGCTCAATCATTACGTACTCTTGCATTGATGGAATTGAACGATACCACTCGAATTTTTGCGCTTTATCAAAAGATTGGGTCGAATGGGAAAGCACTTTCATGACAAGAATCGGGTTGCGCACAATATCTTGGCGTTTTGATTCCGCCTCGATTTTTCCGCACACCACAAACACATCAGGATAAAAATAAAAGCGGCGGTCACGCGTTGCTACTTTTACATCGGTCGAGAACACACGACACGATTTTCCACGCAACGCAATCCGCAATTCACCAGCAGCGTTGCCCACAATCGTATTGTGATTGATTGTAGAACCCGCCATGTCATAGATTTCGCCATCCACAAACTCGTGACGAATCTCTGCCTGTTCTTCTATGGCGAGATATTCTTCGGGGGTGTAATACTCTTCAAGTTGCGCTGCCATGGTTTGATTATCCACTACAGACTGATTACTGTCACTTGCTCTCGGCAACAACTTTTACGACTTGCGCCAACGCCTCTTGCAGTTTCGTCGCGTCTTTGCCGCCCGCTTGGGCGAGCGATGGTTTGCCGCCGCCGCCGCCGCCCATAATCGGCGCAGACGCGCGGACAATTTTTGTCGCGTCGAAACCGCGTTCGAGCAAGTCAGGCGTGACCGCAACAATCATGCTCGGTTTTTCGTTAATGACCGCGCCGAGTGCGATGATGCCGGAACCGATTTTGTTTTTGAAATAATCGCTCTGTTCGCGCAGCAAATCTTGATTCGGCGCGTCAACAATGTGCGTCAACACGCGCACGCCATCTACTTGATGAATCAATTGGTCAACATTTTCCGTTTGCCGTTTCACCAGCTCGCGGCGCAAGCGCGCAATCTCTTTATCTTTAACGTCAACTTGTTCGAGCAATGACGCAATTTTTTCTTCCACGTGGTCAGGCGTTGCTTTCACTTGGGCGGCGACGCGTTCCAATTTCGTAACGCCTTTTTGCAATTCCGCATACGCGACGGCTCCTGTCACCGCTTCGATGCGGCGCACACCGGACGCGACAGAACCTTCCGAAATAATATGGAACAGACCGATTTGCCCCGTCCGTTCGACGTGCGTGCCGCCGCACAATTCGCGCGAGATTCCATCAATCTCCATCATGCGAACGGTGTCGCCGTACTTTTCGCCAAAGAGCGCCATCGCGCCGCGCGCAATCGCTTCCTCTTTGGGCAGAATGTACGGGTCAACCGAATCATTTTTGAAAATGTCCGCGTTCACCGACGATTCAATTTCGGCAAGCTCATTCGATGCCACAGGTTTGTTGTGCGTGAAATCGAAACGCAAGCGGTCAGGCGCGACGAGCGAACCCGCTTGATGCACATGCGTTCCCAACACGCGGCGCAGTTCCGCGTGAAGCAAGTGCGTCGCGGTGTGATTCCGCATAATATCCATGCGCCGCGTTGCGTCCACTTCAGCCACAACGTCGTCGTTCACACGCGCGCTGCCTTTGAACATTTCGCCTGTGTGTACGATAAAACCCGGGACAGGCTGACGCGTGTCGTCCACGCGAAAATTCCATTCAATCGGGTCGCGGAACGAAATCGCCGTATCGCGATAGTGAATGATGCTGCCCGTGTCGCTGATTTGTCCGCCGCTTTCGACATAGAAACAGGTGTCGGCAAGAATCAACTGCCCGCGTTCACCCGTCGCGAGTTCGTCCACGAGTTCGCCGTGGCGTACAATTCCGACGACGCGCGTATTTGTTTTCGTTCCCTGATACGGATTGTAATTGACGCCGTGCGCGGGCAATGCGCCGCGCGTTTTCAATTCATCGAAAAGTTCGCGCGCGTTTTGAAATGCTGCCGCGTCCATCTTGCCCGTCGCGGAGAGTTTGCGCGAGGTCGCTTTTGCTTGTTCCATCGCGGACTTGAATGCTTCTTCGTCCACGAGCATTTCATTTTCGCGCGCGACTTCACGCGTGAGGTCGAGCGGAAACCCGTACGTGTCAAAAAGTTTGAACGCGTCCGCGCCGGGAATTTCGCGCGCGCCCTGTTTCTTCAAATCGCTCACGAGGTCGTCGAGAATGTTCGAGCCGACGCGCAAGGTGGTGAGAAATTTTTCTTCTTCTTCGCGCGCGACTTTGATGATGCGCTCGCGCTGTTGAATGATTTCGGGATACTCTTCGCCGAGTTCTTGAATGACTGTCGGAATCACGCGGTCAAGAAATGGCCCGTTGAATCCCAACAATTGTCCATGCCGCGCGGCGCGGCGCAAAATCAAACGCGTGATGTACCCGCGTCCCACGTTGCTCGGATTCACGCCGTCGGCAATCAAGAACGTTACCGCGCGGACGTGGTCGGCAATGACGCGGTACGACACGCCGCGTTTTTCGGAATTAAAGTAATCATCGCCGGGCGCGTTCAAGAGTTGGCGCGTCGTTTCAATAATCGGTGTGAACAAGTCCGTTTCGTAATTCGACAACTTGCCCTGCATAATCGCGGCGATGCGTTCGAGACCCGCGCCGGTGTCAACAGACGGTTTGGGAAGCGGTTCGAGAATGTATTTGCCGTCACCGACGAGAATGCGATTGAACTGCATGAACACGAGATTCCACAATTCAATTGTTTCTTCGCCGTCGCCGTTCACATATTCCGCGCGGTTGAACTGCGGGTCTTCCGGGTGTTCGCCGCGATAATAGTGAATTTCGGAATTGGGACCGCACGGACCTGTTTCGCCCATCTGCCAAAAATTGTCTCTGCGGCTGAATTTCAAAATGTGCGTCGGGTCTGCGCCGACGTGTTTCCACAGTTCAATCGCTTCCGCGTCTTCGGGGACACCCCATTCCGGTTCGCCTGCGAACACGGTGAACCATAAACGTTCGGGTTCCAAGCCCCACTCGTGAACGAGCAAATCCCACGCGAATTGAATCGCGTCCTTTTTGAAATAATCGCCGAACGAAAAATTGCCGAGCATTTCAAAAAAGGTGTGATGGCGCGGCGACGGTCCCACATTTTCAAAGTCGTTGTGCTTGCCGGAAACGCGCATACTCTTTTGCACGGTCACTGCGCGCGCGTACGGACGTTTTTCAATGCCGAGAAAGGTGTCTTTGAACTGCACCATGCCCGAATTGGCAAACATGAGCGTCGGGTCGCCGGCGGGAATGAGCGAAGAACTCGCGACGGCGGTATGTCCGCGCTTGATGAAAAAATCTTTGAAGGATTTGCGAATGTCGTGTGAGGTTCTGTACATGGTTGAATTCAAGGTCGAGTGAATGACGACGAGTCCATTTTCCTTGATTTCCCTTATTTCCGGATGAAAGGGAACTGAGGAAATCACGGAAATTGCGAAAAACGATTCTAACGTAACTATCGCGCATTGGCAAAATTTCCGCTCATCCTCAATTCACGTATAATCCGAAACGATGTCTAAACAACTTTTACGCTGGCTTGGAATCGTTCTCGCGCTCGCCGGGATTGCCATTCTGGGTTATGCCATCATCAGCTACGTATCGCAGCGGCAATTGGAAGCCGCGCTCACCGCGCAAATTCCCGGACAGAATGCGCCGCCAACGACGACGCCCGTTGTCTTGATGCCCGCGCTCAGTCAGGGCGCGCGGCCCGTACTGCCATCACCTGACGCGGCGAATTTTTCGCCCAGCGTGACACCGTTTCCCACGCACGCAACGCCCGTACAACCCGACCCGACTTCGGCAGCGCACGTTGTGGGTACTGCCACCGCGATCTCACTCGCACCGCGCACGCCAATCCCGACCGACGAAATCACAAACAGCTTGAGCCGCCCCACTCTTTCGGCGACGACGAATGCAAGTGCGCCGCGCACATTGGGAACGCCGCGCGGGACCGGCGCAATCGCGACGCGACTCGTCATTCCGAAATTGAATATGGACCTGCCCATCAAGACGGCGGACTATGTGACGTTTGAGCAGAATGGGCAGTTGGTGAGTGATTGGAATGTGCCGTATGACGCGGCGGGGCATCTCATCACGACTGCACAGCCGGGCGAAATCGGCAACTCTGTCATTTCCGGGCATCACAATTTGACCGCGCCAAATACCTTTGGGCTCGGCGTGTTCGCGGGGTTGTGGAATCTCGTCGTCGGCGACGAAGTGCGCGTGACGACCCAAGACGGCAAATCGCAATTGTGGCGCGTCAAAGAAACGTTTCCCATCAAAGAAGGGGGCGAACCGCTTGCAGTGCGAATTCAACACGCGGAACAAATCATGGGCGATACGCCCGAACCGACGCTCACGCTCATTACCTGTTGGAATGGACAAGCGAATCCTCTTGCAGGCAACACGTACCGCTGGGTCATTCATGCGGAACTCGTAAATGTGAATTGAGCGCTGAGCATTGAGGTATGAGATGTATCTACTCAATGCTCAACGCTCGTTACTCGATTCTGTGATTCTTGACGAAATTCTCTCGCGCGGCGTCGCGGAAATTATTACCGAAGCGGGGTTGCGCGCGCGCATTGCGGAAGGAAAACCGCTGCGTTTGAAAATGGGCTTTGACCCGTCACGCCCGTTGTTGACGATTGGCAACATGGTTGGCATTCGCAAGCTGCGCCAATTTCAAGAACTGGGGCATCATGTGATTTTGATTGTCGGCGATTGGACGGCGCAAATTGGCGACCCGTCGGGCAAAGACGAAACGCGCAAAATGTTGTCGTACGAACAAACGCAAGAAAACGCGCGGACGTTTATGGAACAATTTTTCAAGGTCGCGGACAAAGACAAAACAGAGGTGCGTTGGCAAAGTGAATGGTTCGGCAAATTCAATCTTGAAGATGTGTTTCATCTCGCGAAAACGTTCACCCTCGCGGACATGCTCGAACACGAAACGTTTCGCAAACGGCATGACGCGGGGCAGCCGTTGACGCTGATTGAATTGATGTACCCCGCGTTGCAAGCGTACGATTCGATTGCGATTGACGCCGATGTGGAATTTGGCGGCATGGACCAAAAATTCAACATTCTTGCGGGGCGTCAACTGCAAGAACGGCGCGGCAAACGTCCGCAAGAAGTTTTTCTCGTGCCGTTGCTGCCCGGCACCGATGGCGCGGCAAAAATGGGCAAGTCACTCGGCAACACGATTGATGTGGACGATACGCCGAATGACATTTACGGCAAAGTCATGTCCATCGCGGACAGCGCGCTGCCGATTTACCTCACCGTCGCGTCCGATTTGCCGACGGCAGAAGTGGACGAATACAAAAAGCAATTGCGCGAAGGCAAGGTGAATCCGCGCGATATCAAAATGAAACTCGCGTATGACATCGTGCGGCAATTTCACGACGTGAATGCCGCGCGCAACGCGGAACAAGAATTTGTTCGCGTCTTTTCCAAACGCGAACTGCCGAGCGAAATGGAAACGTTCGCAATGAACGCGCCGATGCCGCTTGTGGATTTGTTGGTGGCGGCAAAATTCGCGCCAAGCAAGAGTGAGGCGCGCCGTTTAATTCAACAAGGCGGCGTGAAATTGAACGAGGAAAAAATTTCAGAAATGGACGCGGTAATTCCGCCACCTGCGGACGGGAGCGAGGGCATTCTGAGCGTGGGTCGAAGAAAGTTTGTGAAACTCACGAAATCCCGGTGAGTGTTTGGATTTCTTAACACACATTTTTCCGCCGCTTAATATTTCCCCATTGACCCATAGGCGATTTTTTTCTACACTGCCTTTATTCTCCCCAAAGGAAACGAGATGAGCGCGATTCAGCTGTTACGCAATGAAAAAGATATCCTGCGTGTCTCACCCGGGCAAACAATTTTTTGCGAAGGCGACCCGGGCGATGCGATGTACGTGGTGTTGGATGGGATTGTTTCCATCGTCCACAACGACAAATGGATTGAAGATGTGCTCGCGGGCAGTATTTTCGGAGAGATGGCTTTGGTTGACGACCAACCGCGTAGTGCGTCCGCGATTGCGAAAACGAACGTACAAGTCGCGCGGGTGAACCAGCAGCGTTTTGAATTTCTCGTGCAGTACTCGCCTTTTTTTGCCGTCGAGGTGATGCGCGTGATGGCGCGGCGCCTGCGGCAGCGGATGAATTGAGGCGCGCATCCCGAATCGTGCCTGGCAAAAATAAAAGATGCTGTTCGAACGCGGCAACGCTTTGCCGCGTTCTTTTATTGCCGATTCATGCCTCGTGTCTCCGCCGTACTTGTACTGCGTCTCACAGCGACGACAAGCGATTAGAAATCGCAGCAACAAAGACGCCAAGTGTGCCTCCGCACACTGAATCCCCGCCCTGCGGGGGCAGGTTTCTTTTTTTTGTAGTGGTGAATTCATTCGCCCAACATCGTGACGCACACCCCCGGCATGACACATCGGTTGCACAATTCAGGCACCCCAGATAAAATTCGCGAATCGCGAATTGCCTTTCTCCAACATCCAACTTCCAACATCCAACTTCCAACCTCCAACTTCCAATCTCCAATCTTATGGGACAACAATTTCTCGACCTCACCAATCTGGGCAAGAACGGCGCGGCGCGCTGGCTCGGCGGCACGCTGCTTATTTTGTTTTTGTGGCTCATCGTCGGCAGTATTTTTACCGTACCGTTTCTCATTCTCAGCGGCGCGAACTTGCTTTCGGGTACGATTGCAGGCGGCGACCCGTTTTGGATTTACATCGCGGTCAGTGTGAGTTTTCCATTCATCTGGTTCGGCGTCTGGCTCGCGGTGCGCTTTCTGCATCAACGCGCCTTTCGCACAATCATTACAGCCGCGCCAAACATTTCATGGACACGCGTCGCGCAAGGGTTCGGCGTGTGGCTCGCCTTGGTCGCCGTCGCGCAAATTATCGAGTTTGTCATATTCCCGGAACGCGCGCAGTTCACATTCGATTTTGAACGCTGGCTTTTCTTTTTGCCCGTTGTCCTCATCCTCACACCGATTCAGACGAGCGCGGAAGAAATTTTATTTCGCGGCTATTGGCTGCAAGGCGTCGGACGCCTCACCAAAAATTTTGTCGTTCTCGCCGTCGTGAACGGCATCCTGTTTGCCCTGCCGCACATGCTCAATCCCGAAGTGACGGGCAATCCGAACAGCACACTCTTGTTGTTCCTCAATTACTTTCTCACAGGCGCGGCGTTGGCAATTTTTACGCTACGCGACAATCGGCTCGAACTTGCGCTCGGCGCGCACGCGTCAAACAATCTTTTCGCCGCGCTCATCGTCAACTATCAAGATTCCGCGCTGACCACGCCCGCGATATTTACCAATCCCGTTCTCGACCCGATTTTCAGTCTCATTGCGCTCGTCGTCATTTCCAGCGCGTTTTATTTCATCGTATTTTATGTCCTCGACCACAAGACCTGACACAGCACATCACAGATCTCACGCCAAGCTGTAAAGACGCCAAGAAATCCCGTAAAAGTTTTGAATAAATCCGTGGTCTTTGTATCCAACAATTCAGCCACATGAATGATGCCGACGCGCGCCTCATTTTTGCTGCGCGCTTGATTCGTCTGTTTGCGTACGGATTTTTGTCCGTCGCGCTTTTTTTGTACTTGAGCGCGCGCGGTTTCAGCGACGCGACGATTGGGCTGCTGCTCACGCTCACGCTGCTCGGCGACGCGGGGATTTCGTTATGGCTCACGACGCACGCGGATAGATTCGGGCGCAAACGCACATTGCTCGTCGGCGCGGCGTTGATGACGTTCGCGGGGATTGTTTTTGCGCTTACGGATAATTTTTATGTGCTGATGTTTGCTGCCATCGTCGGCGTCATCAGTCCGAGCGGCGGCGAAATCGGTCCGTTTCTTTCGGTCGAACAAGCGGCGCTCTCACAATTGCTTCCCGACACACAGCGCACCAAAATTTTCGCGTGGTACAATCTCGTCGGTTCGTTTGCCACCGCGTTCGGCGCATTGGGCGGCGGCGGGCTCGCGCAATTCCTGCTCAACAGCAGATTCGCCGCGCTCGACGCGTATCGCGCTGTCGTCATCAGCTATGGCTTTTTTGGAATCCTGCTCGCCGTCCTCTTTTTTTCCCTCTCACCCGCCGTCGAAACAGCATCCGTCGTTCGTCCTTCGTCATCCAACCTGGGGCTGCATCGCTCTCAACGCATCGTTCTGCAACTCTCGGCATTGTTCGCGCTCGACGCGTTCGCGGGCGGGTTCATTGTGCAGAGCATTCTCGCGTATTGGTTCAATCAAAAATTTGGATTGGACGCGGGCGCGCTTGGCGCAATGTTATTTGCCGCGAATGTCTTGGCGGGAATTTCTGCACTCTCCGCCGCGCGGCTCGCGCAAAAATTCGGGCTGGTCAATACGATGGTGTTTACGCATTTGCCGTCGAATGTTTTGTTGATGCTCGTGCCGTTAATGCCAAATGTGTGGCTCGCCGTCGCGCTCTTGCTTATTCGCTTCAGCATTTCGCAAATGGACGTGCCGACGCGTCAATCGTTCACCATGGCGGTCGTCGCGCCGGATGAACGTTCGGCTGCGTCCGGCATCACAACCATCGCGCGTTCCATCGGCGCGGCGTTCGCGCCCGCGTTGAGCGGACAATTGCTCGCGATTCCCGCGCTTGTGAGTGCGCCCTTTTTTATCGCGGGCGGTTTGAAAATTGTGTACGACCTCGTGCTGTTTCAACAATTTCGCGCGCACAGACCGCCGGAGGAGATTCCAAACTAATCAAGAATGCCAAGAGAGTCCGCCCCAATGGATTCATGCGTTCGGCGAACGCCAAGATACAAATTTGCGCGACGAAACGCGCGTGTGGTTTGAACAACAGCCGGAGAATGGAACGCCTGCGGTGAAAAGAGCGGGGGAGGAAATTGCTAAAAAAAATCATCGGGGCGCAGTTTACTGCGCCCCGACACGTTTATATTTCTTCAGGATAATCGAGCATGGTCACGCGCACCCGCGCGCCCGGTTTGTATTCCAAATCTTCCGGCGGCATTTCTAAAAGACCGTTTGCCCGCGTGATGGAGGATAAAATTCCGGAACCTTGTTCACCTGTCGTCATCGCGGTGTATTCGCCGTTGCCGTTTCGGGACACAAAAACGCGAATGTAATTTCTGCGCCCTGCGTTGTTCTCGGCGCGGTCTTGCAAAATCGCTTCCACCTGCGGACGCGCGAATTTTGTTTTGCCGAGCATGGTGAGAATCGCGGGACGCGCGAACGTTTCAAAGGAAACAATCGCGCTGACCGGATTCCCCGGTAGTCCCAAAAGCGGCACGCCGCCGACGATTCCAAACGCGAGCGGTTTGCCCGGCTTCATGTTCACCTGCCAAAAGTGCATCTCGCCTTCGCTGTTCAACACATCTTTGACAATATCGTAATCGCCGACGGACACGCCCGCGGACGTGATAAATAAATCCGCGCCCGCGTCCACCCCTTTGCGAATTTTGCGCGTCAAATCTTGCACGTTGTCGCGCGCAATGCCGAGACGAATCGGCACACCGCCCGCTTTCAACACCGCCGCCGCGTTCGAATATTCATTCGAGTTGCGAATCTTGCCTTCACTCAGCGGCGCGTCAATTTCAACCAGTTCATCGCCTGTGGCAAGAATCGCCACGCGCGGTCGGCGATGGACGTTGACCTTGCTCTGCCCTATCGAAGCGAGCAGACCAATCTCCGGCGGACGCAGCAGCGTCCCCTTACGCAAAACGATTTCGCCCGCGCGAATGTCTTCACCGGCAAGGCGTACATTTGCGCCGCGCTCCGGCGCATTCAAAATTTCGACAGAGCCACTGCCCTTGCCCGACGCTTTTTGGTCCACGGCTTCGGATGTTTCTTCAAAACGCACCACCGTATCCGCGCCGCGCGGAATCACAGCGCCCGTCATAATTCGTACTGCCGTATCTTGTGTAACCTCAGCATCAGGCACATACCCCGCGCCCAAATCCGCGACGACGTTCAAACGAATCGGATTCGTTTTCGACGCGCCGCGAATGTCTTGGGCGCGCACCGCGTAACCGTCCATCGCGGAATTGTTGTGCGGTGGAACATGGATTGGGGAAACGATGTCTTCCGTCAGCACGCGGTCCAGCGCGTCGAGCAGTTCAACACGTTCGGCTTCGAGCGGCGCGAAATGTCTGAGAATATACGCGCGAGCTTCTTCGACAGAAATCATTTGCATCACGTTTGACGTTTGACGTATCACCATTCACGTCAAACGTCACTCACACACTCTTGGGTGTTTCGTTTTTGGGTTCTTCTTTTTTCGGTTCTTCGACGGACGCGGTGCCTTTGCGGAATTCCGCAACCCCTTTGCCTAGTGCTCCCATGATGTCAGTCAAACGGCTCGCTCCAAAAATGACGAGAACGATGACGAGCACAATTAACAATTCTGGCACTCCGATACCTGGCATGTTTTTCTCCAATCCGCTGGCAGCATGACACCTTGAGCGCGCTCGTTACCGACGTGCGCTCGAGGGGTTACACTGCAAATGTTTTCGCGCGTTCCAATTCCTCTGGTGTATTTACATTCCACAACGAAACGTGTTGTGGGTCAAATTTATCAATTTCTGCTTGCTCCACAATTCTCACGCGCACCGCGTCATGAAATGAAATCATTCGCAAATCATTCTGCAAAATTTTTTCGCGCAGCGGCGGCAAACACGTTTTTCGATAGACCGCGTGAAGCGGATGCAAGTTCAATTTTTTCGCGGTGTCTTCTTTTTTGTCGCGTTCTGTTTTGCGTTCGTCGCGACGATGCCGCGCGTCATGAACGCTTGGAATGACGACATCGTAATCCGTTGCTTGCGTAACCAGAAATTCCAACAATCGCGGATTCAAAAATGGCATGTCGCACGCGACTGCAATGCTCAATTCATTTTGCGCCGCATTCAATCCCGAATACAAACCGCCCAACGAACCCGTGTTTGGAAATTCATCGCGGACAATCTGTGCGTCCAATTTTTGAAAACGTTCGTCATTCGCAACCACAATAATTTCATCACAGATTTTTTTCAACGCATCCATCACGCGCTCGATAAAAAATTTACCGCCCAATTCAAGCCACGCTTTCTCGCGCCCCATTCGCCGCGACGCGCCGCCCGCCAAAACAATTCCCGATACATTCATCCTCAAATCGCCGTCGTACAAGCACAAGGCATTCCCCCTACTTTCACACTATCGCACTATCACACTAATTGTTACTAAACTTGTCAAAATCTTTGCGCGCAAATGTCTCGCGCATCAATTTCACGCGCTGCAAAAAACCGCGCTCGCCTTCCAACAAATCCAATTCACGCTCCAAACGTTCTTGGACGGTTTCAATTTCCAACAATTTTTGTTTGTCTTCGTTCGGCACCTGGAGATTTGCCGCAATCGTGTACGAAAGGACCTGCGGGTCCATCGGCGCAACAATTTGCCCGGGGCGGTCTCCCTCGTCCATCAAGTCCGCGAGGTCGGCGACATAGTTGATGTACGCTTTGTGTGCCGCTTGCGTCAATTTGGGCAGCGCCTTGGGGTCGCCCATCTCATCTTCCCACGCCTCAATGTCGCCCGACATGTACGGATGATGATGGTACGTTTTCAACAATCGGAATCGCACGACCCCCATCGTCAACAGGTTCATACGCCCGTCGTCCAATTCGTCCACATTCACAATGCGCGCAACGGTTCCCACCGTCACCGTGTCCACATTTTCGCCAACTTCTTCCCCATCCGTAATCAGCAGTACGCCAAAGCCGATTCGCTCGCGAATACAACGCGTCATCATCGCTTGATAACGCGGTTCAAAAATGTGCAGCGGCAAGGGCATTCGAGGAAAGAGAACAGTATTGAGTGGAAACAGCGGAAGGTCACGTTCTGGAATATCCATAAGTCCGATGCAATTATACAATGCACAATGCAGAATGCACAATGCACGATGCCCCAATCCCCCAAACTCTAATCTCTCAGCTCTGCGCGCAAAACGAGGGTCTTGAGATACAACGTCTCGGGAATTTGCAAAATCCACGGATGGTCGGCGGGCTGATAGGTCACCGTGAGTACGCTCACCCGGCGCGAAACGTCACTCGCCGCAATGCGCGCGGCTTCAATCAAATCGCTGACGCTGATGTGATACGCGCACGTCGAAAGAAACAACATCCCGTTCGGTTCGAGCAAACGCAATGCGTTCGTCGCGAGTCGTGTAAAAAGCTGCTTGGCGAATGGCACATCGTTTTTGTGTTTCGCCAATGTCGGCGGGTCGAGAACGATGTGGGTGAAAGACCGCTGTTCACGGACGAGCTGTTCCAAAATTTTTTCCGCGTCACCCCAGCGCGCGCCGACGCGTTCGCTCAAGTTGTTTTTGCGCGCGTTCCACTCCAATTGTTTCAACGCGTCCCGGTCTTTGTCCACCGCCAGTGCGTGCGCGCCTGCCATCGCGGCGTGCAGGGAAAATCCGCCCGTGTAACTGTACACATCCAACACGCGGCTCTCCCGTCCGACCAGTGAACGCAGCAAGCGCCGATTGTCACGTTGGTCAAGATAAAAGCCCGTTTTTTGTCCCGCCTGTGGATTCATCAAAAAGGTGACGTCGTCTTCGTGAATCGCGATTTCACTCGGCACCTCGCCGTACAACAAGCCGACTCGCTCTTCCAATCCTTCTTCGACGCGCGCCTGCGTATCACTGCGTTCGTACGCGCCCTGCGCAGCAAAAATTTTTTTCAGTGCCTGGGTAATCTCCTTGCGGAACGTTTCGACGCCCGCGTTGCGAAATTGCACGACCAGCGTTTCGGCGAAACGGTCCACAATCAAGCCCGGCACCCGGTCAGCTTCGCCGTGAACGAGCCGCAGCGCGTTGGTATTCACAACCGCGCCCGCCCGTCGCGCCCGCGCGCGCTCGAACCGCTTTTCAAAAAACGCGCGATTGATTTTTTCCGTCGCGTCGTATGTGACGATACGCGCGGCAATATGTGACGTGGGATGAAAAAACGCGCGGGCGATAAATTCGCCGCGCGTCTCTTGCAATTCTACAACGTCGCCCGCGTTCGGCGCACCGCGCACCTCTTGAATCTCATCCGCGAACAGCCACGGGTATTGATTCCGCAATTTTTTTACGCGGTCGGGTTTGACCACGATAGAATTCGTGACCGTCATGGTTCATTCGTCGTCAACTGTTTTACATTGTCCGCGCCCAACTCTTTGGGAAACGGATACCGCACAATCCGCGCTTTGCGTTTTTCTTCGCGCGCCAAAACAATTTTTTCATACTGTTGATGCGCGCCCAGCGAAACAAAGAATGCCAGTGCGCCCGCGAGAACAGCCCATACCACCAAATCGAACGTATTCAGCGCCAATTGATTCAACACCAAAATCAGTAACGTAATCGTCGCGCCTAAAAAGATACAATCAATCAACAAAATCACTTCACGCGTTTCCGCGCCCCCTACCCCGCGCGCATCATAACGCGGAATATCATCATACGGTGCCCAAAACAGGTACGGTTTGATTTCCGGCGCGCGTTCGACAAAAAAGTGATGAATGCGGTTGATGGCGCGCAAATATTCCGTCCCTTGCATGCTGCGCTCCAGCAAACGATGAAACGTGATGATGCCGAGCAAAAAAATGCCGAGCGAGGACGCGAACGCCATTTCCAAAAGTTGCAGGGTCTGAATTCCCAGCTGTGTCAGCGCGACTGTTGCGCCGACAATTGTCGTCGTCAAAGTAAGAAACAGTGTCACGCGGCGTTCTGCCGTTTCGCGCGTCGAGAGATAAAGTTCACACAACCGCGCGTGTTCGGCAAGTAAAAAGGTTGTGGCTTGTTCGCGGGATTCGGTGAGACCGGGCATGTGCGGCATTTTACCATGAATAAAAAAACCTTTGAGGTTTCTGCGACTTGGTTCATCGCCAACCTCGAAGGTCTTTATTCGACGAAGGTCTTTATTCGACGAAGGTTTTTTATTCGACGAAGGTTTTTTATTCGACGAAGCGTCGTTCACTGCGGTCAATCCGCAATTCCTCGCCCAACACTTCGGCGACCATCGGCAGATAAATCTCGTACATTTTTTGTTTCGTCAACCGCACTTCCAAATCGGTCACGTAGGCAAGCGCGTTGTACACCTGGACGCCGCCATAATCGCTTTGGAGCATGTCCACAACAGGCGTCACCGTTTCATAGTCGAGCAGCATGACGTCCAAATCGCCGATGCGGTCATTGCGTCCGATGCACGACGCGGGCAAATCAATTCGCAGTGCATCATCCAAATCGTCAAGCCGCACGAAAAAAGAAACAATCGCGGGTTCTTCCTTGACGCCTTCGTTTTCAATCACTACCGTCGCGGACCCTTCGCTAAAACTGTACGTTCCCAAGAGTACGGGCGTCGAGTAACCGACTTGGCGTTCGGTCAATTCGTCAAACAGCGCGCTGTCGGAAATTTCTTGGATCTCGCGGCGATTCAGTTGTCGCTGCAAAACTTTGGAGAACAAGGCTTGGCGATTGGTTTTTGCAATCGAGATGAGTTGAAGGCTGCGGCTCTCGCACAATTCAAAGAGGCGGCGATAATCGCGTAACAGAATTTCCGCAAAGTCGCGGTCTTCGGGGATGCCTTCGGCGCGCAGTGGATACAATTGCGGCAGTGTGCCGTACAATGCGCCGTCGAGATACAAAATGCTGCCCTGCGGAATTTTTTCGGCAAATTCGCGTGCCAAACCAATTTCCAAACTTTGACGCATCAAGTCCGCAAAGCGGTCCATGGTTTGCGCGCGCACGGTGCCGGGTAGAATTTCAATGTCGGTGACGGGTTCGTTGAGGTCCTCGCCCATGATGAGCGCTTGCGCGACAAATACCGTAGAGCCATTCGTCAAATTCGCGCGACGCGAGGAACCATCAATGGCGTACGCGGGACGTTTGTTCGTGTTGCGGCGCGGCGGCAGTGGTGAATGCCAATGTTCCAAAACGGCGGCGCGAAATTCCGAGTCAATGCGTTTGCCGCTCTGATGCAAATTGACTTTGAGCGCATCTCTTTTCTTGGCAATGGCGTCATTCAGCTGTCCGATGAACGTTCCCGACATACAAACCTCCCCTGCGCGAAATTTTTAACATGGGTGATGGGGAAAACTGGAAACAGTTGAAAATCGGGTACGGGCGGATGGACAGTTTCCCAACGAACTTTTGTGCTAATTCTACTAGCACTTTTGTTCGCTGTCAACGGATTCGCGCACGGAATCGCTATCCGAATGAAACATGTGTTCTATGTCCTCGTCAAAGAAAAACTCGGTCACATGCGCGCATGACCGAGTTTTTCTTTATTGTGCAATTTCAAAATGCAGTTCGACGTTGACCGTGATTTCAGTCGAACCCGTTTCGATAGGACCGGCTCCGCCGCCTGCCGCAGGTGCGGATTCAAACGCGCCTCGGTAGAGCGGAATCACGGTGCCCGTCACTTCGCTAATCGCGAACAGCTTGCCAACTTTAACACCGGCTGCGGTTGCAAGCGTTTGCGCTTTTGCCATCGCGTCTTTGACTGCGAGCGTGCGTGCTTCGTCTTGCGCTTTGGTCGGGTCATCCACCGTAAAGAATACACTGTTGATAGAGTTTGCCCCGGCTGCCAACGCGGCATCCAACACTTTGCCCACATCTGCAACCTTGCGCACTTTGACTGACACGAGATTGCTTACGCGGTATGCGGTGACGGTCGGCGATTCGCCTTCCTTTGGATTGTTGGTGAGCGGAAAGACATTGTAGCTCGTGGTTTGAATATCTTTGGCGTCAACGCCCTGTGCTTTGATGGCGCTCAAGACCGCCGCCATTTTTTCACTGCTTTCTTTGGTCGCTTGCGCCAATGTCGGCGCGGTGATTTCGACGCCGATGCTCGCAATCGCGGTATCGGGTGTCACGAACACGCGTCCGGTCCCCGAAACGCCAATGTCACTTTTGATGGTGGTCGGTTGTGCGCCGGGCGTTGGTGTTGGTGATTGCGCGTGCGCGGTTTTTGGCAGACCGATTGTATTTGCCACGGCGAACAGTGTCACCGCAAGCAGCGCACCGCCTGCAAGCAGTACGGGAATTCCAAATTTATTTAGGCGACTCATTTTTGTTTTCCTCCGGAAACTATTTCTTATTCTGTCATTTCAAATATCATTACCACGTTCGTCGAAATTTCGAGCGAGCCGGGTTCCACAGGACCCGCGCTTGCGGAGTCCTGCGCGAATACGCGTCCATCCGCAGGCAGTGGCGAACTGACCGCGCCTTCATTCACAGAAACGACCCTGCCCACTTTTACGCCCGCGGCTTGTGCGAGCGCTTGTGCGACAGCGGTTGCTTTTTTGACCGCGTCCGTGCGCGCTTCGTCCTGGTATTTTGTCGGGTCGGCAACGCCAAAGAAGACGCCGCCGAGATAGTTCGCGCCTGCGCCCATTCCGGCATCAAGGACTTTGCCAACATTGTCCATGTTCTTTACTTTGACCGTGACAATGTTCATCACCTGGTACCCCGTCACGAGCGGCGGTTCGCCTTCGCGATAATTTGTGATTGGATTGACGTTGTAACTGCTGGTCTGAATGTCCTTTTCGTTGACTCCTTGGGCTTTGATGGCGGCAAGCACCTTTGTCATTGCATCGCTCGCTTGCTTGGTCGCCTCTGCCAAGGTTGGCGCGTTAATTTGTACGCCGATGTTGATGGTCGCTTCGTCGGGTGTTGCACTTGCGCGCCCCGTACCGGAAACGGCAATTGTGCGCCGCGTGGGTTGTTCGGATTGGGCTTGCGCGTTTGCCGATTCTGTGCGCGCCGCGAGCCCAATTACTGCCACCAGGACAATGACGCTGATGCCCAAAACTCCGCCAACCTGAACAAAACGTTTTAACACAAATCTCCTCCTGTGTTGGTACTATGAATTGCTTCCTGCTAGTGTGACGATAGAGTTTGAAATTTTGTTCCAAATATAAAAACTCCGATGTCTTGCCGACATCGGAGTTTTTATATTTATTTGCCGATGAACAATTCTTCGACAAGCAGCGTTCCGTCTTGTTGCGGCACGCCGATTGCATCCACCGTCTGCCCCGTTTTCACATCTGGGAAACTGCCGCGCATCGCATCGGGCAATGAGACAAATGAGGTCTCGGTCAATTTCAGTGTCGCCGCGCCGCTGCCATTCGGTTTGACGGTGATGGTGCGCGTGGATGCGTCCACTTTTTCGACAATGCCCTGTACGTGCGCCCACGTGTTCGGCGGAATAAATTCTGCGCTGTCGCTTTCGAGGTAAGGCACGCCGTTGTTCAATTTGATGGTGCCAAAGACGCGGACATTTTGTCCTGCGCGCGAGTCGGCATCCGGCGGCAGCTTGTCCACGTACGGCGCATCGAGCATTTTCACCCACAGCGCACCGGAAAATGTGTCAAGGACGAACGCGGCATTTTCCGGCGCGGTCCCCGCATTCGCGGGTGGCGTCGCTTTCGGTTGGTACGCGCCGACGTACATGTATTCTTTGCCCTCGTACCGGGTGGGATTTGCCAACAGCTGCGCCACACTCGGCGCGTCATAGTACGGAATGCGCGTCAGAATTCCGGTATAGCGCCAGGCGCTCGGTTCGCGCTGGATATACAAATGCGCGTGATACGGTTCACCCTCTTTGGGATATGCCATCACCAAGACGGACGTGTCGCCGACCGGTACACTCCAACGCGGCTCATACGTGGGGCGGTCAATATCAATGGTCAGTTTGTTTTCTTTGGCGAATTGCAGCGACAGATTCAAACCACGGCGCGGGTCAATCGGCGGAGTCCCGCCTTGCCGATAAATGGACGCGACCCATTTGTTGAAGGAAATCGTATTCGCCAGCACGTCACCGCTTTGTTCGTCCAAGCCGCGCTTGAGCAATTTCTTGAGTTCCAAGAGTTGTGGCTCGTCGAGCGGCGGCGGTGTTCTCGTCGGTAAGTCAATCGGCGTCATTACAACGATGTTTGTCGGCAGCGGCTCCGGCGTCGGCAGCGGTGTCGGCACAACGCGGCTGCATCCGCCCATCAAAAACACAATACACCAGAACAGGAAATATCGTTTCATCTCACACCTCAAATGGCATTCCGTTTCATCTACTCAGACCGATTACCCAGATGGCGACCCAAATAATCAAAAACAAGAGCCATGCCATCGGCGGTTGTTCCAATACCGTGATTCCTTGCTGAACCAGCGCGCGCACCAACCGATATCCGCGGTCCAGAAAAATTGAGACGCCCGTTAAATCCAATGCGTTCGTTACAGGCAGCGGCAGCAAATTCGCGCGCGGCGTCCAGCGGCGCGCCAATTCGAACGATGCGAGCAGCGGCACGCCGATTCCCGCGAGCAAAAAAATTAACGACGCAACATTCGTGGGCTGAAACAACGCGTTGTATACCTGTGCGCCGCTCGCTTGCGCCGCATTGCCGAACGGCGCCAGAAAAACAAATGGGACAACACTCAACCCAAGCGCAGGCAATCCAACCAACGCCAACGCGGCGTAGTCAAAACAAGTTGGCTCTCGCGGTGCCACCTGTCCGCTCGCGAAAATTTCGCGCCAGACGGGAATCAGCAAGAGCGACATGGTTGCAACCAACAACAGCCACAAAAAAATTCCGGCGGTCGCGTACGCCGATGCGAGCAATCCAACACGCGTCCAAAACGTCGGCGCCAATGGCAGTCCTGCAAGCATCAGCAGTACAGCAATCCAAATAGCCATCGTCAACCGCAGACGCGGCGGCTCTGCGCGCCACTGCATCCCCAATTCCAAAAAATGGCAGACGACATACAACGCCGGCGCGAGCCACACGCTTACAGCCAAAGCAGCGCGGAGACTGATGAACAATGGCAGCAGCAGCATCGTCGCGCCCACGGCGCGCACGCTCCACGTCAACGCGTCACTGCCGTGCATCTGTCCCACAACAATCAATGCACTCGCGCCCACCGCGAGCAAGGTTAGGATTTTGAGCTCTGCGCCAAACGCAATTGCCGCGCTGCCCTGCATCAAAAAGCGCGTGAGCAAATATCCGCCAAGCAAGAACGGCAGTCCAAGCCGCACACCGAGCGAGTTTGAATTTGCAGTTGCCGCGACTTGAACGGGATAAATACCGCTGCGAATCCAAATCGCGACGAGAACCAAAAACGCGCTCGTCGCATCAAACGCCACTTCGTCGAGCCGCAGCGAACTTCCCAGATTCGATGCCACCATCCCCGCCGTAAGCCACAAGACAATCGCGGCGAGGTTCCAACCGAACGCGCGCGCCGCCGCTTCCTGCGCTTTGCCTTCTTCAGCCGGCACAATCAGCAAACCCAACTCGACCAGAATCCACGCGCTCGCAACCGTCGTAAAATTGTCCGCCGCAAAAAATAACAGCGCGCCGCCCGCGCTCACCAACGCGCCCATAACGAACGCGCGCGTATCGGTTTCCCATCCAATTAAAAATCGTCCGCACAACGCCGCCAGCATCACCAAACCAAACACCAACGCGATGCCGTTCCATTGCAGCGTCAGCGAGAGTGCCGGCAAAGCTTCATTCGGCGGAAAGAGCGTAAAGAGTTGCGACGTGGGCGCGAGACCGAATATGGCGAGCAGTGCCAAACCGGATGCGACAATCGGAATCCATTTGAGAGTACGCGGCGGGAATGGGAGGGGCAGCAAACTGAGCAGCGCGCCCGCGAACAAAATTAACGCGGGCAACAGTCCGACAACGACAGTCATGGGGCAACGATTCTACAACACATCTTGAAAATGCTGTAACACGCCACAGCGTTCCATAGGGCAAACGCATTTGAAATTGCCGCGCCTGCGTGAAATAGAATTTCACGCTAAAAAAAGACAAAATGCTCCGCATTCACAATCGCCGCGCGATTTAAACCTTTTTTCAGACGGCAATTTCCAATTGCTGAAACTACAGCGTTCCAAGTCTCGACTGATTTTCCTGTTTGAATCCACAACGAACTCGCATGTTTGCGATTTGCTTCAAGAAATGAAACCGCAAACCCAAAATGAGCGTCTATAACGCGTCATGCTATAATCCGCAAAAGGTGGTCTATGCAGCAAAAACGTACTCCCTTGAAATTTATCCTCTGGATGCTCGCCGGAATGTTCTTTACCCTCTTTGTCTGCGGCGGCATCGGCGCGGGCTATTATTTTTTTGACACGATTCGCGAGTACACCGCGACGGCGAACCTGCCCAACATTGCGGGCATCGTCGCCGACCTGCCCTCGCAAGTTCAAGCCGCCGTCCCGACCCTCGCGCCGCCGCCGAACGTTGCAGCGGGTGAACGCATCAACATTCTTTTGCTCGGCATTGACCGCCGCGTAGACGAAGAAGGTCCCTGGCGCACCGACACGATGATTGTGGCAACGCTTGACCCCAAAACAAAAAGCGCGGGCATGTTGACCATCCCGCGCGATTTGTACGTGCCGATTCCCGCGCCCGGCGCAGGTGAGAACCGCATCAACACAGCAAATTTTTACGGCGACTCGTCCAATTATCCCGGCGGCGGTCCCGCGCTCGCCGAAAAGACCGTCGAATACAATTTCGCGATTCCGATCCATTATTACGTGTTGGTTGATTTTGACGGCTTTCGGAAAATCATTGACGCGCTCGGCGGCATCGAGATTGATGTGCCGGAAACGATTGATGACCCCGAATATCCCACCGAAGACTATGGCATCACTCATTTATACATTCCCGCCGGACGCCAACACATGAACGGCGACCTCGCGCTCAAGTATGCGCGCTCGCGCAAATCCACCAGCGACTTTGACCGTTCCCGGCGTCAGATGCAAGTCATTGTTGCCACACGCGACAAGGCGCTCAAAATCAACGCGCTCGCTCAGGCGCCGCAGCTGCTCGCACAGTTGCGCGACGCGGTGGAAACGGACATGACCCCCGAACAAATGCTCTCGCTCGCGCCCCTCGCCGCGCAGATTCGCTCCGATAATATCAAATCGCGTTCCATTGATTTGACAATGAGTTATGAAATCAAATTAAACACCGGCGCGGATGTCTTGTGGCCCGACCGCGAAAAAATCGGCGCGCTGATTCAGGAAATGTTCAGCACGCCGCAAGCGACAAACGCCGTCGCAATCTCGCCGCTCAAAGCCGAAGCGGCACGCATCATCATTTTAAACGGGACCAACAAAGACGGCATCGCCGCCATGGCATCACGTTATCTCAAAAGCAACGGCTTTAACGTGATTCAAATCGGCAACGCCGAAAAACGCGATTACGCGAAAACCGTACTCGTTGACCTTGCGAACAAACCCGCGACCATGGAATGGCTCTCGCAGCACTTTAACGTCGACCCGGGCAATGTGCGCCGCAATCCCACCGCGGAACGCGATTCGGACATTCGCGTCATCTTGGGAAATGATTGGACACCGCCACTACAATAACAAAACACCTTCGAGGTTTCTGCGATGAACTTTATCGCCAACCTCAAAGGTGTTCTAGTCTATCATCAACCACAAAAACTCGTACATCTCTAACTGTGCGCGCGGCGGAAAAGTAAATTCCACGCGATTCAAAATGTCCCACCCTTGCTTGCCCGCATAATTTTGGAACTTGATGGGCTGCGAAACACGCGCCAAATTATTGACAATCAACAATCGTTCATCCTTCGCGCGCCGTTCAAACGCCAGAACGTTCACATTTCCCAAATCGGCGCGCTCCAAATCTCCCCGCGTCAACGCGACATATTTTTCAATGGCGTACTCGAGCATCTCGCGCACATCGCTTGAAATTTCAAACGGCGTCGCATCTTGCACCGCGCTCGTCGCGGCGCGCAATGCCGTCGTCCCTTCCGCGTCGGGCAACGCCAACGCCAGCGCGTACGCCAGCTCCAACGCGCGCGGTTCGCGCATTTTCACTGCCGCTTGCAAGTCTTGCAGCACATAATCCGCGACCAACAGACGATTCTCACTCATTGGGCATCAGCGCGCGCGAGTTGGCAAATTCCTTTTCAAATTGCTGCCGCGCCTGTTCATAAATTTCTTGAAAGCGCATGCGATAAAATTCGAGTTGCGCGCGCGCGGCATCGTCGTCCATTTCATTTTCAATCGCGCGGCACAACGCCAGCCCGAGCCCCGTGTAATTTAACGTACGGCGCAATGCTTCTTCCCCATACAACGGAATGAGTTTCCGTTTCACCGCGTCGGACAAACGCGCGTCGCGCAGCGCCACCTCCGTCGTTTTTCCGCCGACGGTCATCGCCGTTTCTGCCAAACCAAATGTCTTGTCCAATAGCCGCTGCACACCGCGCGCATCCATTGCAATCTCCTCGCCTCTCCTTGACAAGGAGAGGGCTCGGGTGAGGTTCCCATAAACAGCACAAGCCCCGATGCAATCGAGGCTCATGCTTGAAATTCCAAAAGGGTTGAGCTTGTTCTTATTTCTTGTGCGAATCGAGAAACGAGACGGCTTCGCCTACGGTGGTAATCTTTTGCGCTTCTTCGTCAGAAATTTCGCCGCCGAATTTTTCTTCAAACTCCATGATGAGTTCGACGAGGTCGAGTGAGTCTGCTTCCAGGTCTTCGCGAAAACGCGCGGTCGGAACTACTTTGGATTCGTCCACGCCCAGCTTGTCCACAATGATTGCTTTCACTTGTTCAAAAGTGTCTTCCATGTCGTTTGCCTCCGAAAGAATGGTTGGGTGTTTGCTGTGCTGCTCCTGCAACACAACAATGCGGGCAAGTATATGCACGATGCCAAACAGCGTCAAAAGCTTGGTCACGCGCAAACGACGCTCACTTGCCGCAGTGATACTGCTAGAATTAACACCTCACACGTCAACGAGTTGCGCGACGCGTATCGCGAATGTAGCCGTTATTTCAGCAGCTTATTCGATATGATATAATCGCGGGCGACCACCTATGCCCGACGAAACTGTTGTGAGTAACCGCAAAGTCGAACACCTTCGCATCAATCTCGAAGAGAATGTTCAATTTTTCGACGTCAGCACCGGACTCGAAAAATACCGCCTTGTCCACCAAGCGCTGCCCGAACTTGACCTCGACGCGATTGATACTTCCCTTACGCTCTTTGGCAAAGTTTTGCGCGCGCCGCTGCTTGTATCTTCCATGACCGGCGGCGCGCACGAAGCCGAGCGCATCAATCGCAATCTCGCGCAAGCCGCGCAAGCGACGGGCATCGCGATGGGTCTCGGCTCGCAACGCGCTGCAATTGCGGACCCCGCGCTCGCGCGCACGTATCGCGTCCGCGACCTCGCGCCCGATATCTTGCTCTTTGCCAATCTTGGCGCGATTCAACTGAACTATGGCTATGGCATTGACGAATGCCAACGCGCAGTGGACATGATTCAAGCCGACGCGCTCATTCTGCATTTGAACCCGATGCAAGAAGCCGTTCAAAACCACGGCAACATCAATTGGAGCGGGGTGCTCAACAAAATTGAACACGTGTGCCGCGCGCTTCAAGTGCCGGTCCTTGTCAAAGAGGTCGGCTTTGGCATTTCCGAAAAGACCGCCCGGCAGTTGGTGAATGCCGGAGTCTGCGCGATCGATGTTGCCGGCGCGGGCGGCACATCATGGGCTGCCGTCGAAGCGAAACGCGCCCCCAACGCGGAACTGCAACAACTCGCCGCAGCGTTCTGGGATTGGGGCATCCCGACGGCGGAAAGTTTGATTCAGGCGCGCAAGGCGGCGCCGGACTTGCCCCTTTTTGCCAGCGGCGGCATTCGCAACGGCATCGAAATTGCAAAATGTATCGCGCTCGGTGCGTCGCTCGTCGGGCTCGCATCGCCGCTGTTGAAACTCGCCAACGTTTCCGCCGAGAGCGCGACGGACGGAATTTTTGCGCTCGTGAAACAATTGCGCGTGGCGATGTTTGGGGTCGGCGCGGCGAACTTGGAACAGCTCCGCACCACACCGCACCTCGAAAAAATCTAATTTGCACCAAGACTCGTTCCTCGTTAGCACACTGCTTCCACTTTAACTCCATGTCAAACGAGTATCTAGAAGCGATTGAAACCGAATTACAGTCCTTGACAACCCCGCGCAACTCGCAGTACCGCGAATTTTTCAACATGCTCCATTATCATCTCGGCTGGACGGATGCGAATGGAAAAAAAATGCGCGCGGACACGGGGAAACGAATTCGTCCGCTGCTCTGTTTGTGGTGCTGTGAAGCCGTCGGCGGCAATTGGCGCGACGCGCTGCCCGCCGCAGCTGCCGTAGAATTGATTCACAATTTTTCTTTGATTCATGACGACATCCAAGACGACAGCGAAGCGCGGCGCGGACGCCCGACCCTTTGGAAACTGTGGGGCATGCCGCAAGCGATTAACGCGGGCGACGCGATGTTTGTTTTGGCGCAACAAGCCATGGACGAACTGCCGGGCAGTTTGTCGCTCGCGCAATACATTGCCATTCAACGCGTGTTTCACGCGGCAACGCTAAAACTTACGCAAGGACAATATCTCGATTTGGGTTACGAGCGCGCCGACCAGGTGACGCTCAACGATTACTTTGACATGATTGGCGGCAAAACGGCGGCGCTGCTCGCGGGCGCATGTGAAATCGGCGCGCGGTTGGGGACGGGCGAGGCGCAGCTGTATCGCACGCTCGCAAACTATGGCGAATCGCTCGGGATTGCGTTTCAGATTGCCGATGATGTTTTGGGATTGTGGGGCGACCCCGAAGTGACGGGCAAATCCGCGCGCACCGATTTACTGAGCCGCAAAAAATCCTATCCCGTCTTGTATGCGATGCAGTCGGAGCGAGGCGAAGAATTACGCGCGTTGTACGCCAAACCGGATTGGACCAGCAAAGAGCTCAAGCGCGTGGAACAAATTTTGGAAGAATGCAAAGCGCGGGCTCATTCCACCGCGCAGGCAGAAATCTATGCCCGACGCGCGCGCGGCGCGCTCGAAGCCACTCTACTCCATAACGCTGCGATGACGCGTCTGCACAATCTGGTCCATCAAGTTGTGTACCGTGACAAATAAGCGATGCTCTTTGGTAAGCGTAAACCTCACTCGTCCGGCAAGAACCGCCACAACAATTGATTCGACAGCAGCATTCCTTGCTCCGTGAGCCACATGCGCTCGTCATTCACGCGCAGCAATTTTGATTTCGACAATGTATCAACTTGCTCGCGATACACCTCACGCGCATCCACGCCAAAGCGCGCGCGAAATCGTTCCCACGCGATTCCCTCCGCTAAACGCAAGCCCAAAAAAATTGTTTCTGCCATTTGCATTGCCGGCGAAATTGATTCGCGTTTGGCAATCACACTCTCGTTTCGCGATTCTCGCAAAATATATTCACGCGGCGATTTTACATTTTCGTAGCGAATGGATTCACCGCGCGCGTCATACCACAAAGAATGCGCGCCCGCGCCAAAACCCAAGTACGGTTCGTTCAACCAGTACGTTTTGTTGTGCCGCGATGCAAATCCCGGTTTCGCAAAATTCGAGATTTCGTAATGAACAAAGCCGTGCGCGGCAAGCATGTCCACCGCGCATTCGTACATTTCTGCGGCGACCTCCGCGTCGGGCTGGACGACGCGCCCCAACTCAATCTGTTTTTTCAAAACGGTGCGCTCTTCCACTTGCAACCCGTACAGCGAAAGATGTTCCGACTCGAACGCCAGCGCGCGATTCAACGTTTCGCGCCAATCAGCCGGCGTTTGTTTTGGCAAGCCATACATGAAATCGAGATTGATATTTTCAAAGCCCGCGCGTCGCGCCAATTCAAATGCCTCGAACGATTGCGCGACCGTGTGCGCTCGATTGAATTGCTGCAAACGCGCATCGTCAAAGGTCTGCACCCCGAGCGACAAACGCGCAAACCCCAATTCGCGCAGCCCGCGCAATTTTTCCAAATCCACCGTGCCGGGATTTGCCTCCAAAGTCCACTCGGCATCGGAAACGAATTCCCAGTGCCTCCGCGCCGCCCCGACTATTTTTTCAATTTGTGGTAGCGTCAAGATAGAGGGTGTGCCGCCGCCGAACGCGAGCGAAGTGGCTTGGATAGGAGTTTGCAACGCCTGCGCGGTCAACTCGATTTCCATTGCCACCGCGTCCGCATACGCGTCAAATTCACTTGCGCGCCGCGCGTACACGTTAAAGTCACAATATGTGCAAACGGAAGGACAATACGGAATATATACAAACAGTGCGGCACGGGGGGTGCGATTTGTCGTTACCCTTTTCTCGTCCATTGCGTTCAGTATACACCAATGTTTTTTCCGCAGGCTTTCGTAAAAAATGTGATGTGATATAAAATCGCGTCGACAGTTCGTTTTCGAAAAGTTTCGCGAGCGAAATTGTTTCAAGCACATCGGAGGGGCAACCATGCCGGCGAAAGGTCTGCAAAATATCGTCGTTGGAGAAACAAGACACAGTCTGGTCGAAGGTGAAAAAGGACAGCTTGTTTTTCAGGGTTATGAGATTCAAGACCTCGCGCAGCACGCCGCCTTTGAAGAGGTCGCATACTTGCTTTGGTACGGGCAAAAACCGTCAGCGGAACAAGGGCACGCGCTGCGCGCAGAGATGGCGCAGCATCGTTCGCTCCCGTCCGGTGTAATCAATGTATTGCGCGCCCTGCCGGAATTCACGGAACCGATGGATGCATTGCGTACGGGCGTTTCCGCGCTCGGCGCGGTGAATCCCGGCACAAACATTGACCTGGCACATGCCGTTTCACTCACCGCGCAGGTTGCCAGTCTCATCGCCGTCTTTCACCGGCTGCGTCATGGTCTCGAAATCATTCCGCCGCGCGAGGACCTCGACCACGGCAGCAATTATTTGTACATGATTACCGGCAGCGAACCGACTGCGGCGCAGCGCGCGATGATGAATGTGTATTTGGTGCTGCTCGCCGACCATGGAATGAACGCCTCGACCTTTACCGCGCGTGTGATTGCATCCACCGGCAGTGATTTGTATTCCGCCGTGACGGGCGCGATTGGCGCGCTCAAAGGACCATTGCACGGCGGCGCGCCAAGAAAAGTTTTGGACATGCTCGATGCGATTGGAACGGCGGAAAATGCGGAAACGTGGATTCGTGACGCGTTGGCGCGCAAAGAACGTTTGATGGGTTTCGGACATCGCGTGTACAAAACAACCGACCCGCGCGCGGAAATTTTACGCGAAACCGCGCGCACGTACAGCGAACCCGCATTCTTTCGCCTTGCACAAACGGTTGAAGAGCGCGCGCTCGAAATTTTGCACGAAAAGAAACCCGACCAACGTTTGTACACGAATGTGGAATTTTTTTCCGCGGCGGTTATGCACGCCGTCGGACTGCCGCGCGATCTTTTCACCGCGACGTTCGCGGCGAGCCGCACTGCGGGATGGACCGCGCACATCTTGGAACAAGCCGCAGACAACCGGTTGATTCGCCCCGATGTGGACTATGTGGGACCGACGGGTTTAAAGTGGAACGCAGCGTAAAAATTTTTTTGTGCCGGATTGTTTTGTGCGGATTTGTCCTCGTCGTCGCGTGCGGCGGGGAGGCACAGACTGCGACGCCGCACGCGACGACGCCTGCAACACTTGCGCCGACGCGTCGTCCGGTCATCATTCCGACAACACCCGCGGGATGGGTACCGTACAGCCGCGCAACGTATCAAATCGCTCTGCCCGATTCGTGGCAAGAAATCAAGCTCACAGATGCAGAATTAAAAAGTGCAATCAATTCCGCGCAAGAGAGCAATCCGCCGCTTGCCGAACAACTGCGCGTGCTGCTTGAGTCCGGGCAATACAAGGCATTCGTCTTTTATGCCTTTGACCAATCCGGCGCGGGTTTGCGAAATGTTTCCCTCGCCCGCACATCGCTTGAAGGGACGAATGATTTGCCCGCCTACGCGCGCGCCTATGTTGACACGTTGCCAAATGTGATGCGCGGCGCCAAAGTGGTCGAGGCGCAAACATCGGTAAAGATAAATGGAATTCAAGCCGCGTCGGTTGTGTATGATGTCCCCTTGGTGGACCGCGCGGGCGCGTTGATTACACTGCGCGGTGTGCAATTTTTGTATCTGTTGGAATCGGGCGATGCGTATCTCGTGACGGTTACGGGAAATGCGAGCGATGCGGAAAAATTCATGCCGCTCGCGCGGCAGATTGGAACGTCGTTTGTGGGAGTGACGCCATAAAAAACAAGACCCGTTTGCGAGACGGGTCTTGTTTTTATCCGGTAGTTTCAATGGCGCATCCGGCTTGCATCCGTTGTGCCGCTGCAAAATCCACCGGCGGAGGTTACTGCTTCACCGCGTCAAAAATCAACACGCGATTGTTCCCCGAATCCGCGATGAAAATTTCGCCTTCGGCATTGACGGCGATGCCCGTTGGCAGCTGCATTCCGCCAAGGTCGCTCCCCGCGAAACCCCACACCGCGCGCACTTTGCCGTCACTCCCAAATTTGATGATGCGGAATCCTTCCGGGTCCGTGACATAGATGTTTCCCTCGGCGTCCACCGCAATATACGGTTTGTTCACCACAGACTGCGAATCCCACGCCTGTACATCAATTTGCCGCACAGGTTCAAAATCCGCGTCGAAGACCTGAATGCGATTGTTCCACGTATCCGCGATATAGAAATTCCCCGGCGCGTCAATCGTAATGCCAACCGGTTCGAGGAATTGTCCCGGTTCCCCGCCGACGCCGCCAAACACATCCAGCGGTTCGCCTTGCGGGTCAAATTGGATGATGCGTTCGTTGCCCGTATCCGCCACCCACAAATTGCCGTCGGCGTCAATTGCAATCGCGCGCGGTCCGTACAATTGCAAGAGGTTTTCGTCCCACGCTGTACCAATGTCGCCGAACACGCCCCACTGTGCCAGGAAATTACCATCCTTGTCGAATTTTTCGATGCGATGATTCCATGTGTCCGCGACGTACACGGTTCCATCTTTTCCGACGGCGATGCCCCACGGCTCATTGAATTGTCCCGGTTCCGCGCCCTGCGAACCCCATTCGCGGACAAAATTGCGCGCGGCATCAAATTGCTGTACGCGATGCTTGTTCGTATCGAGGACATAGAATGAACCATCGGGCGCGAGCGCGACATTTTTCGGTCCGTCGAAATCACCGTTCGCGCCGTTTACGACCGCTTTCGCTTGCAAGTTCTGAATGTATTTTTCGAGATAGGGGTCCGGTTCATCCACCGCTGCCGTCGGGGCAATGCCCGCGTATTGCCACAACAGACTTGCGACATCTTTGCGCACGTACAGCGAAAAACGATGCACAAAGGGCCAGCTGTTCAAGTTGTGTTCGTACTTGCGAAAGAACCAAATGTCGCGCACGATTTTTTTGAAATTGTCCGGCTGCAGCGCGCCCGGAATTGGGTTGCCGTTTTCGTCGGTGCCGCCAAACAGTTTCGCCCAATTCAAATCTTTGTACGATTCGTCGGGCCACCATACCAAACGCATTTGCCGCTTGATATAGCGATTCCCGAGAAACGGTTTCACCGCGCTTTCGTTCGCATCGCCGACAATCACGACTTCGGCGTCGAATGGACCGCCCGGCGTTTTGCCGTAAAACTGGGAATTGTAATCGCGCAGATACCACACAAAGGGCCACGACGAATCATCATCGTACGCCACTTTAATCATGCCGTTGTTGCAGTTCAGTTTCGATTTCGGGTCCGTGTTGGTCTGCGAACAAAGTCGCCGCGACAATTCATCAATCTCGCGCATCGCGTTCGGCACATCGGGAGTGCCTTGTGCGTACACAATCGTCTCGGTTGCCATGTCCTTGTTGTAATACGCCGCGCTCGCCATCGTGCGAATGGTGAACAACGCGAAAATAATAAACAGTGTTGTCGTGAGAATTCGCAGCGCCGTTTTGGTTCCGAGTGAAAGCGCGAAATACACGACAACGCCCGCGCACGCCCCGACAATCACAATCGCAATAATTACACTCGCCATGCGCGCCTGTTCATCGAGCGGCGTTCCCGAAAGCGGCGCGGGGCCAAAGAAAAACTGAAACGCGAGAACGAGCAGCCCAAGCGCAAACACCAGCGCCATGATGAGCCCGCCGCGTTTCAACACCTCGCGCCAATTCAGGTTCAATACATCATTCATGAAATAGCCCGCGACGAACGAAAGCGGAATCGCGATGTGCATGTTGAGCCACGGCATTTTTTCGCCCGCCCACGAAAAGAGAATCAGGACTCCGAGCGCCCACACGCCAATCAATGTTGGAAAGCGCGTCGTTTTGTCGTCGGGGTTGTACGAGAGCGCAAAGAACAGCGGCATGAGCCAGCCCAAGACAATTAACACTGCCCAGTTGCCCGCTTGCAAATTGTCTTTGCCGAGAAAGAGCGGCAGATTCGCGGACATCCATTCCAACACGCCCGGTGTGAATTCAATGTACGACCAGATTGCCAACAGGACGAGCAGAACGACACCAAAAATTCCCGCGCGCACCCAACTGCGTCGCGCGAGAATGTAAAACAGACCAGTCATGCCAAACAAGTACGGCAGATATTCATACAGCGGCATCGTCACCATCAGATAATAGTACGGCGGTTGACTGCCGCGCTGGACGGTTTGCTGCGAAATCCAATAGCCGAGCGAGCCGACGAAACCCGAACCGATACCCGCCGGGTTGGTAAAGACGGTTGTGAACAGCACGAGCATGATGGGATAAAACAATGCCGCGCAAATTGCCCACTTGCGCCAATTCCACAACAAGCCGACAGCTGCCGAGAGCGCGATAAAGAACAAAAGCACGCCCGCGCTCGCCGAAATCGAAAGCACCGAGTTGTAATCGGTCGGGTCACGCTGCAAAATGTATTTGATAAAAAGCGGCGTCGCACCCAACGGCAAGAGAAAGGAACCAAGCACGAGCAGCAAATCGAACGCCGCGTTATCAAAGTCCGATACCTTTTTCTCAACACCTTCTTCTTGCGCCCCGCTTTTGCTTCCAACGTACTTGTCGTACAGATACCACACAATCGCGACAACCGCGAACGGCAAACCAAACACCGTCGCAATCCCAAGACTCAGCCATTTTGAATCCGGCGCGCGTGTGTTGAAATAGTCAAAGGTAAACGCTCCCGCGAGAAAATAGCCAAACAGCGCCATGAAAATAAACGTCGTCTCCATCGCGGTGAACGACAATGCCAACATCGCCGCGCCAAAATACAACCAATTCGCGTGACGCGTCGTCAGATATTTCATGATTGCCAGCGCAATCAACACCACGCACACTTCAACATAAATGTCGTGACGCTGCACGCGACTGTAGTGGGCAATGACAGGCGAAATCAAAAACATCAAACTCGTCACCACCCAGCCGCGTTTGCCCAACCATTCGCGAAACAAAAACGGCGCGGCAATCAACACCAACCCGAACAACACGGGCATGACGCGCGCGGAAAAATCATTGTCGCCCAAAAGGAAAAAGGTGAACGCTGTGGCGTGGTACAAAAGCGGTCCGTGATAAATCGGATTGTGAATGTATCCTTTGCCCGAATACAAATCGTTCGACCACGACGTATGAATCGCCTCGTCATGACTCCACGCGCCGTACTCGAGATACGAAAAACGCGTCACCGCCGCAATCAACAAAATCGCGACCAGAATCACCACATCCCAATTGATTTTGAACAACACCGTAAGCGGCGTGTCCCAGAGAGATTGTTTTTGTTCTTGAATCTGTACTGACATATGTAAATTTCGGATTTCGGATTGCGAATTTCGGATTGATTCTACGCAATGCATTGTCAAAAATTCGCAATTCGCAATTTCCAATTTCAACTTATTTCTGCGTCGGCAGCCACATCATAATCGTTTGCGCGGATTCATTTCCGCCTTCGCGCATCATGAACCATTTCCACAGCGCGATGCCGTCTAAATTTGTCGGCTCCCATGTTGTATTCACACGAAACGCTTGCCCCATCCAATCGCCCGGCGGCGGGGTCGGCAAGGTAGTCAGAATTACTTGCGCGTTCTCCATCGCGGCGAGGTCATTCGTCCAATCGAGATTCGGGAACGCGCGCAGATACCATCGTCCCACCGCGCCCAATTCGGGCGTGGCTGCCGTTTGAATAATGTGCGCGTCGCCATAACGCGCCTCTGAATAAAATTCCAAATCGCGCACGAGGTCGCGCATTTGCAGCGGCGTTTGATTCGGCGCGGCGAGTTCGCGCAGCGGCTCGAAATTGGAAAAATTCAAAAGCCACGTCGCGCGCACCATGCCTAACGCGAGAATGATGAGCACCGCGAACGCGCAAAGAGTTGTCGTGCGCGCCGCGCCGACGAGCAAGATGCTCAAACCGATAAACACGCCGAGCAAGAGGACAGAGATGATTGCCAGCGTAATGGCGGCGGCAGTAAGCGACGCCTCTGCCGATGCTACCGTGAGAACCTGGTACAATGCGTCGAGCGCAGGCGAAAAACGCGATTGTTGCAAGAACGACGCGCTTTGTAAATAAATCAGCGCGGCGAGAACGAGCAGCATCACCAACACCGGAATTTCGCCCGAAACAGTGGTGCTCCATCCGCCCG
Organism: uncultured Chloroflexota bacterium; assembly: GCA_937870825.1. Classification (GTDB taxonomy): domain Bacteria; phylum Chloroflexota; class Anaerolineae; order UBA4142; family SHND01; genus SHND01. Next base: position 39,945 of record CALMZO010000213.1, on the reverse strand, counting down.
TCATCTCAATATCGTCGCGCGCCCGTTCCAACAAATTGCCGATGAACCAACCCGCGAGCAGCGCCAACGGAACCGCAACGGGGATAACACCCGAAGGATTCTTGTTGCCCGCAATCGCGTAAAAGAGAAACGCGAAAAGCGAAACGAGCGCAAACAAGCGAAGCAAGTTTGTGTCGTTCGGCTGTTCCCCGCGCAGAGTCGCAACCAACACCAACCCCGCGAGTCCAAAAATCAAGGCAAGCGGTTCGTACACGACGAGCCAATTTACGGGCGACGCAAAATCTCCGATGCTCGAAAACGCGTTCACCCACTCGCCAAAGAGATTGAATGCAATGCCCAAGCCGTCGCGATTCAGCAAAAATGTTGTCGCAGAAACCAAGTATGTGACGGCAAACAGAATCGCCGCGCGCACAAGTGGAATTCGTAACGCTGTTGTCAAAGACATTTCCGCGTTTTCAATCGCGTCGCTTTCAGTTTGCCCGCCGCGCGCACGCGCCCACACGATTGCAAAATAAATTCCGCCTGCAATGAAAATGGTGAACGCCGCCGCGTCTGCCGTCAATGCCAACCCCGCAAGAAGCGCGCCGCCGAACAACGCGCGCGTGGAATTCAATTGGCGATAATGCCAAAACAACGCCAACGCGCCCAACGCCGCGCCGACTGCCAATTCCACCCCCGACAATGTGCGCGCGAAAAATATCGTCGTCGGCGAAAACGCGAGCAGCAGCGCCGCCGCGAACGCGCCGGTTTTTCCCAACGCGCCGCGCGTCAACAGCGGAAGCAAAACAATCAGCGCGCTCAACACCGCAGGCAAAAAACGCGCGGTCAAATCAAACGCGCCAAAAAGAAAAAACGAGAGCCAGTTCAGCGTGAACAGCAGCGGGCTTGCATACGCGCCAACGGTTCCGCCATTCAAAAATTCCCACGCGGCGGCGGCGGTCTGCGCTTCGTCGGGCGCAAGCGGGCGCGCGTCGAGATTCACCACGCGCAACAGCAAGGCAGCGAGCGTGACCAAAACATACAACGCCATTTCCAACGTGAGTGCGTTTGTGAGCAAGCGCGGGGTTGCCGCGGCGAGTGCAGACTTTTGTGTCACAACGGCGGGCGCAAGCGCGACGCGGGGTTCGAGCGCCAACGTTTGCCCATTGCCCGGGACAATCGGTTCCGGCATCGCGTCAGGTTGCACCAGGAGAGCGGGCGCAGCATTTTGCGTTTGATTACGACGACGATTCTTTGGCATAGTTCAAGGGGAAAGGGTTTGCGTAGAAAGAACGGCGGGCGAGCGCGGCGGTTCGGGGACGGCGTTCGGCACCGGCGTTTGCCGCGCATTCTTCGAGTTCAATTCAAAAGGAGAACGCGTCAAAACATTCGCGGGCGCAACGTTCGGCGAAATTTCCGTGCGCGTCATGGCGACACTTGTCGTCGGCAACGCGCCCATCACACTGCTCATCACCACCATCATCAAAATGACAGCGATGCCAACACCCAGCGCGAATGCGAACGAAACACGCGCGGGGATATTTGCCGCGCGATTTTTTTGCGCCAGGGCAAGCACACGCGCGCGCCCGCGTTCCAAATTTGGCGCGGGTGCGTTTTGCAAAATCGAAAAACGCGCGCGCCATTCCGCGTCAATGTCATTCTCATGAAACTTTTGATTCATCCCAACGTTTCCAGGTGCGCGCTTGGTTTTCCGAGTCACCGAGCCATGCGCGCAAATTCGTCAACGCGCGGTGCTGTAGTGCTTTCACCGCGCCCTCCGGTTTGTTTAAAATTCTCGCGACTTGCGCGTTCGACATTTCTTCAACAAATTTCAGGACGACGACTTGCTGCTGTTCCGGTGTCAGCCGCGCAATCGCTTGACGCAAGCGGCGCTGCTCGTCGCGCGCTTCCGCGTGTTCAACAGGGTCATTGCGTTCGTCAACCAGAAATTCGTCCGGTTCTTGCAAGACATGCGGATGCTTGCGAAGAGTGTCAATCACCAAGTTGTGCGCGATGCGGTACAAGTACGCGCGCCAATCATTCACTTGCCGTTCGCCCTTCAACACGCGCACAAACACTTCGGCGGTCAAATCTTCGGCGAACGTTTTCGCGCCGAGCCGATGATACATGTAGCGAAACAATTCGGGCGCGTAGCGGTCATACAGCGCGCCCACATCGTCGGCGGAGATTTTTTCCACATTTTCTATGTGTAAGACGTTACGGCGTGTGAATAGATACGCTGACATTTCCAACCAAAGCATTTCAAAAATGGCCGTACGCGCACACTGTACAGTAGATTTTAGTTATTATCTGCAACACGCGAACCTGTTAGATTCATTTTTGACAATGCGTTGACTTGATAGATTCGCATCGGACCTTGTTCAAACACCAATTCACCCAATTTTCCGAACTTGTCCACGAGCGACGAATTCAATTGGTACTTGCTGCGTTCGATGCCGCCGATGATGACAAAATCCACCCCGTACCTGTCCAACAACTCGCGCGTCTCTTGTACATTGCGCGATTTGTAAATCCGTTCGACATCTTCTTGACGCGGCGCGTACACTTCCGATGTGCCACGCCACTGCAATTCGTGTCCGCCCCACCCTACCACTGTGGGAATACCCGTTGCCACCGAAACGCGGTTGTCAAACGAATATTGGTCGCCCGATGCTTCCAGAATCACTGCATTACGCGGAACATTCGCGCGCACCCATTCAATCGCCGCGTAATCATCGGGAAACGCGCGTTCCACCCACGCCCACCCGTCGAGCGTCGGCGGCGTCTCTTGCGCGTTGAAATAATTCGCGCGATTCGGATACGCGAGCGCGGGATAAATCAAACTTGCCGCGCACAGCAGCGCGAATGCGCCGAGCCAGACGCCTCGCCCAATGCCGCGTGTGGAATGCAAAATATAAAACGCGCCAAACGCTGCGGCAATCGCCAACAGCAGCCACGCTTGATAGTACAATTTGAAAACGGTGTTCATGCGCGAACCGAACGTGTCGCGAATAAACAAAAATTCTGTGCCAAAGGTAAGAAGCATCCCGACGAGCGCGAGGAGCAAAACAAAAATGAGCGCCGTGCGCGATTGCGGCGCATTGGCGTCGAGCAACATCATTCGCCCAAGCCCCGCAGCCAGTCCCAACAACAGTGCCAGCAAGAGAAAAACCCAAGGATGGTCGCGCAGCGCGCCAAAATACACGCCGAGCAATTCAAAGGTCGCGTTGTCTTGGGAAAGATTCAACATGCCTGCAAGCAATTCGCGCAGCTCGGGCGAAAACGTCACCGCAAGCAACCCCGCGAGCGCAATCACGAATGGCACGAGCAAAAACGGGACAGCCAGTTCGAGCGAATGAATGAGGGCGCGCCTTTTGTCTTGACGCTGCCACAACAAAACGGCAAGAAAACTTGCAACCACAAAAAGAAACAAGCCAAACATGATGAGATATTGATGCAGCGGCGTTTTGGTCAATTGCGGCATGATGCCGCGCGCTTGCGAAGAGAATCCAAGATAAAACGGCAGAAATAAAGCATAGCCGACGGCGAAAAGAATCGCGGTGAACAAAGCGGAAGCAATCAAAACATTGCGCGAAAATTTTCCCGCCGCGCGATACTGCGCCAACGCAAACGCAGCCACAATCACGACGCCATACGTGACAATATCCCACGTATTCAACATTCCCAACGCGCCGACGACGAGCGCGGTGAGCAACATACGCGGCGTGAGAAATTGAGATTGGAGATTGGAGATTGGAGATTGCGTAGGGGCAACGGCTAACGCGCTGTTCTGTTGCGCCGCTTGCCCTCTCGACAGAATGTTAAAGGCAACGGCAAGCGCGAGAACGCAAAACGGCAGCGCGAGAACGTGCGGATGCAAGTCGCCGAGCAAAAAACTGAACGCGGGAAATTCGTCAATGACCTCAATGTGTCTGCCGCTTACGGGGTCTTTGTCATTCAGCACGCGCGACGCGCGCCACCACCACCAATTGTCGCGCGGCACAAATTTTTCCCACCACGCGTCCTCTGCCGAAACAATTTGATACGCGGGCTGCACCTCTTCCAAATTGTGCAAATTCAAACCGGCATAAAATTCGCGCGAACCGATGCCCGCGTTGTATACGACTTCGACAACCCCTTGCAAATTACCAATGACCAACACAAGAAAAACCGCGATGACACCAAACACGTACGGCGCGTACGAAACTTTAGCGCGCAGCGCAACCGCGTATTTTTGCGCGTGCGCGACGAGATTGAAAACCAGTCCGAACGCGCCAGCTGCACTGAGCGCGTACGTCATAATCAAACCCATGTTAAAGGCGTAACTCGACGGCACGTTGCCCAATTTCGCCAACGCCGCAACAATTACGTAACCGAGATAGTAATAGCTGATGGCATAACCCGACAGCCACGCGTCGCGCGGCGGGAAATTTTCGCTCTGCAAGATGGAATTGAGAAACATAAATTCCATCGGCTTTTCCGTCCCCGAAATTTCGGGATTGAACGCGCGAAAATACGCAAACGCGAGCAGCGCGACGCCAAACACAATTTCCACGCACAACGCGTATTTCCAATTTGCGCGCAGCCAATGCATTACGGAATCCGCGCCGCGTCCGCGCAGCAAGCCCCAGCTCACCAACGCGAGCAGCACCGCCATCAACGCAAGCGCGCCAAAACTATTTTGAATGAACCCAACTACTGCGAGCAGCCAAAACGGATATATCCAAAGCAGCAGCGCGAACGGTTTCGCAAACGCGAACCCGCGTTCGGGCAGGAAACGGAAAAATTGCATTGTGATGGGCAATGCGGCAAAGCCAAGCAACATGAGGAGCAGCCACCAGATCAAGAGGTGAATCATTTTACGACTTGCGCCACCTTTTCCGCCACCGCGTAAATTTCCACGCCGTCCGCGTCATAAATTTTTTGCAGCATTCCTTCGCGCACCATGTTGTCGAATTTGTTGAAATTCGCGGCGTCGTACACCGCGCGTTCAAGCGGACCAACATACACAAGCGAAACGTTGTATTTTTTCAAAAGTTCCATTGTTTCGTCCGCGCTGCCCGATTCGTAAATGTCGCGAATCGCCTGAATTCGATTGTCAATAATTTCGCCGGGCAGCAGCGAGTATTGTTGTTTGGTGTGCCAGTCCCAACCAATCACGACAGGCAGACCGGTGTTGATGGAAACGCGATTGCCCCACCGATACAGTCCCGTGTTCGCTTCGACAATGACCGGCGAGCCGATGATATTTTCGCGCAGCCATTGAATCGCATGATAGTCTTGCGCCAACTTGAGCGTGCTGTTGCCTTCTTGATACTCGACATGCTGCATGTAATCAAGACCGTTCAAACCCGGCGGCAATTTTTCAAGCGCGCTTTCGTTCGGCAAGGGAAAGCGGTCATTCACTTTTGCCCACGCGGCGAACGCGGGATACAGCGCGCCCGCGAAAATCAGCAACACGCCTAGTCCCCACCACGCGGCTTTGAGTGTTTGCAACACTGGCGAATCGCCGCCAATTTTTTGTCGTGTTGCTTCATCGGTCTTGGGGTCACGCAACCACAAGTGATGGAACACAATCGCAAGTCCCGACGCGGACGCGACGCCGAAAAACACCCACGCTTGCAAATAAAATTTAAACACCGTGTTCATGCGCCCGATGTCGCCCTTGAGTGTGACGGCTTCGACCATCAGCGTCAGCAACAACGCGGCAGTCAACACGAGCGCGAGAAAACGATGCACCGGCGCGGAGTCATCACGCAGCAAAATCCACACCGCCGCCGCGACGAGCGGAAGCACAACCGCAAACACTTGCAGACCGACGAAAATCAGTCCTACTTCAAGCACGGCAAGCGCGGGCAAAAGATAAATCATCCAGCCGTCGAAAATCGAAATTGATGATTCGTCACTCGCGCGTTGTTGTGTGCGCGCCGTTTTGTTTGCGACCAAAAGCACCAAATACGTCGCGACGAGGAACAGGAAAATTCCATGCACGACCAGGTAATCACTCAGAGCGGTGCGGTCATCTTTCCACAATTCCACACTCGTGTACGCCGTGCCGTAATTTGCGATATAGGGCCAATAAAACAGCACCGACAACGCGATCAGCGCAATCATGCGCCAACCCAAATCCCAACCAATTGCGCGCGGGTCAAACCGCACACCGGAACGCAAAATGCCCATCACGAGCGCAAACACCAACACGATTCCGAAAATGCCCATGTCGAATGTGATGCGCGTGCCTGCCGCGTTTGTCGGTATCACAATCACCGCGACTTGTACAAATCCCAGTACGATGAACAACAAGTAACGTTGAATGAACTCGCTCCAATCGAATTCTCTGTGTTCTGGATTCTGTGTTCTGCGTTCTGCAAAATATCCCAACACCATCGCGCAGCCGAGCAGCGCGAGATACGTCGGATAGTCCCACGTGTTGATTGCGCGCAGCGCGCCCAACACCAGCGCGGCGATTCCCAAATCGTACCACTTTAGTTTTCCGCGATTGAAAACTGCGTGCGCGGCGACTCCGAGTCCGAGCAACGCAAACGGCAGCGACATCAGATGCGCGTGCAAGTCCGCATACACGAATGTAAAAAATGGAATTTCGTTAATCGTGTCGGGAATGATGCGCGTCGCCGTCCAATACCAATTTCCAATGGGAATGGGAATTTCTTTGCCACCGAGCCATGCGAACAAGCCGGTCATAAACGCGGCGATGCCTTCTGCTGCGCCCTCTCGATGTCCCAAATCCGTCAAGCCCTTGAACAACACTCCGACCTGTCCGAGATTGCCGATGATGAGTACGAGGAACGCGGCAACAATACCCGCGAGGATGGGGCGAATTGGAAATTGCGAATTGCGAATTGCGAATTGTGATTCGTCCCCCGTCGTTCGTCCTTTGTCCATAGCACGCGCCACAATGTTGTATGCAACGCCAAACGCGCCGCTCGCGGTCATGGCAAAAAACATCGGCAGCAATACATTGTACGCGACTTCGGGGACGATGCCTGTGAGTTTCACCAATGTCGCGCTGATGAGCTGTCCGAAATAGTAATAGTTGATGAACCCGCCTTCAAACCACGGATTGTACGCGGGGAAATAGGTTGACTTGATAACCGCGTTCAAGTACGCAAAATCCATCGGCTTTTCGCCGCCGAACCACGGATGCCACAAATCGGGATTGCCGTATCGAATCGCGAGGTCCATCGCGAAAAATACGAGATAAAGGATTTCGATGCCGACGAGCAATTTCCAATGCGCGCGCAAATACTGTGTCATTTCCGCGCGCTTGCGCCACACCACAAACAACGCGCCCGCGACGAGAATCGCCAGCACCAAAAGCATTGTGGTGCGTTCAAAGGGCAATACGCGATAACTTGCGAGCGTCCACGTCAGCCACGCCAACGCGAGAACGCCCACCATTTTCGTGAACGCGTATCCCCTGTCGGCAAATCGGCGAAACGCGACGAACGTGTAGGGAAACGCGAGAATCCCAATTGCCCAGACCGCGACGAGCCACGCGACGACCGGAATCGAATTGACAAAGTCATTCGGATTGAAAATTTGCGACCAGGTGCCGCCCGCGTAATTCGCCGCTTGCAGTTCCGGCGACATACGAAACCCATTTTTCGATGCCACCGCATCAATCGGTTTCAACTTTTCCAATTCCGAAAGGTCAACGCTGTCCAACAATTCCGCGACGCGTTCCGCAGAATAGTCCGCCGTCTTTTTGAAAATCGTCACCTTTGGATGGTCATAGACGGTGAATGCTTCGTCCGAAGAATCGTCGTTGATGACGATGCCGAACAGTTGTGGATACGAAGTGAACTCTTGAATTTTCTCAAAACCGAGTTCGCCCGCAAATAACCACTGGTAATATTTTGTCGTCATTGGAAAACGACGCGGCAAACGCGGAATCGAACCGTACAAGCGATTGCTCGTCAGCACAATGTAATCGGCTTCGTTCAGCCATTGTTTCACTTGTTCGCGTTTTTCCTCGCCATCCTCGCCGTACATTTGCATCAAGCCGTCGCTCGATGTTTTGAGCCCTTCGTATCCGCCGAACGGAATCGGGTCATCCCAATGTTCGTTCGCAATTTTCGCGTCACGCGCAACATTTTCGCGCAGCCAGTCCGACGCGGCGATGCGCGTCACGGGACGCGTATAAATGGACGTGAACGCGAATGCCCAGAACAACGCGTAACCGACGACAATGCCCACGAATACGACGGTTGCGACGCGCGCAAGCCTTCGCCAGGGCAGCTGCAATTCCTTGGCGCGGTCAAACAACCAAAAAATGAAAAAGGCCGCATAGATGGCGAGGAACGGATACAACGGCAAGTAATAACGCACCACCAAAACAAATTGCTGCGCCTGGTACAAAAAGAATCCGCCAATCCACAACGCAATCAACAAATGATTCCATTTTCTAAAGCGCAAAATTTCGTACAATCCCACCAAAAATCCTGCCCACGCCGCGAACGCGAACGGAACGCCCATGCCGAACAAAAACATGTTGTACAGCGGAAACAAATACGCGGCGCGTCCTGTCCACTGATGGCTCGGCGGAAAATCAATCTGTCCGCTGATGAGTTCACTGATGAATTTCATGTCGTCGAGCCATTTCGGATTCAAACTGAACAGCCCCGTGAACGCGTACGGCTGTCCTATCCGAAACACAAACAGCGCCGCGAGCGCGCAAACAATCAACCCCGTGCCAACATGAATGACCGCGTTCCAAAAACTCGTCGTATCAACCGTCTGCGCTTCTCCGGCACGCGCATCACTGCGCGCACGCGTTTCAACTTCTATAACAATTGGTCCAAGTGTAATCGTCCGTGTCTGTCCAATGACGTTTGACGTTTGACCGATGACTGACGACTGACCACTGATCACTGATTCAGCGTCCATCGCGTACGTCCGTGTCTCATTCGCCGCGAGCCCAACGCGTTTCACAGAACCCAACAGCGTCACCAAGCGCAGCAGCGCGGCAAGCACAACAATCGCGGCAAACATCAAAAAGTTAATGCGCGACGCGACGGCGAGACCGAGCGCCGCGCCCGCGAGTGCGTACGCCAACCAGCCGCGCTTGCCTTCCATGATGTCGAGCGTGAACCAAAACGCGAGCACAATCGGCACATTCCCGAACGCGTCAACGGTCATGAAATGCGATTGCTGAATCGGCAGCACCGCGCACGCGTACAAAAACGCGGCAAACAATCCAATGCCTGCATGAAACAACCGCCGCCCAATGAAAAATACCATCGCGCAGGTAAACAAATCAAACAGCGCCGACATTACGCGCCCGACAAGGTGAATGTTCCAATAGTCCGTTTGTCGAACCACTTCCGCCGCAATGCGCACTACAAACAGCGGCGCAGTCCCGTACACGAACGAACCGAAATTGTTGTTGTACGGATTCATCGGCGATTCCGCCGTGTTAAAGTATTCCGCCACCGAACCCGGCAAACGAATCGCGGACGAAACCATCGTGAGAAAACGTTCGTCAGGATGCAAATGATGGTCGCCGTCCCACGAAACGAGTTCGAGCGTTTGCTCACCCGTCTCTTTATCCGTCACCATTTCGACAGAGGGAAAACGCAAAAGCGCCGCGAGCAATAAAATCGCGGCGAGCGTGAGCCACACGCCGTACCGCTTCAGCCACGCGCGTCCATTGTGTCCGCGCGCGTTGTTCATTTCCTGCGTGTTCCGTTCGTTTACCATTTCGTTTGTTGATTCGTTCATGGACATGACTTAATGCACCCGAAACTCTACCTTTTCGCTCCACACACCTTTGCGACCACTCGCATCCACCAGCTTGTCGCCATCGGACAGCCGCACGCGCCACCGATATTCGCCCGCCGGCAAACCCGATTCGAGTACATATTGCGTGTCAGACGATTCAATCTGGCCTGTATCTTGTACGCTTGTCCACAATTCATCTTCTTCGGGGTTAAAGTCCCGGTCCGCCGAAAGAAAAATCGCGTCGAGCAAAATCGGTTTCCAACCTTGCGCGCCGTACTCGCGCGACAGAGCAATCACCGTCCCGCCTTGCGTCAAATTTACCTCACCCACCTTTTCCCAAACAAATTGTTCGAGTGGCGATTCCGCCGGATTCGCAAATTCAAACCGCTGCCCATTTACGGAAATCAACGTTCGATGTCCCTCTTGCGCGTTCAAACGATAGCGCACCCACACCTGATACAGCCCGGTTTGCAACACTTGCACCGTCAAACGCGTTTCGCCTGCGCGCTCGGCATCCAACAAATAACCTTCGCCCGAAAAATCGGGATAGTGGTCCCGTTTTGCTTCAAACATCCAATCCTTCTCGCGCGGAAAATTTTCCGCTTCCAACCAAATCAATTTCGGATTGCGCTGCTCAATTTGAATTTGAAATTCAGTCGGACGATGCGAATCGGCTTGCCACTCAAACACGATGGGCGTACCCGCCGGCGCGATGATGTCGGGATTCGGCAAAACCGCTTCGAGCGACGCAAGCGAATAGCAATTCGGTTCTTGCAGCGCGTTCGCGTCCAACGTGTAAATATCAAAGTACGCATTCTTGCGCGTCCGCACGTTGCCATAGCAGCGTTTGATTGTCTCAATCGTTGACGACGCCAGCGCGTCGCTGTCGCTCATGCCTTTGTCGTACAAGATATTGACGCGTTCAAATTGACCACCCAGCTCGCCCAAGGTCCCCGGCAATTCCGCATACGGCAAGACACGATACCGTTGTTCGATAGTTTTTTCATTTGCTGCGGTGTACGCGATAAATTTCACCACGCCGGCATTTCCCCACACATAATCGTCGGGCGAGCGCGTCACCGGAATCAATGTCAGCGGCGCGGACTTGACACTGTTTTGAATCGCTTGCACCAAGGAACGGCGTTTCAACCAATCCGGTTCATTTCGCAACTCGTTCGCATACACATACAAATCGCTTGCCGTAGTGACCAACAGCACCATCACGACGGCAACGCTCACGAATCGCGCGACGGCAGCACGTCGCGCACCCAGATTCAGAACGGCGGTCGCGATTGCCGCGAGCGCGACGCCTGCAAAAATAAAAACCGGCGGCAGTCCCGCATAGAACACGCGAGGCACCGTGTAACCCGACAAGATTGGCGCGGGAAAGAAAAAAATGACGAACGAGAGAATTAACAAAAGATTATGGCGCTGCCAAAAACGCGCCAGCACCAACGCGAATCCCAACACCAACAAAATCGAAACAAGCGGATTGATGAGCGGTCCGCGCCAATCCAGCGCATAGTCCCAACCTTGCAGCTCTTGAAAGAGCGCCGCAAATGACTTGAGCGTATTGTCCATGACGGGGCGCAGCGCATTCGTGTCCATCAACTGCGCGATGCCCGTACTCACGCCTTTGACGTACGTATACTGCCGCCCCTTGATAGTGTCCGCCACAATCGGATACGCGAGCAGCATCGGCGCAATGACCAGCGCGAGATAAAACAGCCAACGAAATGCTCTGCGCCAATCCAACACACCGCGAAAAATCAGATACATCAAGATAACGGGCGGCACGACAAAAAAAGTATCATACGTCAAAATCCCAATGTACAACACGATGCCGCACAACAAAAAATAAAACCAACGTTCTCGATCCACCCCGCGTATGACCAGAAACAACGCGAGAACAATCGGCAGCTTGGTAAAGGTCTGGACAATTGCCTGTCGGCTTGCATTCACGTCATAGTACGACGCCGCCATAAAAAGCGTGGCGATGAGCGCGACAAAAACATTGAACATGTCGCGCGCGACAAAATAAAAAACAAACGTCGCGATGACGCTGAGCAGCGCGGTCATGATGCGGGGCGAATTAAAATCCACGCCAAACAAATCGAACGCGACTTTATTCACATAGAACGAGACCGGTGTCCACGTCAGTTGTCCCGAAAAGTCTCCCGTCTTTTCTTTGGCAATAAAATCGTAATACGCCTGCGCCGTCCACTTGAGTTCATCGCCGTCAATCCCAACCGGCTGCGCGCCCGCGTTCATCATCCGCGCGCCAAACGCAAGCAGCAAAATCAAAAGCAACAAAATCAATTCCGCGCGCCGTCCTATCCGCGCGGCGCTCACCAAAATAAAAAGCGACGCGCGCTGCCGCCACATCCAAACCATCAGTACAATTCCCGCCAGCGCGTACAGCACAAGTCCGGGAACCAGCAACCTGCCCACAATCAACAACTGCGCGAGCGTTGCCATGCCAAGCGCACCTAGTACTACGAGCGCGTTCGGAATTTCCACGTGCGCCCAATGCGCGTCCCACCACGCGCGGATTCCGCGTTCGCGCCCCTGCTCCACGCCGAGCCATTTCGCCTCAAAATTTTGCCACCACGCCTCATCCCAACGAATCGTTACGGCGCGCGAACCCAATGGCACGCGCAGTTGCAGCGGACGCGCGTTCCCATTTTTCAGGCGCGTCCCGCGCCATGCATTCCACGCGCCCCACGCCAATGCCCCCGTGACGACACCGCCGACGAACAGCAAAATCATCGTCACAAGGCCGTAACGGTCGGGCATGAAAAAACGCCCGACCATCAAGCCGAGCATCAGCCCCACTGACAACAACGCGAGAGCGTAGAGGATTCGCCGATTCATTTTCTATCGCGGCAAACGATTATAGCACAGCCATTCCTTGGCACCTTTGTGTGAGCGCCTATCGCTGCGTATAAAACAATGCAAAATCGCGTCCCGGTGTTCGCGATTTCACATGCTCGGAAAAACCATCGGGATACAGCTCTTGGAGCAGCAGCAAATTTCCCAAATCCGAATTTTTTAACGCATACAATTTTGGCGCGGGGTCATCCACCTGCTCACGCAGTGTTTCCTCATCTTTAATCAAATGCGAATCGAAATCAAAGTTGCCCAAATGAATCCCCACCGCGCGATGGTCCACCCAGTGCGGCGCCGAGACGATATAGATGTGTTCCCAATCATTTTGTTGCATCGCAAACTCGCGCAGTGTGTTGGCAATCTCTGTCGAATTCCATGATGCCGCGCGATATTGTTCATCGTAACGAATAAAATACAAATTAAAATTTGTTACAGCTGTGATGAGCAAAATCATGCCCAGCACCACATCGCCGAGCGTGCGCGAACCGAGCCGCGCGAGTTGCTGCTTCCACATGGCGAGCGGCAAGGCAGCAAACAGCATCACAAACACCGAAGCGCCGCCGGCGCGCACCACACTCGGATTCTCGTCAGGAAACGCCAGCGCAAGCGTCGAAGGCATCAGCAGAACAAACATCGCGGCGAACAGGAGCGCGAACGCGTACTCGCGATAACGCACCAGGCGATACGCGCCGTACACCACCCCGAGCAAAAAACACGCGCCGAGCACAAAATCCACCACCGGCACATTCGGCAGTGCATTCACCCAAACAACATCGCCCTCTACATTAAACATCCCGTACGCGCGCCAGTTGTTTTCCAGAAACGTCAGCAGCGGGTTGCCGCGCACCGGCTCTTCGAGCGAAGTCAAGCGCGTCGCCATGCGATAGGCAAACATGCCGGGATTTTCCGTGATGTACCGCAAGAGCGGAACAAACACCAACAACGCCGCGCCAAACATCAACACACTGTTAGACGTGAAACGAGAAAAATTGTTCGCGCGAACGTAACCCCACAAAAGCCAAATTGCCAGCCAAACGATTGCCAGCAAAATCATGACGCGGAACGGACTGTAGCCGTTCAAGCCGATGCCCATGCACAGCCCCGCCAGCAAAAAAGAATTGTGCGAGCGCAATCGCAAGGCGCGCACAAGCAAAAAACAAGTCCACGCGACAAACAGCGGCGACAGCGGATAACGCAAACCGATACGCGCAATCGCCAACGGAAAAATACTCACCGCAAAAAAGAACGCGGCAATCAACCCGACTTTTTCATCAAACAATTCGCGTCCGAGCAAGTACACGGCAGGAATCGTCAACACGCCCGCCAACGCGCCGACAATTTTCAACGCCAACATATCCAGCGGCGCAATCCCCAGCGCGACGACGAGCGCGTTCAAATAAAATTGCAGCGGCTCGCGTCCCGTGTTGCGTTCTAAAAAAATCGAATACGTGCCGTTCAACACATCATACGTATCCAAAATTTTTTCCGCGTGGTCACTCGTCATTTCGGCGGGAATGGCATCCAACCGATAAAAATAAAAGAACGCGCCGAGCAAAACAGTTCCCGCCAGCGAAAGCAACGTCCATCGTGATTGCCGCGCCAGCCCATCGCGCAATTCCTTGAAGGTTTCAAGCGGTGTGCCTTCCCAGAACGCGAACAGGAACAATGCAAGCGCGGTTACCCACGCCGCCGTTCCAAACAAATTAAACCTGTTGCCGCCAAATTCAAAAAACGCAATGAGCGCAAAAACAAACGCGGGAAAGATAAACAACGCGCGCGCGGGATTCGCACGCGACGGCGCGGGAACGTCGCGCAGTGGTTCACGAACGCGCAATATCATTGCGCGCGCATCCAGCGACCACGCGGCAATCACGCACAACAGCGCGCTCACGTACACCAACGCGCCCGCGAACCATTCGCCCGATTCGTAAATTCCGCGTTGCGCCACAAACGCCAGCAGCAAACCCAACGTGAACAAGCCGACAGAGAGCCACGCGCGGCGATTGGTTTCCGTCAAACGCACGCGCACACGAACAGAGGTGGACATTCCGAATGTGGAGGATAAAAGCGGAGCGAAAGATAGTAATCAGTAAGCAGTGAACAGTAATCAGTGCCGTTCGCTTGCAGAGACATCAGTTTGCGTAGGCAAACTTTGTGCCATTTATGCTGCGATTTTAATCGCCCGGCTTCCGCAACAGCATCGCATTTATCATGAACGAGTTCCGCTCATCCAAATTTTCGTTGAACGAATCAATCCAATTAAACACACCCAAGCCAATGCGTACCGGATTCAACGGACTTGCCTGCATTTGTTCGCCGCCAAAACGGTCAGCCGCTGCGCGCATATTTTGAGGTAGCATTCCTTTTTCAAATAACGGTTTCCCCAAGCCGTACACCAGATTATGCGCGAACGGAAAACAGTAATGCAGAATCGGATAGAACACGCGAATTTCAAATCCCGCGCGCGTCACGAGTGACTTGATTTGGTCGGGATAATACAAGCGTTCGTGATTTGCCCAAATCCCCGCAAACGTTCCGTTTTGAATATGCGTGCGAAAAATGCTTTCGAGCGTCTTGTTAATCGGGTCCCACCAAAACGGATAATTGTGATTCGGGACGGTGAGAAACACAAGTCCGTTCGGTTTCAACACGCGTTTGATTTCTTGCAAGCCGCCCCAATCATCCGGCAAATGTTCCAACACTTCACTAAAAATAATTTTGTCGAATGTCGCGTCCGCGAACGGCAGCGGGTCAATGTAGCTGCGCGCCACGCTTGCGCCTTTCGCACGGTTTTGCGCGAGCGCGATTTCCAAATGTTCCAAATCCAGGTCCACGCCCGTCAGTTTGCACGGCGCAAGTTCCGTCACATATTTCATAAAGAACCCGCGCCCGCACCCCGCGTCCAACACGCGGTCCGTCGGCTGAATACCCAACGCCTGAAACATCAAGCGCACACGGCGCTTGAACGCCATGTCGGCTTCGTTTTGCAAAAGGCGCGCCAAGCGCGTCTCGTCAACTGAATTTGTCATTTCTCTTTGTTATTGCGAGGAGCGGTTTGTGCGACGAAGCAATCTCCGCGCGAATCGCCAAGAAATCGTTTTGTACTGGAACAAACGCGAATGCCATTTCACTCCGCCAACAAATCATTCCACTCTGGATTCACGCTCTTTACCAGGTCAACTTTGTCTTGCCGCGAGCCACCTTTGATTTGCTATTCACGCGCAATCGCATCGCCAACGTAGTCAAACGATTCCATGTAGACAAGTTTATTAACATTGTAACGCGCGGTGAATGAGCCAATCACAAAGCACGTTCCTCCCAATATCGAACTTAATATGCAACACAATGCGGTATTTGTGCGAGTCGCGTAGAGATTGCTTCGGGCGATAAAAACCATCGCCCTCGCAATGACAATACGCGAGACTATCTTTTTACAAGCGATTCAAACAACGCTTCGTACTCATCCAACGTTTTTTCGGTATTGAATATCTCCCGAACTTGCGCGCGCGTTTTTACGTACGCGTCGCGATTTTGCAGCACCTCAACCAAACCATTCGCAATCGCTTGCGGGTCACGCGGCGTCACCAATTTTCCCATGCCCGTTACGCGGACTACTTCGCGCGCGCCGGGGATGTTTGTTGCCACGACGGGTGTGCCGGACAGCATTGCTTCGATTTGTACGCTTGGGAAACAATCGGTGCGCGACGGCAGTGCAAATACATCACACATCGCGTAAAAGTTGGCGAGCTGCTGTTGGTCACGAATCAAGCCGAGTGTGACGATGCTGGCGCGTTCCTGGTCAACGAGATGTCTCCACCTGTCAAAAAAATGTTCGTACACCACATTGATTTCACCCGCGTACACAAATTTTACATTCGGCATTTTCGCGCGCACATGTGGAATCGCCTGCAGCAAATAATCGAAACCTTTTTCTTCGACAAAGCGCCCCGCAAAGCCCACAAGTTTATTATTCGTCAAACCCAATTCCGCGCGCCACTGCGCCACTTGTTCCAAATTCGGTTCGGGAATTTCGACGGGCGGATAGATGCAAGCCAGCTTGGCGCGAAACGGCGAGAGGAATTTGCTGTTGTCCGCGTAATCGCAGCTGTGAACGGTGATGCGCGCGGCTTCGCGTTCGCCTTGTGTCATCAACGCGGTAGTGACGCGTTCGATAAATTGGTCGCGCGGGTTATTCGGCATCACCAAATCGCCGTGATGCGTAATGACCGTCGGCTTGTGATGGAGCAGACCGATACGCGTTACGAGATTCGTTTCGAGCATCGGCGTATGCACTTGCAGCACATCATTTTCTTGCGCGAAGCGATTCAGCGCGCCGATAAATTGCGGCATGATGACGCCGCGACTCATGTGCGTCAAAATCGGCAAGCGCACAATCCGTACGCCGTTATAAAATTCCTCGCGTTCCAGTTCCGGGAGATATTGTGAAGTGAGGACGGTGATGTCATGCCCGCGCTGTGCGAGTCCTTCCGCCAGCCGTTTCGCATACGCCGTCAAACCGGTCCAGTGTGGATAATAATACGTCAGGGTGACAAGAATTTTCAAACGCTGCTCCACCAAAAATTTTACGCAGATACTGATTTGTCCGCCGCGGGTTTTTCCGCGCGGATGTTTTGCAATTGGGTCAAATCGAGTCCCTCGCGCCACGCCGAGCCAATGCCCAAGAGCATGAGCATGACGTAGGTAATCGCATGTAAAACGAACGCGTATGCTAACGCTTGATTCGGGTCAACGTCGTACAATTCCGACAGGGTGTAGCGCGTGATGGCATGAAACACGCCGACTTGGCCCGGCGATGCCGCAACCGTCACCGCGAGCGCGGCTGCCACTTGAACCAGCATCCCTGCCGCAAAGGGCAGATGAATGTCCATCGCAAACATCGTGAGCCATGCCAGCAGTCCCGCCACCAGCCAAATTTCAAGCGACCACAATCCTGCTTTCAACAGCGGACGCGGCGAACGAATCACGGCAAAGCCATCAATCAAGTTGCCAACAAATTTCCACAATCCTTCGCGATTCAAAAACTTGAACGGCGACGCGAGTTTTTGCAAAAAGGCAATGCCGCGCTCGCGCTGCAACGACACCCATGCCAAGACTACCAAGGCACCAATTCCAATCGCGCCCAGCACCAAACCGCTGTTCACCCATTCCGCAGGCACGTTCGGAATAAACGGCAGCAGCGCCAACAGCAGCAGCACAACCGTCAAACCATCCATCGCGCGTTCTACCACCAGTGTCGAGTACGCGTGCGCGATGGGAATTTTTTCCAATGTGCCGAGCAGGTACGGTCGCGCAAAATCGCCCAAACGCGCAGGCGTGATGTTGCTCAAAAAATAACCAATGTTCAGTGTGGCGAACACGCGCGTCCAACGCGGCTTGTACGGTTCAAACAAGGTTTGCCAACGAAACGCGCGTCCGACATAACTCACCATGAACGTCAAAATCAGAATTGGCAGCCACCACCACGCGAACTTGCCGAACGAATCGGCGAGTTTGTCGAGTTGAATGCCTTGAAATGCCAACACGAGTGATACAATCGTGATGACCAGTCCAATCCAGAACCGTTTTGATTTGAGCAAGAGATTCGAGTTCCCGAGTTCCCGTGATTCCTCCGATAAAGAACTCGAGGAACAAAAGGAACTCGCGCCGGCACCGTTTCGATTCGTCGGGCGCGCAACGTCGCTATTATAATAGCGATGCGCGTGAGTAAAAAACTTTCCGCCTTTCGCGAATACAAATCGTCATCACGCGGATTCGCAAAATAGGCAAATGAAAAATTCCAACACCGGACCCATTGAATGTCGCGTCGGCTGCGGCGCATGTTGTATTGCCCCGTCCATTTCATCGCCCATTCCCGGAATGCCGAATGGCAAACCGGCGGGCGTGCGCTGCATTCAACTCACGGACGACAATCGCTGCAAACTTTTCGGCAAACCCGAACGCCCTGCCGTGTGTGTGCGCTTGCGTCCTCTGCAAGAAATGTGTCGCGACTCTGCCGAAGAAGCGTTGGCATGGCTCGCATGGATGGAGGCGGAAACCGGGTACGGTGACTATTGATTCGCGATTTTTTTGTATTTTTCCATCTCGGCATATAATCGTCCTGCCCCACCGCGACGTGAAAACTTTTGAGCCCCAATGTTGGCGGCTCGGTCATCCGGAGTTTTCTCAATGAGCAGTACCCCCCTGCGCGATTTCCTCGAAATTCCGTACGCCCAACTCGAGGAACTCAATCTCAACGCCAAAGCGCAGCGTCTGAATCGCGTTCCACTCGACACCGTTCAAGAGGAACGCATGAAATACCTCACCGATGAAGCGCGCATCAAAGCGGTCACGGTGTGTTTCACCGACCTTGAAGGTCGCCTCCACATGCTCGATTACGACAAAAAGTTTTTGTTGAAATCGGCAGACAATCTCACGTTCGATGGTTCGTCCGTGCGCGGATTTTCCGCACAGCGCGAATCGGACCTGAGACTCGGCATTGACTGGCACGCGTTCTACTGGCTGCCCGCCGATGTTTTCGGACCGGGCAAAGTGCTGGTCTTTGGCGATGTTCTCGAACGCAACGGCTCGCCCTACCCCGCCGACATGCGCGCGAAATTGAAACACTATTCGCAAGCGTTGTATGACCAAGACGGGACACAGTGCAACGCGGCGAATGAAATCGAAGGTTTCATCTTTAACGGACGCGACGCCGAACGCCGTTACTATGAAACGGGTCAATTTGAATTCGTCAGCACGGGCGGTTACTACCACTCGCTGCCCGGCGACCCCCTTCGTTTGTTCATTGACACCGCCGCCGAAGTCCAGCGCGCGATGGGTTTTCAAAACGAAAAAGACCATCCCGAAGTTGCGCCCGCGCAATTTGAAATGAACTATGGTCACACCGAAGCATCCATCGCCGCCGACCAGGTTCAATTGTACAAATTGATTTGCCGCCAAACGGCGGCGCGGTTCGATATGACCGCGTCGTTCTTGCCCAAGCCCGTGACGGGCGTGAACGGCAACGGCATGCACACGAACCTTTCCGTTTCGCGTCAAGGCAAAAATTTGTTTTGGGACGCGAACGGCGAAGAGCAAATCAGCGCGTTCGCGTGGAATTTTGTGGACCGCATTCTCTCGAGCGGCGAACAAGTGTGTTTGGTGTTCAATTCCAGCGTCAATTCGTACCGCCGCCTCGACCCGCACTTTGAAGCGCCGAATCAAATCAAAGTGTCGCCCATTGACCGCGGCGCGATGATTCGCATTCCGATTGGCAATGAAAAATCCGCGCGCATCGAAGTCCGTTCCATCGCGCCCGACGCGAACCCGTACATGGCGATTTACACCATGCTCAAAACGGGCCTGGAGGGACCGCTTGCCGACTACTCGGCGGAACTGCGAACCCAAAAACGTTTTCTTTCGGACAACATCTATGACGCGATTGAAAAATTCAGCCGCAGCGAATTTCTAAAAAGCGCGCTCGGCGAAGACATTGCGCAAAAGTTTGCTGAATTGAAAATGGCGTCCGCCGAACGCTGCCCCAAAGCGCTCGGGACGCGCATCAAACGCGCCGAAGTCATGTTCCACCACGAAGTGCAAAATCAGTACTTGTGGAGTCAATTCTAATTCCAAAAGGACCTTCGAGGTTGGCGATGCAAAGCATCGCACGAAACACTCGAAGGTCTTTTTTTTTCTTGCGCTGTCGAAAATTCAATTTCTCGTTCGTCGTATTGTTGAAAGGATAAAGCGTCCTTTCACGAAAGCGAAACTCAATTCGCAAAAAAGAAGGAGCAACCCAAATGAAATATGCAGTCCTCATTTACGCGCAAGAAGTTCCCGCCGATCAAGTTTCACCCGAAGAATGGGGCGCGGTCATGGCAGAATACAACGCATACACCAAAATGCTCGACGACGCGGGCGTGAACACAAACGGCGGCGAAGCATTGCACGATACGCCTACCGCCAAATCCATTCGCGTGCGCGACGGCAAAACGAATGTGACTGATGGACCATTCGCGGAAACCAAAGAAGCGCTCGGCGGTTTTTACATTCTTGATTGTCAAAACATGGAAGAAGCCGTCAGGTACGCTGCACAATGCCCCGGCGCAAAATCGGGCACCGTCGAAGTGCGCCCCGTTATTGATTTTTCACAGCAAGGGTAACTTGGAAGTGACGACGTTGTTCGTGAAAGCAAACGCCCAAGTCGTTACTACAAATTTGCGATGCGCTACATCCTCTTGATTTACGCGGACATGCGCGCGGACGAGACCATGCCCGCAGCCGAACAGAACGCGATTTTTCTAGAGTACAAAAATGTCACTCACGAGATGGCAAAGCGTGGTTCAACTGCAAAAATTTGGATGAAGCGCTCGAGTTTGCGGCAAAAATTCCCAATGCGCGAACGGGGTCGGTAGAAGTGAGACCGATTCAGGAACTTGAACCACCGCACACTTGATTATCATTTCCGCACACCCGCAGCCAAAACAAAACAAGTTCGCCATCACGCCGCGTGAAAAATCACGCGGCGTTTTTCGTCGCACAATTCACGTCTGCGTATATAATGACGAGTAAGATACTTGATGGATTCGAACAACTATACTTTTCTTTGCTGCGGAGTACCAATCATCGCACTTACTTTGTTCAGGGTGAGTTCCCTTTTCTGGGAATTTTACCGCGCCCCGCGCATGTTAGACGAATGGGCAGAGCAAAATCATTACGTCATCGCACAACGAAATTGGCATGGCTTATTTACAGGGCCTTTTTCTTTCTGGAAGACCTCAAGCAGTCAATTTGTTTATCATATTGTCGTTCAAGACCAACTTGGGAAGCGTCGTACCGGATGGGTGCGTCTCGGCAGTTGGTTTTTTGGCGTGTGGAAAAATCAAGTTCAAGTGGTCTGGGATGATGAGCCGCGCGCATGAGCCCAATCACACACGTCATCGAACAAACTTTTCGCGCCGAACACGGCAAAGTTGTCGGCGCGCTGGTAGCCCATCTCGGCGATTTGGAATTGGCGGAAGATGTGTTGCAGGACGCAATGCTCACCGCGCTCGAAACGTGGGAACGCGACGGCATTCCGCAAAATCCCGCCGCGTGGATGACCACCGTCGCGCGCCGCAAAGCAATTGACCGCCTGCGCCGCGCCCAAATATTTTTAGAAAAGCAGCAAGAGTTGCAATTTCAAGCCGAACTCGAACAACCGGACGAAATTGATTTTGACGAACGCCCCATCCCCGACGAACGTTTGAAGCTGATTTTTACATGCTGTCACCCCGCGCTCGCGCTCGACGCGCAGCTCGCGCTCACCCTTCGCACGCTCGGCGGTTTGACGACAAACGAAATCGCGCGCGCGTTTCTCGTTCCCGTGCCGACGATGAACCAACGCATCACGCGCGCGAAAAACAAAATCAAACAAGCAGGCATCCCGTTTGAAATTCCCCCCGCGCAGCGCATCCCCGAACGCATCGGCGCGGCGCTGCACGTTCTCTATCTGATTTTCAACGAAGGATATTCCGCGACAGCTGGCGATGATTTGATTCGCCATGAATTGTGCGCGGAAGCGATTCGGCTCGCGCGCATTTTGGTCGATTTGCTTGACCAAGAAAAAACTCTCGTGCCGAACGCGGAAGCGATGGGATTGCTTGCAATGATGCTGTTGCATGATGCGCGGCGCGCGGCGCGGGTGGACGCGCGCCGCGAAATGGTTTTGCTGCAAGACCAAGACCGTTCGCAGTGGAATCAAGCAGAGATTCAAGAGGGTATCGCGTTGTTGGACCGCGCAATGGAATTGAAACAAACGGGTCCGTACCAAATTCAAGCCGCCATCAGCGCACTGCACGCGCAAGCAAAAACGTTTGACGAAACGGATTGGACACAAATCGCCGCATTGTACGGTCGCCTCGCGCTGCAGCAGCGCACGCCTGTCGTGAGTTTGAATTACGCCGTCGCGCTCGGCATGGCACGCGGTCCGCTCATTGGTTTGATGGTGATGGAAAATTTGCAGCTCGGCGATGCGCTCCAAGAATATCATTTGTATCACGCGGCGCGCGCCGATTTATTGCGCCGCGCAGGAGATGTTGGCGCGGCGCGTCAGGCGTACCAAGATGCGTTAAAACTCGCGCAGACGCGCGCCGAACGCGCGTTTCTGCAAAAACGCATCGCGAGTTTGAAGGGACAATAATTCGCGCTACTCATCGCGAATCGTTATAATGTCCGCGTCGGCAATATAGCCGATTGGCTATGTTTCTCCTCGCGTTCAAACTCATCCTCGCGCCTCTCTTGATTGCCCTTGCGACATTGATAGGTCGCCGTTGGGGCCACGGCGTTAGCGGCTGGATTGCTGCGCTGCCTCTCACCTCCGCGCCCGTTTCCTTTATTTTTGCAATTCAGTACGGCACGCCCTTCGCCGCGCAAGCCGCGATTGGAACGCTCGCGGGAATTATTTCCGTGAGCGCGTTTTGTTTTGTGTACTGCCGCCTCGCGCGTTGGCATCACTGGCTCGTGTGTATCGTATTCGCAGTGATTGCTTTTTTCAGCATGACCGCGCTGCTCAATTCGTTCGCGCTCACCCTCGTCCCGATTTATGCGATTGTGTTGCTCGTTCTCTCACTCACTCTGCGTTTCATTCCAAAACCCAAAACCGATCTAGAAAAAATTCCCGCGCCGAAATGGGACTTGTACGCGCGCATGTTGACCGCCGCAATTTTTATTTTGCTGATTACGTACGCGGCAGAGGGGCTCGGTCCGCAATTGAGCGGACTCGTAACACCATTCCCGATTTTTGCAACAATCCTCGCGGTGTTCGCGCACGAGCAGCGCGGCGCGAGCGCGGCGATTCTTGCGCTGCGCGGAATTTTGACGGGGCTGTTCGCGTTCGCGACTTTTTTTCTCGTCATCGGCGCGACACTTGCAAATTTGCCGATTGCTGTCACGTATCTGCTCGCGGCAATCGTGGCAATTGGGGTAAATGTTTTTACGCTGCGTTTTGTTCGAGGGTAAAAATTATTCGCGCAACAGATTCTCGATTTCCTGTGCACTCAACGCGCGCCTCTTTTCAAACACAATCGGCTGGGGATGGTCATACACGGAAAAACTTTCATCGGCGAAACCGAGGTTGAGGGGCGTGTCCCGTGGGAGTAAAGCGTTCAAGCGGGAAACTGCTTGCCCTGAGCGTAGCGAAGGGTCAAACGTCAAATTTGAAAATGGGTCGTCGCGAATTGGGATGCCAAATAGATTTGGGTCATTGCGCGTTGTAAAAAACGGTTCAAAACCCAATTCGCCGTTAAACAACTTGGCGTAATAGCGATTCATCATCGGATACCGCGCGGGCAATTTGCCGATGCTGGCGTAGCCGCGCTGACTTGCGAGAATTATTATGTCTGCGCGCGCAATCGCTTCGACTAGCTGCGCGCGTTTTTCGTTCGTGTCATCGTCGAAAATTGGAAATTGAATTTGCGTGTATTCGGAGCCGCGCCGCTCGCCGTTTTCAAAACGAATCATCATCGGCAGCGCGTCGTCCCATTGTTCAACGAGCAATGTTTTGCCGACCGGAACATTTTCGTAAATCCAACGCGACGCGGTGAGCCAGGAATGTTCGCGCGCGTAAATTTGGATGAACGCGAGGGAATAGAGAAACGAGGGGACAAGAATCGAGAAAACGAGAATCGCTAGCACCACGCGTTGTTTTGCCAAGACGCGTGTGAACGCGCACGCTGCCATGATGTACAAAATCGGCAACAGTGGCAGCAGGTACCGCAGATATTTTGTGTATTGCAAACCGATGATGATGAAATAAATCAGCGCGAACGACAACACAAACGTATCGCGCCAATCGCGCACGTCGTTGCGCGGCGAACGTTCTATGTTCGCGCGATGCAACCTCCACTGCGCGACAAACAACGCTCCCCCACCCCAAGCAAAAATTCCCAACGGCAGCCCCATACCCCAAATTGCCCCTTGTGTAACTTGATACGCGAACGGAGTCGTCCCGGCGTACTGCCGTGTGTACGGATAGTCCAGCCAGCCGCGCGCAACGAACGCTTCGCGAATTACATCGCGTCCAAACGTGTGCCAATCAATGAGCGCGTACGGCTGCGTGAGAATGAAAACAACAAATGCAATTCCGACGATTTGCAGAAACGGTTGGCGCGCGGCGCGCCAAATTTCAAAAATTCGGATGCGTGAAAATTTCAAGATTGGCGCGTCCGTCGAGCGAGCGCACGCGTAAAAAAT
The DNA here is from genome assembly GCA_937870825.1 of uncultured Chloroflexota bacterium. Taxonomy (GTDB): domain Bacteria; phylum Chloroflexota; class Anaerolineae; order UBA4142; family SHND01; genus SHND01. Next base: position 15,108 of record CALMZO010000213.1, on the reverse strand, counting down.
GGGAAGGATGAGTGGGAACGCGGTGATTTTCGTGGCGAGGGCGAGACCGATGGTGATTCCGCAGCAAACTTTCCAAATTTTATTTTGGATAGTTTCTTGCGCTACACGAAACGCGCAGTACAACGTCGCAATGGTAAAGAAGGTGAGCAACGTATCCACCGCGTAAAAGTGCGATAACTGAATGTGCAGGACTGTCACTGCCACACACGCAGCAGCAATCAACCCAACACGCGCGTCATAAATTTTTTTGCCCAGTGCGTACGTCAGCGCGATGGTTCCCAAATCAAACAGCCCCGAAAGAAAGCGTCCAAAGAAAACCCAACGCGCGAGTTCGTCATTCGCCCAGGGACCCGTGAGATTGGTCGGCGGCGCGAAGGGCGCGAGGGCGCGCAAGAGATAAATCGGGAACGAACCGTACGCGAAAAATTTTGGATTGAGAGGACTCGAAGGAAAAAAAATTTCGAGAGGATTTGCGGGGAATTGCAGAGCGGAAACGACAAGCAAGATTTGGCGTTCGTCGGGATGAAATAAATATCCTTCGTCCCATGCCAAGCCCGTCCACCGAAGATATGCGGCGACCATCAAAATAAGAACGAGCAATGTAATTTCAAAAATGCGCGTGCGTGAAAACATTGCGGCGATTCTATGCGCGAAAACAAAAACCGCGTAGTTCGGAACACTACGCGGTTTGTTGTTCTATTTCGGTTGTTTCCATTGACTCTTGATGATTTTTTTGCTGCTGCATCATCGCCGTTATGGCATTCCGAAAATCGTCAGAGGCAATCAAATTCATTTGCGCGTACTCGGCGGCTTTCAGCGCTTGCGGCAATTGTGTGTCGTAGGTGGCGTTAATCAATTTTTTCGCGTTTGCCAATGCTTTGAACGGGAGTTTGGAAAATTGCTGCGCCCAATTGCGCGCAATGCCGGGCATGTCGCCGGGGTCGGCAACACGATTCAGCAAGCCGATGCGTAACGCTTCCAACGCGCTTACGTTGCGCCCGCGCAAAATAATTTCTTTTGCCCACGCGGGTCCGACGAGACGCGTCAAACGCGTAATGCCCCCGAGGTCAGGCAAAATTCCAAATTTGACTTCGGGCAGACCGAGCGTGGCGCGCGAAGAACAAATGCGAAAATCGCACGCGAGAATCATCTCAACCCCTGCGCCGAGACAAACACCATTGACCGCCGCAATAGTCACTTGCGGCAGCGCTTCAATTTTGTTGAATGTTTCTTGCCAACGACGAATGATGACACGCAAATCATCTTGCGTCCACTGTGTCATCGCTTGGGCAAACACATTCAAATCCAAACCGGAACTGAATGATTTGCCGACGCCCGTAAAAATCACGACGCGCGTTTCTTGACTCTCGACCAGTTCATCACATAACGCGGACAAATCGTCAAAGAGCTCGGGCGCAAACGCGTTGAGCGTTTGTGGGCGATTGAGCGAGACGGTGAGGATCGTTTGGTCGCTCGCCAATTTCAGATTCTTGTATGAATTCATGTGCGATGTTTATTTCATCAAAGTTGCTGCCCACTCCGCTTCAAATTCTTCCAACGGATATTCGGCGGGTTGATGATAGTCAATGCTCAAGTGATAGCGCGCGCGGTCGTACACCGTGGTCAATGCCAACTGCAAATTGAGCGCTACATCGGGGTCGGGCGCGCGCAATGGAACCGGTACGGTCGGCAATGGGTCACGCAGCGAGATGGGCCAAATTTCGACTCGGGTTCGATGGCGCGCGCGGGTAAGAAAAACATAATACGGACGCAACGGCGCGGGTCCAAGCGGCACGGGTCGTTTGCCGCGTCGCAACAAATCAATTTCGAGCAAGTGCGCTTCGGACTCGAGAACGCGCGTGCGTTTGATATGATATTCGTTCCAGCCCTGTCCCGTTTTGTTCGTCGGCGACATGATTTCGATGCTCGCGACGAGCACGCCGCCCTTGACGGTCCGAATTTCGACCGACGGGATTTCCACTTCATATTCCCAGTGCTGCGGCGCAATGATTGGCGCGGGCGCGATGGACACATCTACAACGGCTACGTTTTCGCGCGTGGGTGTCATGGGCGTTTCGCGTCCTCGAAAAATTTCCACATCCGGCAAGACGACGCCGATGGACTCACCCATATCCCAAGTTTCCATCACCGTCCGCAACACGATGCGCGCGACATAGTTGGGTTCAAGCCGCGGCGCGAGCTGGTCGCTGATTTGTGTCGCAAGCCGATGATGCACGTCGGGCCAGAGATACCCTTCGAGATATGGGTCCATACCCGGAAATGGTGATGGCATACGCTACTCCCTTTTGCCAAACCCAACAACCGTTAATCTTCGCCCAATTTCAAAACAGCCATGAACGCTTCTTGCGGCAGTTCTACCGTGCCCAATTGCTTCATTCGTTTTTTGCCCGCCTTTTGCTTTTCCAGCAATTTTTTCTTGCGCGTAATGTCGCCGCCGTAACATTTTGCCAAAACATCTTTTCGCATTGCGCGAATCGTTTCGCGCGCGACAATGCGTCCGCCGATCGCGGCTTGAATCGGCACGGGGAACATTTGCGGCGGAATTACTTGTTTTAATTTTTTCGCGAGCGCCGCGCCGCGCGAGTACGCATAATCTTTATGCACAATCATCGCGAGCGCGTCAACCGGTTCCTCATTCAACATCAACGTCAATTTCTGCAGCGGCGCGCCGCGGTACGAATCGAAATGATAGTCCATGGACGCATAGCCGCGCGTGCGCGATTTGAGTTGGTCGTAAAAATCAATGATGAGTTCCGAAAGCGGCAACAGAAAATCCATCCGCACGCGTTCGGGGTCGAGGTATTCCAGTTTGCTCTGTTCTCCGCGCCGTGTGCGCGCCAAATCCATCACCGTGCCGATGTATTGGGCAGGCGTGAACACGGATACTTTCATCCATGGCTCTTCGATTTCTTCAATCTGGTCGGCGTTCGGCAATGCGGCGGGATTGTCTACTGTGACAATTTCGCCGTTCGTTTTCAATACATGATACTCTACACTCGGCGCCGTCGCAATCAAATCCAAATCGTATTCGCGTTCGAGCCGTTCTTGAATAATTTCCATGTGGAGCAAGCCGAGAAAGCCAATGCGAAAACCGAAGCCGAGCGCGGCGGACGTTTCCGCTTCGTATGTCAGCGCGGCATCATTCAATTTCAATTTGTCGAGCGCGTCGCGCAAAAGCGGATAATCATTCGTCGCGACGGGATAAAATCCCGCAAACACCATTGGCTTGGCAGGTCGAAAACCCGCGAGCGGATGTTCGGCAGGACGCAGGGCGTGCGTGAGTGTGTCACCCACCTGGACTTCACGCACACTTTTCAAACCCGTCGCCACATAACCGACTTCGCCCGCGCCGACCGATTCTGCTGCGACGAGCTTGGGACGAAATATACCGACTTCGAGCGCATCCACATCGCGATTGTTGGACATCATCCGCAATTTGTCGCCCTTGCATAATTCGCCGTCCACGACACGCACGTACGCGACGACACCCTTGTACGCGTCATAATGCGAATCGAATACGAGCGCGCGTGCGGGCGCATCGGGGTTGCCGCGCGGCGGCGGAATTTTTTGCACGACAGCTTCTAAAATTTCCGCAACGCCGGTGCCGTCTTTTGCCGATGTGCGAATAATTTCGTCGGCGGGAACGGTCAACAAATTTTCAATGTCCTCTGCAACCTGGTCGGGACGCGCGGCGGGCAAATCAATTTTGTTAATGACGGGAATGATAACAAGATTGTTTTCGAGCGCGAGATACAGGTTGGCGAGCGTTTGGGCTTCGACGCCTTGCGACGCGTCCACAACCAGAATCGCGCCTTCACACGCCTGGAGCGCGCGCGAGACTTCGTATGTGAAATCTACGTGACCGGGCGTATCAATCAAATTCAGTTCGTATTCGTTTCCATCGCGCGCGGTGTACAACATGCGAACGGCTTTGGCTTTGATGGTGATGCCCTTTTCGCGTTCGAGGTCCATCTGGTCCATCACCTGCTCCACCATTTCGCGTTTCGAGACCGTGCCGGTAAGTTCGAGCAAACGGTCCGTCAACGTGGACTTGCCATGGTCCACGTGCGCGACAATAGAGAAATTTCGTATCAGTTTTTCGTCTGTCATCAAATTTTATCCGGGGGGCCACGTCATCTTACGCCCACCTAACAAGTGAAAGTGCAAATGCCGTACCGATTGCCCGCCGTCCGCGCCGATGTTCGTGACAAGCCGATAGCCATTTTCGAGTTTTTTCTCACGCGCAATTTCGTTTGCGACCAAGAGACATTGCGCTACAGTTGTTGCGCTTTCGGCATCCCGCATCTCATCCAATCCGGCGATGTGCCGGCTGGGAACGATGAGAATGTGCGTCGGCGCCTGCGGATTTAAATCAGTGAACGCGGTGACGTGCTCGTTCTTGTAAACGATGTCTGCCGGAATTTCGCCCGCCGCGATTTTGCAAAAGATACAGTCGTTAGTCATTGGTTGGTAATTCGCCCCGCACGCCGTCGTCAACGAGTTCGACGAGACGCGTGGGCAAAATGCGATTGCTCAAATTTTCGTTGCTGCGCGTGGTGACGCGGATATAATTGTCGGTGTAGCCGGTCCAGATTCCTGCATGGTTCGCTTGTTCTTCGTACAACACAGGAAACGTACGTCCAATGTGTTGTTGCGAAAAATTTCTTTGACTCGCATCCGCCACTCGCTGCATCGCTTTCGCGCGCGCATCTTTGACCAGTTCGGAAACGTGCAGCGGAAATTTTGCCGCGAGTGTTCCTTCGCGGGCAGAGTACGGAAACACGTGCACGCGCGCAAAATTCATGCGTTCGACAAATGCAATGGATTCTTGAAATTCCACATCCGCTTCACCGGGAAATCCGACAATGACATCCGTTGTGATTGCAACATCGGGAATTTTTGCGCGCGCCATTTCCACCGCATCCGCGAATTGCTCGGCGGTATATGGGCGGCGCATTCGTCGCAAGACGGTTGTGCTGCCGCTTTGCAACGACAGGTGCAAGTGACGGCACAAGCGCGTATCCGCGAACATGTCGAGCAGTTCCGTGTCCAAATCCCACGGCGCAATCGAAGTGAGACGCAAGCGCGGCAAATCTGTTTCACGCAAAATTTCCGAAACCAAATCGCACAAGCCGCGTAAACGTCCGTTTCCGTTTTCCCTTTCCTCTAAACGATAATCGGAGATCTGTACGCCGGTCAGAATTACTTCTTGATATCCGTTGTCCACGAGCGATTTGATTTCGTCAATGATTTCATTCTGCGAACGACTGCGCGCGCGTCCCCGCGCGAGGGGAATGATGCAGTACGCGCAGGACATGTTGCAGCCGTCCTCGATTTTGACGAACGCGCGGGTACGCAAATTCAGGCCGCTTGTTCCCGCGCGTTCCGCGTTTTGTGATACGGAAGAGAAATAAGAGAAATAGGGGAAATCGCCGAATCGTTCGCGCGTGAGGTTCACCAGCGCGTCTTTGTCCGCGTTGGGGACGATGAGCGCGACGTTCGGCAGACCGCGCGCTTGTTCCGGCGACATGCTCGCATAACAGCCGGTCAGAACAATTTGCGCGTTCTCGTTTTCACGCGCGAGATGCCGCGCAAGATTCCGCGATTTGCGCGCGGCTTGCGCCGTGACGGTGCAGGTGTTGAGAATGATCGTATCGGCGGCGCGCGGGTCGGTGACGATTTCATCGCCGCGCGCCGCATACTCGCGTGTCCACGCTTCGAGTTCGCTTTCGTTCAATTTACAGCCGAGAGTTTGGAGAAAAACTTTCATTTGACTAATGACTGAACGATTATAGGCACGATAACACATTGCGTCAAAAGAATTGCGCGCGAGCAAAATAAAAAAGGGCGTATCGTGCCGGACGATACGCCCCCCCCTTTTGGAAGTTATCTCACAGCTATAACATCGCTCCACTGTGATTGATTGTTTGCATTTACAATTTCTAACTTGTAGCGATAACTCTTGTTCAGTTTGGCGGTGTCGTCAACAAATTTGTATTTTCCGCCATTCACTTGCCCAACATAAAGTGCGGCAACGGGAGATTGAGTCAAGAGTTTCCATTCGCCGCTATTTACTTTACGCCACACCTTGAAACCCACAACATTCAGTTCCGTGCCTGTCACCCATGTGGTCTGGACTTTGGTTGGGTCTTTGAGTCGCTTGGCGTTAAAAGACAGCAGTTCAGCCGACGTCGGGGCACCCGTCACTTGAACGCATTCATTCGTGGTTAAAGTTTGTGTCTGGTTGGAATAGTGATTGTACCCCGGCGGATTCGTCTTGGTACGCAAGTAGCCGATAGCAAAACAATAGTACCCGTTTTGGGTTGGGGTGTACAGGGTGGACTGTGCGGTACTTGTATTGTTCGCGCCTGTTGTCAGATTGACGATGCTCTGGACAGTAGCGGTATTGGTGTTGCACGGGGTAATCGTTTGTGTCGGACCACAGATATAGAAATAGATTTGTCCCTGTGGTGCGCCCAATCCACTGATGCCCGTTATCGTTGCTCTGTCCCGAAACTGAGTGGGATAGGATACCGTCGCCGCGCTCACCGCCGTGCTCAATGTCGGGCGTACGGGAATTGCCGTCGCGTTCAGCTGGTTGTCTTGACTGCCGCCTTCACCGTCGAGTTTGATATCCTTAAAGTGGTACGGTGAGCCTGAGATGTTGCCCGCACTGAATTGACCGCCCCAACCCACTCCGTCTTGGTTTGCCGGGTCCCACCCTGCCGAAATATGTCCCGCCGCTTGGATCACAACAATCGTAGGCGGGTTTGCAGTATTGGTAGGCACGAGGGTGAGGGTCCAACATTGGTCTTTGTCACCCGAGTCTGCTCCATTGGCATAGGTTGAACCGGCGCAACTCTTGTGCTCTTGGGTCAAAGTGCCTGTGACCGGCTGATTGGTGTACACATCAATCGTGCGATTGCCAAACAGAGCTTCGAAGGCATTAATCCGGTCCTGCGTATTGCACAAGCCGACATCACACTGTCCACTGATAAAGGAATCATCGGGCACCGCAACAGAGATGCGGTTACCATTGGGATAGACTGCATTGCAGTTGTCCGTCTCTGTGGGCGCTTGCCCCGCCGTAGACAGGTCGGCGCAATAGTTCATTGTGAGCGAAAAACCGCCAACTGCCGTAGAAAGCGCCTGCGCCTGAGCATAGGAAACAAGCCAATCGTAGGCATGTTTGCTGCCTTTGGTCCATTGTGTATTCCAACTAATGACGTGCGTTGTCTGCGGCGAGGTGGCACGGTTTGTGATGCCATCATAATAAATCCGCTGCGCCAACGCCATGCCTTCAATATAGACAGAGTTCTGGTCCTGAACGTTGCTTCCAATCCATTTGCATTGACCTAACGTGTTGTTCTGGTTTGAACATTGCAAGAAGGAACTGCGCACATATCCCGCATTGACACTCTTGGTGAATGCAAAACCGATGAACACCACTACGATCAGCACAGCGGAAAGACGGATTACTCTTTGTGCTGTGGAAGGATCAAATCGAACGATGGGGAAAGGAAGATGACTCATGATGCCTCCCTCATGAAAAACGTACTATTCAATGAGATGAATTCCCCCCCCATGTGCTAACTCGAAACCGTAAAAAAAAACCATGTGCGTTTGCCTCTTGAATGGCTAAAAGCACACGGTCGGTTACGCCACCAGCTCTGTTCTGCCTAGGCGTCCAAAATTAAAGCAGCAGAACTTCATTGCTCCCGTACACGATATTGAATTGATAAAAAAACCGCGCCGATAGAGGTTTGCTCTATAGGGCACGGTCGGTTACGCCACTAGCTCCACTCTACCTATAGCGTCCAACACACAAGCGGGGCCGGCGCTGTGCAGTAGAGTTTCATCGCTCCCGTATTTTTTTGAATTCTATCAACTAAACATTAAGGCAAGAATTATGTTTCCCGTTCAATGTTATATAGGTTCCCGGTACTGGACTTTTATTCCCTCTTACCAAAGCTCCATTGCGCGAATTTCGTTCTGACATTATGCTACCAATGAATACACAATTTGCGAGTCTTTTGGACTCGGTTTGAACAGATTTTCGTTTCGCTTTTCCACGATAAAGGCAAACACTGCGAAAGCAGTGGACGCAAAGCTTCAGGCCTAAAGGCATTTGCCCATGGTAGCTGAGCCGCCGAAGGAAACCAGCACCTCCAGGGCGTCTGGCTCCTCACAGATACGTGAAAAGCACGATGTCAAGGGGGTGTTTCTGCGTACTAACCTCCGCCATATTTTGGCGAGCTCTTTTCTCCAACCGTATTTGCGCGCCCGCCCGCGCGTGCGGCTCTTTCTCTCCGGCGCTTTTTTCGCCTTTGCGCTTGTTCTGTTGTTCATGAGTCTGCCATCCCAAAGTGCGAACGCGCAAGGCGGCAATCCACCTGACCAACCGCGGCGCGGTCTTGTGTACAAAGGGTTGGTTCGGAGCAATCGTCCGGATTGCCAAAACGGTTTTGACGTTCAAGTTGGCAAGGGGCGCAAGCCGTTGTGCACGCACGGTCCTGATGCGATTCCTGCGATGCAGGGCATTGCGGAAACTGTCCCCCCGCTCCCGACGGATGTCGGAGCAGCCCGAGTCGTTTGTTCCGGCGATGGTCAGACCGGCAGACGCATTCAAGTCATGTACGTCCGCGCAGCCGACCGCCCCGACCGTTATGCCGAATATGTAAATTCATTCCAGCAATGGGCAGCCGCCGCCGACGCGATTTACAACAACAGCGCCAAGCAAACAGGCGGAGAACGGCATGTCCGTTTCGTCCATGACACGAATTGTCTTCCGATTGTCGAAAATCTCGTACTGAATCCGGAAGGTGACGACAGCTTTGTCAACACCGCTATCGAATTGATGAATCGCGGATACACCGACCCGGACCGCAATTACTTGCTGTATGTGGATTCGGAAATCTATTGTGGAATTGCCAATATCGTTGGAGACGATTCTCCACTTGCCACGAATGCCAACAACAGCGGCTCACGCTACGCGCGCGTAGATGCACGCTGCTGGTCGCCGTGGGTCGTCGCACACGAGACGATGCACACTCTCGGCGGTGTACAAATGAGCGCACCGCACAGCAACGGCGGATGGCATTGCTATGATGAAAGTGATGTTATGTGCTACAAGGACAGTCCGACCTCGCCGGATATGCAGTACATGTGCGGCTCTACCAATGAAAGTCTTTTTGACTGCAACAAGGACGATTACTTTAATACAAATCCCGCAAGACGAAGTTATCTTGCCACCCATTGGAATGTCGCGAACAGCGCCTTTCTTTTCATACCGACCACGCCGTTACACGTATCATCGCTTGTGACAGGCAAAATCCTGGCGAAAAAGTTTACGGCAACGGATACGTTTGTGCGCGGCGACAAGGTCGTTTATCGCTTTAACGTCCAAACGGATGCGGGTCAAGCTGTAGCCGGCGTTCAAGCCACCGTGCAGGTCCTGCGACCCGACAACTCGGTCTCGTGTACCGCAAATCTCACGAGCAATACCACCGGCTCTGTGGAAGGGGCGTGCACTCTTGGGCGCAACGCTCCACTTGGTGAGTGGAAGATTGTGGTGAACAATTTGACCAAAGCCGGTTATGCATTTGCCCCCGATGCGAACGCCGTACACGTTTACACTGTAGGCAATTAGCACGACTCACAAGCAAGAAATACAAAGAGACGCCGCATTACCCTTGCGGCGTCTCTTTGTTTAAGCAGAAACCAAATCCCAAATTTCCGCGCGTCGCGCTTTGCGACCGGCTTGGCGCGCGTGCGCCATGCAGGCGGCTCTGCTTTGCCAAGCAATATGGTAGATACAAGAGCGGAAAAAAATTGGCGTAGGAATGCTCCTCGAAACGAGGTTGGGAGATGAGAGATGAAAAGACGGTTTCGGATGCGTTCAAGTATAATCGGAGGCGGCTTGAGATGAAACCAGAGTTTGGCGAGGAAACCGAGAGATGAGAATTATTTTGTATACCGGCAAAGGCGGCGTTGGCAAAACGTCCGTCGCCGCCGCCACCGCGTTGCGCTGCGCGGAAATGGGCAAGCGCACGATTGTCTTGTCAACCGACGCGGCGCATTCGCTCGCAGATTCGTTCGATTTGAAAATTGGCCAAGAGCCGATTGAAATTGCGCCAAAACTGCACGCGCAAGAAATTGATGTGTTGTATCAGATGGAAAAATACTGGGGCAAAGTGCAAGCGTACTTTCGCTCGCTCTTGCAGTGGCGCGGCGTGGATGAACTCATCGCCGATGAAGTGAGTGTGCTGCCGGGGATGGACGAACTCGCGTCGCTTTTGCAAATTGTCTATCTCGCGGAATCAGGAAAATATGATGTCATCATTGTGGATTGCGCGCCGACGGGCGAAACATTGAAATTGCTTTCATTGCCCGAAGTCGCGCGTTGGTACCTCACGCACATTTTTCCAATCGAAAAAATGGCGATGCGATTTGCGTCGCCTGTGATGCGCGCCGTCACCGATATTCCGTTGCCCGACGACCAAGTGTTTGACACCATCAAAGAATTGATTCAGCAATTGAATCGCATGGCGGAATTGTTGAGCGACACCGAAAAATCTTCGGTGCGCGTTGTGCTGAATCCCGAAAAGATGGTCATCAAAGAAGCGCAGCGCATGTTCACGTACATCAACTTGTACGGTTTTGCGTGTGACCTCGTCGTTTCCAATCGCGTGCTGCCCGCGTCGGTCAATGACCCGTATTTCGCGGTGTTGAAAGAATCCCAAGCGCGGTATGGGAAAATGATTCAAGAGTCGTTCGCGCCCGTGCCAATTTTCCAAGTGCCGTTCTTTGACCAAGAAGTCGTCGGACTCGAAATGCTGCGGCGCACGGCGGACGCGTTGTACGGCGCGCAAGACCCGTCACAAATTTTTTATCACGGCAGCCCGCAAGAAATTGTGAAAAACGGCAAGGGCTATATTTTGAAAATGAAATTGCCGTTCGCCGCGAAAAGCGATGTGCATCTCACGCGCGCGGGCGACGAACTCGCCATCAGCGTCGGGAATTTTCGCCGCAACGCGATTTTGCCGCGCGCGTTGGCGACGCTCGAGGTGCAAAAAGCAAAAATGGAAGACGGCAAACTCGTGGTGAATTTTGCTTAGGAGCAGAGGACAAATGACAAACGAAAAAAGGCAAGAAGAAACACTCGACCCGCGCGATTGGGATGAATTGCGCGCGCTGGGGCATCAAATGATTGACGACATGTTCGCGCACATGCAATCCCTGCGCGAACAACCGACGTGGCAGCCGTATCCTGAAACGGCGCGCGAACAAATCGGCGGCGCGTTGCCTCAAGACGAAGGCGATGTTTTTCAAGTGTACGAAAATTTCAAGGAAAACATTTTGCCGTACCCGAACGGCAATTTGCATCCGCGCTTTTGGGGCTGGGTACAGGGGACCGGCACGCCGCTCGGCGCGTTGAGTGAATTGCTGGCAGCGGCGATGAATCCGAATGTCGGCGGCGGCAATCACAGCGCGGCGCATGTCGAGGCACAAGTACTCGATTGGCTCAAAGAAATTTTCGATTTCCCGCGCGCGGCAAGCGGCTTGCTCGTGAGCGGCGGCTCGATGGCAAACTTTGTCGGTCTCGCCGTCGCGCGCAATGCCAAAGCCGGGTACGACATTCGCCATGAAGGATTATGGAATCGCAAACCGTTCGTCGTGTACGGTTCTGCCGAAATGCACTCGTCGCTGTTAAAAAGCGTCGAACTGCTCGGCATCGGCAACAAATTTTTTCGCCGCATCGCGGTCAACGACGCGTATGAAATTGATGTGAACGCGCTGCGCGAGGCAATTGTCCAGGACATCGCGAATGATTTGCAGCCCATCTGCCTCATCGGCAACGCGGGAACGGTGAACACGGGCGCATTTGATAATCTCGACGCGATGGCGAATCTCGCGCGCGAATTTAATTTGTGGTTTCATGTGGACGGCGCGTTCGGCGCGTGGGCGTACACCCTGCCCGAATTTCGCGCGCAGTTACACGGCATGGAACGCGCGGACTCGCTCGCGTTCGATTTGCACAAATGGTTTTATGTGCCGTACGAAGCAGGCACAACGCTCGTGCGTTCGGACGCGGCGCATCTCCAAACGTTCACCACGACCCCGCCCTATTTGAAACAAACGGGACGCGGACCGCACGGCGGACAGAATTGGTTCACCGATTACGGCGTGCAACTTTCGCGCGGTTTTCGTGCGCTGAAAATATGGACCGCGTTCAAAACCTTTGGCATGAAAAAACTCGCGCGGCTGTTTTCGCAAAACATCGCGCAAGCGCAATACCTCGCGCAGTTGGTGCAATCCGCGCCCAACCTCGAACTCACCGCGCCGCATCCACTCAACATTGTTTGCTTTCGCTATCTCGCGCCGAACATGACGGATGAACAGCTCAACGCGTTCAATCAAGAACTGCTCGCGCGCATTCAGGAATCGGGCATCGCCGTTCCTTCCAGCACAAATTTGCGCGGGAAATTTTCCCTCCGCGTCGCCATTACGAATCATCGCAGTCGGCGCGAGGATTTTGATTTGCTGATTGAAGCGGTAGAACGAATTGCGGGGAATCTGTTGGAAGAATCGTAGGGGCAATTCATGAATTGCCCCCACAACATTCGACAAAACCCTTGTTGTGAATATAGTTACTGCCATGTCTGTGAAACCGCGCATCGAACCCCTTCCGCCCGAACGCTGGCGCAAAAATTTGACCGATTACAACGAAGGGCTGGGACTCGTTTATGAACGTTTGATGTTGAATGACTTTTTGGAAGCATTACAAAAAAAGCACAACATCAAGTCCGTACTGGAAGCGCCGATTTACGGAATGGCAGGCGTGAGCGGCATCAACTCGGTGATTCTCGCGCGCAATGGCGCAAGCGTGACGCTCGTGGACGACAATGCGGAACGCCTCGAACACATCAAACGCATTTGGGGCGAACTGAATCTGGACGCGCAATTTATTTTTCAATCTCCCATCTCTCATCTCCCATCACCAACCAAATGCTTTGACCTCGCGTGGAATTGGGCGGCGTTGTGGTATTTGCCCGACGCGGAAAAACTTGTCGGCGAACTCGTCCGCGTCTCGCGCAATTTGATTTTTATCGCGATGCCCAACCGCGCGCAGGTTGGATACTTGATGCGAAAATATGTTTTGGAGCAAGAGTTTGTGCGTTATGTGGACGAGTCGTGGGCAAACATCCATCGCGTGAAAAATATCTTGCGCGATTGGGATTGCGAAATTATTGACGAAGGCGTGTTGGACGTGCCGCCGTGGCCCGACACCGTGATGCCTGCAACCGAAGTTTTGAAACGACTCGGTATTCAATCAAAACAGATGCAGTCGCGTTTTGAAGGCGCGGATTGGAATTGGAGTTCGATGGATTATTATTTGGGCAAGAAACCGGAATTAAAAGCGCAGATGGCGCGTTACGCGTTCTTGGAGCGCGCGCCGCTGCCTTGGCAAATCAAAAGCATCTGGGCGCATCATCGGTACTGTGTGGCGCAAGTGAGGTAAAGCATGACCATTGTTCCGTTTCCCCCACAAAGTAAAATTCATTATCCTGAATCGGATGGCAAACCTATGGCAGAAACAATGAAGCACATTCTTGTCATCACGTATCTTTTGGATGTGTTGATGGCTTGGTTCAAAGATCGCGCGGATATGTACGTTGGCGGAAACAATATGATTTATTACGCCGAAGGGTTTCCCAAGTTGTCCTTTGCGCCCGATGTGTATCTCATTCCGGGACTGGATAAAACGCCGCGCCGGATTATCAAACTGTGGGAAGAAAAAAGCGCGCCGTCGGTGATTTTTGAAATTACCTCACGCGCGACATGGGAAGTTGATTTGGGTGACAAAATGGAACTCTATGCCCAAATCGGCGTGCGCGAGTATTTTGTGTACGATGTCGAGCATGAAGAACTTGACCCGCCGCTGCGCGGTTTTCGCTTGGTGGGCAGCACATACGAACGGTTGCGTCCAAACGAAGATGGCGAAATCTTTAGCCAAGAAATGCAGCTCGCATTGCAGGAAATTGACGGGACATTGCGCCTCATCCATCCGCGCACTCGAGAAATCTTGAAAAACTATGTCGAGAGCGCAGAGGCGGCGCGCGAAGCGGAAGAACAAACGCGCGCCTTGGAACAAGAAAACGCGCGTCTCCGCGCGGAACTCGAAAAACTGCGCGGCAAACAAGATTGAATGATTGCCCTCGACTCGACTCGGCAATTTCTGACCGCGACGGAAACAAACTCGAACGTTTCCATCGTCATTCCCGCGTACAACGAAGAACATGGTTTGCCGAATGTTTTGAAAACTTTGCGCGCATGGCGCGAGCGCGGCGCGGAAATTCTTGTCGTAGATGACGGTTCGACGGACAACACCGCGCGCGTCGCATCAGAACACGGCGCGCGCGTCATTCGGCATCGCAACAACAAAGGGTACGGCGCGGCGTTGAAAGCGGGGATTCGCGCGGCAGAACGCGAGAATGTCGTCACGTTCGACGCGGACGGACAATTTGACGCGAATGATATTGCAAAATTGGTGAACGCGTTGAACGATTGCGATATGGCAGTGGGCGTAAGACCGCAGGGCGCGGGTTCACCAACGCTTCGCAAGCCGGGGAAATGGCTGCTCGGCAAGACCGCAAACTATTTAGCGCAAACGGAAATTCCGGATTTGAATTGCGGTTTTCGCGCGCTGCGCGTGGACACGGCAAAACGTTTTTTGAATTTGCTTCCAAACGGTTTCTCTTTTACGACAACTTTAACCCTCGCCATGTTCAAAGACGGGTATAATGTCACATACTTGCCGATAACGGTTCACCCGCGCACGACCGGTACGAGCAGGGTCCGCGTCGCGGATGGTTTCAATACATTGCTGCTCATTATTCGCATTGTCGCGTTGTTCGACCCACTCAAAGTTTTTTTGCCCGCGAGCGCGTTGCTTTTTTTCGTCGGCATCGTGTATCTCGTTCTCGACAGTGTTGCGCTTGGACGCGCAAATGTCGCGTCGGGCGCGGTCATTCTTTTCGTCTCTGCATTTATGACGTTCATGTTCGGTATTCTCGCCGACCAGGT
>CALMZO010000212.1 GCA_937870825.1 uncultured Chloroflexota bacterium | reverse complement strand
CAATCGGGCGCAAAGCCCGCGTTTTTCAAAAGGTTGAACGCGAGTTCCCAATCTTCGGGAACGTTCGGGTCACGCGCGAGATTGAGCGGTTTCCCCGCGCCGCGCAAATTATCAAAGTCGCCGCGTTCCATCGCTTCGCGAATCTGTTGGTCAATCGCGGATTCGAGGTTGGAGAGGTTGTGGGGTCTGCGTTTGGGTTGGTTTGACTCTAGTGCATCATCTTTAGCCATTTGTTGAAAGAGATTCTACCATTTCTATGCTCTTGTGCAATTGCAGCATCAAGATAAATTGAAAGCCCGCAGGAGTGATTACTATCTGCTCACCAATCTTTCCGAGCAACCCCATGTCAATTGCAAAGTTGAGAAAAGTTGAAGTCGCTGTTCTGAGTGATTTGTAGGCGCGCCATTGTGTATTTTTCCCACCCATTGTGCGAAACATTGTTCGCAAGTCGTCCAATTGGATGGGATAACTGTTGCGCGCAAGATGAAATGCACTCTCTACGATGACATAGATGCCAAATACAACGTGAGAGGAAAACGGATCTTTGGCAATGTATTGTTTCCAGATGTCGGCTTGCTGCGCAGAGATTTCATTTTTGAGTGCGCCAATCGGAGCGTATTGAATATATTTGTCTCCCAAGTCGGTCAGAAAAAACTTGTCATGTCTCTGTCTTACCAATCCCAACTCTTTACGACTCGAAGGTGATTGCCCACACTCTGGACGCTCAGTTGTGTGAGGTCCGAGATTTCGCGGCGAGTAGTCTCGCCATTTGCAAGTTCTTGTAATGTTCGGTTCATCAAACCCAAACTAAACACACCATAGTCGTTTGGTTTGATGCTCATAAACGGGGCAAGCGCCGCGAGATTTTGAAAGTAATTTTCGAGAACCTGAATTGGCTCGTACTTGAGGAGTATCACTTGATTGCTCCCGCATAAGCGCAAGTCCGCGGGCGTATAGTTTGTTACCAACAAAAATGCGCGAATGGAACCTTGTACGAGCTGTTCGCTGGCTTGCAGCAATTCCAGCTCACTACGATAGCCAACAGTTTGAAGTAGATTTTCTCTGTCAAATTCCGTCACCTTGAGTTCGACAAGGCAGAGTTCCTTACCATGCGTAAGTAATAAATCCAGTCGTTGTTCGCCTTGATGCATCCGTAACTGACGCGCAATGAGACGCAAGTCTTGGTCAAGTCCAAGCAGGCGACGGAGATAGTCGAGGTTGGCGACAAGCGCTTCTTCGACTTGACTCTCTTTGATGTTATTTTCAATGTTTTTTGTTCGCATGTTTGAAATTTGTTGCGGGTAGTTTAATGGCTCTCATTTCCGACGCAAACGCTACAAACTCTCGGTTCCCCGGGCTGATGGGCGTACTTGCCATTTGCGTCATCATTTCGCCCCATGCTTCCAAGAGACTCGAACCTTTTCGCCGATGGTGATGCCGACTGCAAACGGTACAGCCATCGTCAAGTTTGAAGGGCGGCTGCATATTTGGCAGCAGTGGTTCTACGTCCAAATCATATCCCTCCCGCCTGCCATTTCCACACAACACACATCTATAGCCATCGCGCTCCAAGATCTCTTCGCGTTGTTTGGTTGTGAATCGTCCCATAATTTTCCTCGACCGGGCAAGACTACGCCGCGCGCTCCATTGCGCGCGGCGTTTATTCCATTATCCAAAACTACTTCCGCCGCCGCCGCCCCCGCCGCGACGGTCGCCGCGCGGTTTGTCTTCGCGCGGTTTTGCCAAATCCACTTTGAGCGTGCGCCCTTTGAGCTGCGCGCCGTTGAACATGGATTGCGCGCGTGTGGCGTCTTCATCGCTCGCAAATTCGACAAAGCCGAATCCTTTACTGCGTCCTGAATCGCGCTCGGTGATGATGGCGGCATCGGTCACGTTGCCTGCGCCAACAAAAAAATTCTTGAGCTCGTCCACACTCAGCTGATACGGAAGATTTCCCACGTACAAACGTGGGCGATTGTCATTCATAACGTCCTTCTCCTTTTGCGTGAGCGAAATGTTCCACGAAATCTTTGCGGAACGGGTTTGGGTGAAATGGGGCAAAAGCAGTGAGCAAGGGTGACAGCGATGTCACCCTAGACGATGCGTGCGTGCTCCTTTCGTCCTCTTGCCTCACGCTCGAGTGACGCATTGACAACAACTCGGACTCGGAGCAGCCGCGCGTCGAGAGAAAAAAGACAGAGTTGGCGTTCGAGGAGCAACCGCCGACGAGAGGGGTACAAAGCGAACGGTCGGCGCATTTCGCTTTGCAAAT
>CALMZO010000211.1 GCA_937870825.1 uncultured Chloroflexota bacterium | reverse complement strand
ACACCAACGGCACACCCAACACCCCAAACCACACCGCAAAAAAGCGCGTCACAAATTCACTGTCGCCCGCGAGCGCAATCCAGCCGCGCAGCAGCAAATACAACAGCGGCGGATTCGGTTCAATCGTCAGCGTCTCGTGCCACATCTGCGCGAACGGTTTTTGCACAAACAGCACCGTGAACGATTCATCGCCCCGCAGCGAAAAAAAATCGAGCGCGTACACGCGCAGCACAAACGCGAGCAGAATGATTCCCGACAGAACAAAAAGGTGTTTTGAGAAACGCATCATTCCTGTAGGGCAACTCTATGTAGTTGTCCTCTTTAATCCACCCGCCGCGCAATCGCCAGCAGCGAAATCCCGTACGGCGAGCGCCAATCCAACGCGCGGCGCATTTCCGCGGTAAACAGCCGCGTCAATCCTTGATTCACCACGCGCGGCAGTGGCGTCAAATCGGAATGCGCTTGCCCATTTTTCGAGGCAGGACGGCGCGCGAAACGCATCAGCGCGATGAACGGAAACAGCGCGGTGTTCAAGTACGTCAGCGTTTCAACATGCAGTCCCGCGCGCGAAATTTTTGCGCGCAAATCCGCGACGCCGTAACGATACTTGTGTCCCACCGCGACATCGTGCGCGCTCCACAGCCATTGATGCGCGGGCAATTGCGCGATGAGTCGCCCGCCCGGTTTCAGCGCGCGGCGAATTTCCGCAAACGCGGCAACATCATGTTGAATGTTGCAAATCACGTCGAACGAAAACGTCACATCAAAGTATTCATCAGGGAACGGCAATTCGAGCAGCGACGCCACCAGCGCGCGTTCTGCCGGAATACCGCGCATGCGGCAAAAGTGAATCGCTTCTTGGGCAATGTCCACACCGCGCGCATCGCCGCGCTCAAGAAACAGCTGCAAATTTTTTCCCGTGCCGCAGCCCGCGTCCAAAATGCGCGACGAACCATCCGGCGCGGTATAGCGCGCAAGCAGTTCATTCACCAACACGCGCAGACCGCGATACCACCAGTACTCTTGTTCAATTTCAAACATCACGCGATACTCGCGCGGGAGCATCGCCATGCTTTCAACCGATTCGTGGAACGCGACGTGTGTATCCATCATTGCACGCGCAAATCTGCCAAGAGTACACGGTCACCCGTCGCGTTGCCGTTCGCGTCGAACGTTGGCAAACGCGCGAAATCGGGCGTCGTGTAAAAACCGATTTCAATTTTATAATTTCCCGGCGACGCATCCGGTGCGACATTAAATTCGTACACATCAGTAAAAATTTCGCCCGCCGCCCAGCTCGTCGTCGGACGCGCGCCGTCCAGTGGAATTTTGTCGCGCTGCCCAAAAATTTTTTCGTCCGCGTTAATGAGATGAGTGAATACCGTGTACGATGTGTCCATCGCGTTCAACGCGCGCCAGTACAGCGTCAAACGCACCGGCGCATTCGGTTTCGACGGCTGCGGCGCGTCGAGGTCATACCCCAGCAATTCGATTTTGTCGCCGAACCGCGCGGTCAACGGATGCGAAATGGACGGCAAATCCGTTGACCGCGCAATCGCATCCACGCGCACGTTGCCAAACACCGCGTTCGCTCCCTCCAGCGCGACGCGTAAATCATACGCGCCCGCGCTCGCATCTCCCGGTACGCGCACATTCACGCGCGCCTGCACAATTTCACCCGCTTGGCGATTTTGCAGGTCGAGTGTAAACGACGCCCGCGCGAACGTCCGATTCCAAAACTGCCACCACGGCGCGCCGAGTTCCACCTTGCCGTTCACATTCTCTTGCGACGCGCGCAACACTTGAAAATACAACGTGAGCGGAATTTCACTGCCCGGACCCGTCGTGCGTTCTTCCAAATCGTACCCGACAAACCGCAGCGCATCGCCAAAGGCAATATCGGTGTGCGTATCAAATACCAACGTGCGCGGGTCACGCGGCGGATTCGGACGCGTGATGTTGATTTCCGCAATGCGAAGCGGCGCATCCGTTTCGATTCCGCCGCGATGCGTCGTCCAGCGTTCGCCGTCGCGCGGCGAGTACACATTGATTTCGACAAAATATCTCCCCGGCGGCGCGCCGGCTTCGACGACCAAGTCATGTTGGTCCAAATAGGTTTTGTCGGTTTCCCATTTGGCAAGCGGCTGCAATGGTCCAATCGGCGGCGCATCCCATTGGCCCCACACCGCGCCCGCTTCATCCACCACACGCAGGGAAACATTGACGTCACGCATGATTTTTTTTCGCGCGCGCCAATACAGATTCACCACACCGCGCGCCCCTGCTTGAATTTCTTTTGGCGCGTCCGCGCCGACCAATTCCAAACCGCGCGCAAAAACAATTTGTTCCGCTTTGGAAAACGGCTGGGGCGGTTCTTGCGGCAACTGATGATAAACGAATGCTTGCAGACGAATCTCTGTGCTGATGCCGCGAAACGGAATGCTGTCCGTCGCGTAACCCCAACGCTTTAACAGATCGGTAATGTGCAGCGTCGGGTCGGCAACCGGTTGATGCAATTCCAAAAGCCACACGCGCGGGTGATTGCGATACGCTTTCAAAATCGCTTGCCGGTCCAACACCTCTTGCCAATCGCGCGTTTGTCCAAGATGCGGCAGCGATTCCCACTGCACCCCGTCCGGCAAATAATACTCGACAACTTTTTCCGCCTGCGGCGCGACGAGAAACAAATAATCATCTGCGCGCCACCGTTCGCGTAAAAATTGTGCCCACGCTTTGTGGTCATCCTTTGCAAACGCTTCGTTGAAATACAGATTGTTGAGCGAAGACCACGCGCCGGCGACATACACGCCCGCAAGGACAACGACAACAATCCATGACGCAAGGCGCATCCCGTTTGACGTTTCACGCTTGACGTTTGATGTGCCGCGTCCCAAGAGCAAACGCAACCGCATCGCGCGTCCCACCGCGCTGACGCCCACCGCGAGCCCGAGGTAAAACGCGGGACTCGTGGTAATGAGATGCCGCGAATTGAGATACAACGGACGCAGGTACGAACCGAGTTGCAATGCGAGCGCGGGTACCAATAAAAATGCAAACAAAAACAGCGCGCGCCGCGCGTCGCGCGGTTTGACGCGCACGAGGGAAAAAATACCGACGAGCCACAACGCGAGCAAGAACCAATTCAACAGTTCGGCTTGGTCAAGCTTGAGCGTCAGTCCCACCGCGAACGAATTCCACACATCGCGCAGCATAATAAACAACGGCACAAAGCGCGGACCCGCCTGGTCCCACGATGTCATGTCCGTTTCGCGCGGCATCAAAAACAAAACGACGACGAACGCGACGAGCATCCACGCAGCGAGCACGAGACTCAACGGATTTTCCCGAAACACGCGCAAGCGTGACGCGCCTGCATTGGAGACCCTTGGGGTCGGAGTAACTCCAAACAACAAAATCGTCGCGGCAAAAAACGGGAGCAGCACGAACGACAAATAGTGTGTCACAAGCGTAGCAGCAAACGCGAGCGCAAACAAAATGCTCCAGCGCGACCATATATTACGCGCACGACGCGGCTTTGTTTTCAACCAACGCAGCAACGCGTACACGCACAACACGCTGACGAACAGCACCAGCGTGTACGGACGCACTTCTTGCGAATACCACACATAGAACGGCGAAAGCGCGCCAAACAAAATCGCCAAAAGCCCAATGCCCTCGCCGCGCTTGCCAATGAGCACGCGCGCCAGCGGCACAAACATTGCCAGCGTCAACACATTCGCGCTTGCGGACAAAAAGCGCAGCGCGAATTCGCTCGTCCCCGCGAACAACGTCACGAAATGCAGCAGCACAAAATAAAACGGCGGATGCAAATCGCGCGTCGCAATCGTTTGAATTTGAATCGTGTTGGAGAGAATGGCGGGCAGGGTGTTGGTGGCGCGGTCCCACGACAGCGCCTCATCCCACCATAAACTCATTGTGTCGAGGTGATACAAACGGAGCGCCCATGCTGCCAGCAGCAAAGGGACAAGCCAAACTTGGCGGGATGAAAAAATGCGATGCGCGCGCGAGCGGTTCGGATATGGGACGTGCATGAAGAATAGACGTTGACGCGCGGAAAAAACGAGCAGGGGATTCTTGCGTCAAAACAGCGCGATTATACGTGAGCAAGGGCGAGGAGAAAAATCGCCAAGAAAAATGAAATCCGAAAATCCTCACGGAATTTTCGGATTTCATTTTACCGCAAAGGTATTTTTACGCGTATCGTGGTCCCTTTGCCCACATCCGTTTCAATTTCAAAGACGCCGCCCGCGCGTTCGGTGCGCTCCCGCATTTGAAGAATGCCGACACTGCCGCGCCCGCGCGCCGCGTCGAGCGCCTTTATCATGTCGAACCCCTCACCGTCATCGCGCACGGTGAGGGTCGCCCACGGGTCGGCGAAATTGAAATCGAGCCACACGTTCGACGCGTGCGCGTGTTTGCGGATATTGTTCAGGGCTTCTTGCGCGAGGCGATACAATGCCGATTGTGATTTGGGCGCGAGCCGCGCCGCTTCCCCTTGAAATTGCAAGTGCATTTTGATTTCGTTCGCCATGCCGAAATCTTGAACAAATTTTTCGATGGCGGGCATGAGCCCGAGCGTTTCAATTTCCACCGGCAGCAGCGCGAAAATCGTTTGGCGCACTTCACGCACATCGCGGCGCAGCGTTTGATTCAATTGTTCCAACTCCTTGGCAATATCAATTTCTTTGCCCATCTGCGCGGCGGTCTGCAGCGTCTGCACCCGAATCAGCATAAAGTTAATGTCTTGCGCGAGGCCGTCGTGAATTTCCCGCGCCATGCGTGCGCGTTCTTCGCTGATCACTTTTTCTTCAGACCACGCGTACAACTGCGCGTTGCGCACAATCAACGCGGCGGAACTCGACAGGACCGTAAGCAAATTCAGATGGCGCTGCCCAAACATACGCGGGTCGCGATGCGTCAAAACAATCGCGCCCTCGACGCGTGTGCCGACCGTGAGGGGCGCAGCCATCATCGAGCCGATGCCGCGCGGGCTGTCTTCCGAGTCACTTTTAAGAATGGCATGATTCGCCGCGATGGCTTCGCGCGCGAGCTCGGGCGGCGCGCCGTTGCCGAGTTCAACCCACAGCGATGTTTCGACCGGATTCCCGCTGCGAATGAAAATCGCGCCGTTCTGCGCGCCGCACGCTTCGGCAATCTGACGCATCAAGCGTTCCAAGACCTGCTGCAAATTCGATTCGCCGCGCAGCGTCAAATCAATTTCACGAAACGCAATCGCTTCCCGCGCGCGCAGCCGATGCGATTCAATCACCGATGCCGCTGTGTGCGCGAGCGTTTTCAAAACGCCGAGGCGGTCAGGGCGAATGCGTTTATTCGGGGGAACATGAATTTCGAGCAGACCAAATTTGCGGTCGCCGCGCAAAATCGGCAGCCACAAGACGCCTTGGTGTTCGCGTTCACGCGCGTTCACAGAATCGGCAGGCGTCACGAATGCAGGCGGTTTGAGCCGCCGTTCGTGTTCCGCGTCAAAACCGCTCGACTTGAACAACGTCAGTTGTCCGGACAAATCTTCGACCAGCCACAGCACCGCGCGTTTTGTGCCGGCGAGCTGGGTTGCCGCTTCGAGAATCGTCGTCGCCGCGTCATCCAAATCGAACGCGCCCGCGAGCCGCTGACTCGTTTCGCTCATGTTGCGCATCACGTCAATCAAACGCGCTTGGTCAATCGCCACGGCGGCTTGTCCCACCAATACCGTTGCCAATTCCAAGTCGCTGCGCGTGAATGGGGCAATGCCGCGCAAACGCGAAAGATTCAAAACGCCAAACACTTCGCCGCGCGCTTTCAGCGGCAGCGACAATGCGGAACCCAGTTCGGGTCTGTCGAGTGATGCTTTGACCTGGTTGTCCAGCGGCGCATCATCGGCAATGAGAACGGGTTCGCCGCGTTCGGCGACCATGCCCGAAATGCTTTTGCCCAGCTCGGTATGGCGTTGGGCATCAATCACCGCGGGCGACAAACCTTCCGCTGCCGCAATCGTCAATTCCTCGTTTTCTTCATCCAACAACATCAGCGAGGCAATCTCGGCGCGCGTTTCTTGGCGAACCGTCGTGACAACTTTGTTCAACACTTCGGACAATTCCGTCGCGCCCATGAACGAGCGCGCCAATTCGTACAGCGGCACGAGCGCATGCAGCCGCGCGTTTTCGCGGCGCAGATGTTCTTGCTCCAACGCGGCGACCACAGACGAAAGCAATTGTTCGGAAGGAAATGGTTTGACGAGAAAGCCCGCAAAGCCGGCGCGCAGCGCTTCCATTGAAACTTCCCAACTGCTGTAGCCGGTCATCGCAATGCCCGCAACATCCGGCAGGATGTCGCGAATTTGGGTGAACGCGTCAATCCCATTTTCATCGGGCAAATAAATATCGGCGAGCAACAGGTCAAAAGGAAATTGGCGCGCAAGCGCAAGCGCTTCTTGCGTGGTGGCAGCGGGTTCTACGATATAGCCTGCATTGGCAAGCGTATTGGCAGTTTCGAGGCGGAGCGCCTCATTGTCATCCAGGATGAGAATTCGCTCGGTGGGCATGGAGGGTGAAGGTCTGAGATTGCAAGTTTTGAGGTTGGATAGATTCAACCCTTACATCAAGTATAGTCGCGTATAAAAAGTTTGACAAGCGTTTTTTGGCAGAGGATGTTATAATTTCACTACTTGCAATTCTTGGTCAACTCAAATAGAGTTCGTAGCATCGGACTCGAGCATTTATGCGGTCACTGCCAATCAACCCGCTGAAGCGTAGAATCCATCATACAACTTTTTTTTGAGAGCTCTATAAGCGTTAGTCTCCAATCTCCAATCTCCAATTTCAAGGGGGTCGTGTGGAACTCAGGGTTGAGGTCGGACAATTGTCGCAATGGCAAGGCGATGGTATTGTCGTCACCGTTTTTCAAAATGAAGGGTTGAGCGGCGCGGGCGCCGGGGTGGACCGCGCGCTGAAGGGTGAAATTCTGCGCGCGCTGGATTCCAAAGAGTTTAGCGCGCGCTATACTTTGCATTACGCATTTTATACGCTCGGCGCATTGCCCGCCGCGCGTGTCGCCGTGGTCGGTTTGGGCAAACGCGAAAAATTTAAACTCGACCGCGTGCGTCGCGCCGCTGCCGACGGCGCAAAAGATTTACGCAAACTCGGCGCAAAACACATCGCGTTGGGAATCACAAACGATGGGCTGGACCTCGCGGACGCCGCGCAAGCGATTGCCGAAGGCGTTGTGATGGGGCTGTTCCGTTTTCAAAAATATTACACGGATGCTGCCGACCCGTTGTGGGAAGATGATTTTCGGAGCGAAATCGAGAGCGTCACAATTTTGGTGGACGACGCCGCGCAGTTGGAAACCGTGCGCGCTGCCGTCGAACGCGGCAGAATCTTGGGCGAAGCAAATAATTTCGCGCGCACGCTGGCGAACGAACCGAGCAATCATTTGACGCCGCTGCATCTCGCGGAACACGCGCGCGACATTGCCGCGAAAAATGATTTGGAATTTTATGTGATTGACCGTGACAAGGCGCAAGAAATGGGCATGGGCGCGTTTCTCGGCGTCGCGCAAGGTTCGCAGAATCCGCCCGCGATGATTGTGATGCGCTATTGGGGCGACAAGGAAAATCAAGACAAAGCTATCGGCATAATCGGCAAAGGCATCACGTTCGACAGCGGCGGCATTTCCATCAAGCCTGCCGACGGCATGGAAAATATGAAAGGCGACATGTCCGGCGGCGCGGCGACGATTGCGGCGATGCAAGCCATCGCGCAGTTGAAACCAAAAATCAATGTGACGGGAATTGTCGCGGCGGCGGAAAATATGCCGAGCGGTAGCGCGTTCAAACCCGGCGACATTTTGCGCGCGATGAACGGGATGACGATTGAAGTCAACAACACCGACGCAGAAGGACGTCTCGTCCTCGCGGATGCGGTCGCGTACGCGTCAAAAGAATTGAAACTGAATCCGATTCTCGACGCGGCAACGTTGACGGGCGCGGTGGTTGT
The DNA here is from genome assembly GCA_937870825.1 of uncultured Chloroflexota bacterium. Classification (GTDB taxonomy): domain Bacteria; phylum Chloroflexota; class Anaerolineae; order UBA4142; family SHND01; genus SHND01. The sequence goes on along the minus strand of CALMZO010000211.1, from coordinate 31,996 downwards.
TGCGTTAGGCGTGTATCGCGCGGGTGTGTTCACGAACGACGATGAACTTGCGGACACGTTGTACGAAATCGGCGAAAAGACCGGCGAGAAAAATTGGCAGATGCCGATGGACGATGAATATCTGCTCGCGCTGCGCAGCGATTGGGCGGACTTGCGCAACAGCGGCGGACGCGCGGGCGGCTCGATTACGGGCGCGTGGTTCATTCGCAGTTTCGTCGAAAAAGGGACCAAGTGGGCGCACCTCGACATCGCGGGCGCGGTGAATTTGGGCGAAGGCAAAGAACGCGGCTATATCAACAAATGGGGCAACGGCACGCCGACGCGAACGTTTGTGGAGTTTGTATTGCAGATGGCGAACGGAAAAACAAATTTATTCTAAACGAATTGCAGCCGCACAGTGGCTGCAATTCGTTTTTGAATTCCCTACTCCTATTGACCCCGCGCGCGCTCGCTTGTAAAATGCGCGCAGTCGCATGAATCGTTTCTCGCTCCTCGTGGTTGTCCTCGCGCTCGTCGCCGGAGTGGCGCTCGGTCTTTATCTCGCTTCGTCGTTTGTGGACACGTCCACCGTTCCACCACAGCAAGTTCTCGCGCTCACGCCTGCCGACCAAGACGATTACATTATCAATGTCGCCGATGCCTTTGCGGTGGACGGCGATTTGAGACTTGCGCGCGACCGGCTTGCGCGTTTGCGCGACCCGCAAATTGCGACGCGTGTGGAACAGCTCGCAAGCAATTATTATTCCGCAAACAAAAACAAATCGGCGAGCAATCTCATTCATCTCGCCATCGCGCTCGGTTCCAAAAATGGCGGACTGATTGCGCTGGTCATTACGCCGTCGCCAACATCTGTGCCGACGAATACAACCGTGAACGCGCCCGTATTCAGCAATGTGCGCGCGACGAATGCACCGCCGCCGACAGATACGCCCACGCGCAAGGCGACAGCGGTACCTGTCTATGTCGTCGTGACGAACGAAAATCCATTCATTGTTTTGCCGACGAACACGCCGACGATTACAAATACACCATTGCCGACCAATACGCGCCGTCCCAGCACGCGCGTTCCGACGCCGACGATAACGCCCACGTTCACACCCGTGCCGCCCCCGCCCGCGCCGATTTGGGAACCGGACCGCAGTCGTTGGCCCGGCACCGTGTATTATGAACCCGCCAACGTCGAACCCGGGCAAGGGTATTGGCATCTCGCGCACGCCATCTATTGTGATGCGTTTGATTCCAGCGATAACCGCAAATACGATTTTGGATGTGAAGAAGGACCGGGCGGCGGCGCGGGGACGAGCATCTATGTCATGTCCGGTGGAAATGTAATTGACGTTTGGGCAGGCGGTGAAAATGTAACTGATGACCCAACGATTGTTGGCGACAAGAAAAAGCCCGGCGACATCTGTCAATGCGATTATTCGTTCGAGTCCGCGAATGTAAAAATCAATGTGCGCGGCGCGCCGAGCGATGCGATTGGCGGCTTTTGTTTATGCAGTGTTAATTTTGGTTGGGGTTCACGCGCACATGTGCGATACTTTTTGTTTTTCGAGTACAGGATACGTTGAAACAAAAAACCTTCGAGGATTCGATAACCTCGAAGGTTTTTTGTTAGATGGTTGGATTGGAAGGGGGCGCGGGCGGTTTGTCGTCCATGCGTTCGACGATGATGCTCACGCGCGCGACAAGCGCGGCAATCGCGCCGAGCGCGGCAAGTACCGGCGCAACGAGCACGCTCACGCCCACAACGCCTACGCCAAGCGTCAACGGTACTTCAACCAGAGTTTTTCCATCTTCGCTCTTGAGAATGATGCGGCGCACATTGCCCTCGTTCACAATCTCTTTGATTTTGGAGATGACTTTGTCTCCGTCCACACGAAATTCTTCGGTCTTGGTAGAATCAGCCATTCTAGGTCCTCCTTGAATTATCACTCTTTATACGCAGACCAAAGGCGAACGTTTCAGCCGTTTATTGCACATCCACTTGAACAGAGAATACGTCAGTACGATTTGCCGGAGGCGTCGCTTGTTCCCACGGGCGAAGATAAACGAGTGTCAGCGTTGTCTTGCCCGTTTTGACCGCCTTGAATTGGAATGTTTCTGTGCCGCTTCTGCCGGGAATGGGCGTTTGATTACCGAGTGAAAATTGCGGCTCGCCCAAGGGCTGCAAAATTTTTTCATCGTTTTGACTGACGTGCCACGAATATCCTGTGGTGGGATTGCTCGCGAGTTCGATGCTCAAGGTGTCGCCGACCTTGAGCGTTACGTTCGATTTGTTGTCTGCGCTTGTGAGTGCTTTATCAACCGCTGCCACTTGATTCGCTCCTCCACCAAACACATTCGGCGGTGTCGTCGGTTGATAGCGTACTAGTTTTGCTAAATCGGTGCCGCGCACGACGCCGTTCGCCTTGTACGTCAGCCCCCATGAATCAATCGCCGAGCCGTCGGGGAACATGCACATACCGACGACCTGGAAATTTGTTTTGCTGTCCGGCGCGGTTGTGACCCAGCCGCCGCCCGCCGCGTTATTTTGTCCGCCCCAAATATCCGTGCCGCCGAGTTTGTTGCAATACAGTACGGAAGGGTTCGCGCCCGTGAAGGGCGGCAGCGCGACGGGTTCAAGATACGCGAGAACGGCGAGAGTTGGTTTGTCCGCGTACAAGGTGTCGAGCGCGATTTCGATGTGCGATTGAAAACCAGTTTCGTCCGCAGGCGCGAGGAAGGTGCAGAAATCGCGCGACCCCGCGAGTTGCAGCCATTGCGCTTGCGGCGCGTTGGTATTGTACGTGGGATAGCGCGTGGTGACCGTGCCCTTGTTGTCGGTACAATATTTCGCGGCGGCAGCATTCGAATCGGTATCGTCCATCTGTGCAGCCGTCGCTGTCGCGCTTGGCGTGGTTGTCAACAACGCGTTCGGTTGCGCTTGAACATGGTCTGTGCTGAACAGAATCGTCGCCAATAGCGCGATGCCAAACAGCATGACCGCGCCGAGTTGTAATTTTCGTTTCATCTTTTTCTCCTTTGTCTTTTGGAATTATTTTGGCGAATCCATTTTTGCACAGATTCCGCAGTTTGGAAAACGATATATCTTGCGAAAGTACAGCAAACGGAGGAACGATGACGCACAACGAACGAATTCCCTTTTTTTATTTCCGCTCGTTCTTGTGTTTGCTCAAGCCGGCGATGTCATTTATCGCCCAAAGCGTTGGACACGCGGTTTGCCCCGGCGATACAAATACAGCGTCAGCGCGAGCCACAGACTCCCCAACAAATACGCGCCGACGACATCGCTGAACCAATGCTGCCCCAAGTAGATGCGGGAAACGCCGACGAGAGAAATGAGTAAAATGCAAACGAACATTCCGAGCGCGCGAATCCAACTGCGCGGGGCGAGGGTGAACAACAAGAAACAGAGGAACCCAAGAAACGCCGTATAGTGCAAAACGTGTCCGCTCGGAAAGCTGTAATCGGCGAGCGGACTCAACACATTCACCAAGTCGGGCGACGGACGCGCGCGGTGCACAAGGTCTTTGATAACCACTCCAACCAGCGTCACGCCGCCTGAAGCGAACACTGCCATGACCGCTTCCCAACGCAGACCGATGACATAGAGATAGGCGACAAGCAAGCCCGTCAACAAAATGGAAAGTGGATTAAAGCCCAAGCCGCTGACAAAACGCATGAGCGCATCCAACGCTTCGCCGCGCGCAGATTGCACCGCGTGCGAAATCATCAAATCAAAATCGAAATACGGTGTTGTGCGCGCCGCGAACAGCAGTACGCCAAACGCAATTGCCGCGAGAACGACGTACGTTTGAAAAATGTACGCGCGATACGGTTGCGCACGTCGCGGGGTTGTATCCGCGTTCGCGGCGGAATCCACGTCATGGGTTGTCATATTTTTATCATACCTTATCTTGCGTTTCTTGAGGGATTGTAGATACTTGCAGTATTCTATTCAGGAGAATCGCATGGCGAACGTTTTGGAAATGGTACAAGAATTGCTTACGCCTGCATTGACGAAACAATACGCAGAAATGATTGGCGGGAACGAAACAAAAGTGACAGAGGGAATGACGCTTGCCGCGCCGTTGACGCTTGCCGCAATGGCAAAATACGCGTCCCACGCGGACAATGCGCAAGGGCTGGCGCAAACGTTGGAAAAAGATTTGGGCAGTCCGCTCGATGCCGTCACGAATGGTTTAAGCGATGTGTGGTTGAATCAGTGGTTCGGTGCGGGCATCCCCAACGTTTCGCGTTGGATTGAAAACACCACAAACATCGCCGTCGCGCCGGTGCTCGCGCTCGCCGCGCCGTTGGTGCTCCATGCCCTGCGCGATGCTGCTCACGCGCAATCGCTCGACGCGGCCGGGTTGAACACGCTGCTGCAAAATGAGATGGACGCGTACGCGCTCGCGCAGCCGCCGTTCGCCAGCGAAATTGCCGCCGCGCTCGACGCGGGCGAGAACGTGAACGAACGCGCGGCACGCATTCGCGCACAATTTACTGCTGAGGAATGGGACACGCTCTCCAAGACGCCGGTCCTCGCGGGCTATGCGGTGATGATGTCGTCGTTGAGCGGACCCGTCGGCATCAACAAAGAAATTCGCGCGTTGCTCGAAGCGATGGACGAATTCGGACATCAAGCCGAACCCGATTCCCTCGTTGGGCTGGTCAGCCACGAATACAATTCGCCCGCGCACATTACCTCACTCGGCGCGAATCGTGAAAATGCCGCGACGCTCATGCGCGACGCGTGCCTGGAGACGCTGCGCATTTTGAACGAAAAAGAAACGTACGATGAAAAAGTGGCGTACAAAGAATTTGTAGTGAATGTGGCAACGCGCGTTGCCTCTGCCGCAATTGACGGCGGCATCATGAGCATCGGCGGCACAGCGATTTCGCCGGAAGAACAACAGACGCTCGATTTAATCGCGGCGGCGTTGGCGTACCCCTGACGGTCTCTCGAAAAGAGCGCTAGCGCTCCTTTTCCATTTTCGCACTGCCTACAATCCGTTAGCCTTCCGGTTCTTGAACGCTCGTTTTCGGGTCCGATTCTGCTTGTTCATCGCCGTTGGATGTGGACCCGGCTTGAGAATGTCCGTTGACTTGTTGCGGACCGGAAAGCGGCGGGACGGAAGGTGCAACATCAACCGGAAACGTCAAGCCAATGCCTTTCCCCACGATAACCCTGAGCGCTTGCGAAAGAATTTCAATGTCGAGCGCCTTTCGTTCGGGCAGCGGGTCTTTGTCCGACACAATCGGATTGGGGTCTTGGGATTGAATATGGACGCGGCGCGAACGGTACGTTTTGATTTTGGGATGCGCGGCGCGGTGCCCGTTGCGGGAAGCAAGAAAATATGCCAGTAAATCTGCCTTGCCCATATCGTCATAAATCGCAATGTCGAGCCAGCCGTCGTCCATTTTGGCTTCGGGTGAAATTAAAAAGTTCATTCCGGTCATCGGCGCGTTGGAAACGGTAATGACTTGCGCGTTGGCTTGAATCACTTGCCCATCGTCCAACTCGACGGTAACGGCTGTCGCTTTCGAGTCCACAATTTTTTTCAATGTTGCCGGAATGTCGCCCAAGATTCCTTTTTTGAGCTTGTGGCCCATTGGAAACAAAATCGCGTTCAAGCCCAGACCTGCGGTTTCTAAAAAGTACTTGACGTGAGATTTGGCGTTGACGTTGACGCGCCCGACATCAATGTTGCGCGCAGTCCCCATTGCAATCAACGCACAGGCGTCGTCCAAGTCGAGTGGGATTCCCAGACAGCGCGCAAGGTTATTCATGCTGCCAAACGGCAAGATGCCGAGCGCAGTCTCGGAACCCACGAGCTGTGAAGCTGCCTTTTCAATCGTTCCGTCGCCACCCGCGACAATCACCAACGCTTCGCCGCGCTTTGCTGCTTCTGCCGCGCTGTCTCGCACACTCTTGCCCGTCGTCTTGACAGTGACTTGCGCCCGGATGCCGTGTTTCCGCAAATGTTCAACAACGTCCGGCAAAGGATGTTGGTCTCGTGCATCGCCGGCATTGGGATTGTAAATGAGGCGCGCAGTACGCTGTGATGGCAGCGAGTCGCCGGTCATCCCCGGCGCGTGTGCAGCGTGCAATTCGCTTTCCAGCTCGGCAAGTTTCGCCTCCACGACGCGCAACTCTTGACCGCGCGCTTCCAGTTTCGCGCGCGCCTTTTCGATTTTTTTCAATATCTTGTTGTGTTCGCGCTGCGTTTCTTCCAGTTTGTGCTGGAGCTTGTCCGTTCGTTTCATAGTCAAGGTACTATCCGGCAGTCTCGTGTGCATAAACCCCTCATTGTTCACTTTATCCCTTTTCTCTGAAAAGGGTATCAGCCAAAGACGATACCCGGGATACATTTAGGATACAATTTGCGCGGGATTGACCAAAAAAAGCGGACGACCTTTTCACGTCGTCCGCTTTCTATGTTTTAACCTCCCGCCAATGCAGGTAACAGCACCACCGTATCGCCATCCTTCACATTCGTCTCCAATCCGTTCAGAAAACGAATGTCTTCGTTATTCAAAAAAATGTTGATGTGTGATTTCACTTGTCCTTGCGCGTCGAATAAGCGTTCGCTGATGGTCGGATATTGCGTGGTGAGTGTGTGCAACATTGCGCGCACATTTTCACTTGCAGAAATTTCTACCGTCGAGAGTCCGTTCGTATGACGACGAAGCGGTGTGGGAATTTTGATTTTGGTTGACATGTTTACAGTGCCGAGTGATGAGCATTGAGCGTTGAGTAAGGACAGCATGTCTTCAATGCTCGCTACTCAATGCTTACGCTGTTACAGCGAATAGTTTCGGTTCAAATTGTATCTGAAACGCCTCCAGGTTCGGCTGCGTATCAATCCGTTTGTGCGCGACATGTTCAATCACCTCGCGCGTTTTTAATCCGTTGCCTGTCAGATACGCGACAATCGTTTCGTCAGGGTCAAGCGCGCGCGCGTCCGCCAATTTTTTCAAAACGCTTATCGTGACGCCCGCGGCGGTTTCGCCAAAAATGCCTTCTGTGCGCGCAAGCAGTGCCATGCCTTCTGCCACCGCGCTTTCGGGTACGGAAAAAACACCCCCCCCCGATTTGCGCGCCGCGTCAATCGCGTACCGTCCATCGGCGGGATTCCCAATCGCGAGCGATTTCGCAATCGAACGCGCTTTGACGGGCGTAATTTCGCGCGTGCCGTGCGCGAATGCATTGGCAACGGGCGCGCACCCTGCCGCTTGCGCGCCAATCATTTTTGGCAATGGTCCCGCAATCAAATTCGCTTCGTACAATTCTTCAAAGCCGCGATTGATTTTGGTGTACAGCGCGCCGCTGGCAACGGGAACGATAACGCGGTCCGGCGCGCGCCAACCGAGTTGTTCCGCGACTTCGTAAGCGAGCGTTTTGGAACCCTCCGCGTAATACGGACGCAAATTGATGTTGACAAAACCCCAGCCGTACGTTTCCGCCGCTTCCGTCGCGAGACGATTCGCCTGGTCATAATCGCCTTGCACCGCCACAATCGTCGCGCCATAAATCGCCGCGCTCAAAATTTTTCCCTGTTCCAAATCGGCGGGAATAAAAACGTACGACGGCAGTCCCGCGCGCGCGGCGTGTGCGGCGACGGAACCCGCAAGATTTCCTGTACTCGCGCACGCGAGCGCGGGCAAATCAAATTCCAATGCCTTCGCCGCCGCGACAGAAACGACGCGGTCTTTGAACGAGAACGTGGGATTGACCGTATCGTTTTTCAAATACAAATTGTTCAATCCCAATTCGCGTCCGAGATTGTGCGCGCGCAGCAATGGCGTCCACCCGTCGCTCAAATCCACGCGCGGCGTGTACTCGCTCGGCAAAAAATCATGATACCGCCACAACGTCCGCGGACCGTTCGCGATATTTTCGCGCGTGACATGCGCGTTGCGCGCCGTTTCATCATAGTACGCTTCAAGCGGACCGAAGCATTCTTCACACACGAACAATGCATCTATCGGATATGTCGCGTGACATTCCCGACAACGCAAACCGCGTAGCCAAGACATGACCTCTCTGCTCCTTCGAGTCCGCCGCTTTTTCGTTTGTCATTGCGCGCGCGACGGTCTTGGTCGCCCGAAGCAATCTCCACACACGAACATCGAGATTGCTTCGTCGCAAAACCCGCTCCTCGCAATGACAAGCTGTTGAAACAAAAAACCTCTCCAAAAACGAATTGGAGAGGTGGGTTGATTTAGCGAAACATCTGCATCGCGCACTTGCGATGCAAACTCGCGACGCTTGTTTCATCTTGCGAACAGAATTGTTCGCCGGAGTTGGCACCGAGACTTGCGCATCTTTGCGCAACTGGTTGCCGGGCTTCCAAGGGCCGTTATCCCTCCACCTCTCTGGATGAAAAAGCGCGGACAAATTTATATGAAATTGTTGGCTTGCAAACTACTCAAGCTTGCTTGGATTGTACTCAAGCACGCAGTTTATAGCAGAAAAAAAAGCGTCTGTCAATAATTTTCGCAAAAATTTAATCCCTATTCATCTCCGCCAACGCCTCGCGCACCGCGATAAATTTTTCACTCGCCCAGAGCCAATGGGTATTCAGGCGAAATTTTGGCAAGACAACTGACGCCAAGATTCCATTTTCATCCCACATCACAGGTTTCAAGACATCGCCCGCGCGTTGAAAAAATTCCGTGCCAGCAGGTCCGTACGGGTCAAGCAACCACAGCTCGCGCACGCCCGCGCGTTCGTAGGCGCGAAATTTTGCCCCCCGGTCATACGACGCGGTGGACGCGGACAACACTTCAATCACCAAATCGGGCGCGCCGAAAACGCCTTCATTCGAAATGATGTGTGCGCGTTCTTGAGCCACAAACAACACATCGGGTTCGGGCGCTTGATTCTCTGCCAATTCGACGGCAGTCCGCGAACCGCGCACTTGGCCCAAATCATGTTGTTCGACAAATTCGCCAATCAAGCGCAGCAAAAAAATCTGGAGTCGTTCGTGTTTGTCAGAGGGGGGTGAAGGCATAATCATTACTCCATCAATCAATTCCGCCTTGCGGTCTTCTGGAGCAAACCGAAAAAATTCGCGCGCAGTCATGCGCTCGGCAACTTCAACGCGGCTCAGAGTTTGCAACATCATTCACCTCCGTTCACAACAATCCTATTATAGCGCGAATTTTAGTTGTCGAATTCATTTGCAACAATTCGCCACAACGCCGCGTGGTCCTCGTCACCGAACCCCCGCGCAATCAATTCCTCAAACATTTCCGCAACACGCTGCGTACCCGGCAAACGCGCGCCATTCGTTTGTGCGACATCGAGCGCAATGTTCAAATCTTTTAAATGCGTTTCCGCGCGTCCGCCCGGCACAAAATTTCTTGCAATCATCCGCTGTCCGTGCAATTCCAAAATGCGGCTGGTGGCAAAACCGCCGAGCATCACTTTGTGCGCCTTTACGGGGTCAACGCCGGATTTTTCGACAAAGTTCAATGCCTCCGCCACCGCTTCAATCGTCAGCGCGACGATAATTTGATTCGCGGCTTTGACGATTTGTCCCGCGCCCGCCTCGCCGACGCGCACGATATTTTTTCCGAGATGCTGCAACACCGGCAGCACGCGCGCAAACGCATTTTCGTCGCCGCCGACCATCATCGAAAGTGTCGCTTGCTCTGCACCGACCTGTCCGCCCGAAACGGGCGCGTCGAGTACAAAGATGCCGCGTTGTGCGCCGCGTTCTGCCAACTCGCGCGCAAGGCGCGGATGACTCGTGCTGCAATCAACGACTATTGTGTCCGCGCGCGCAAATTCCAAAATTTCACCGACAACCGTCGCGACGGTTTCGGGATTCGGCAGCATCGTAAAAATCACAGCGCACTGTTCCCCGATTTCGCGCGGAGAATTTGCCGCACGCGCGCCTTGTGTCACCAATTCGTCCACCGCTGCGCGACTGCGGTTGTGTACGACGAGCGAAAAAGTTGCGCGCAACAAATTTTCTGCCATCGGCTTGCCCATGAGTCCCAAACCGATGAATCCAATGATTTGCATAGAAAAAAGAAAACGCGACGATTTCAATCACGAACGAAATCGTCGCGTCTCATACGCGTCACATTCTGAAAAATGCCACGCGAAAATTATATCATTCCATGCTGCGTTTGTACACGTATGACGGAATTTTGGCGCGCGCATAGTACGCCGAGCATCGCGCCGCCGAAAATCGCCGCCGCGAAATTTCCGGCGAACAGTACGGTCAACATCGTCGCGCGTTCCGCCGCGCGGGGGGCGCCGACAACCCAGCCGTTCGCTTCCATCACGAGGTTCACCGCCAAAAACGCGAGCGCCGCCGCGATGCCCACGCGCCAAAACAATTGCCACGCGAGTGATTTGTCTTGTAAGCCGATGCCGATGGCAAACGCGCTCACGCCGGCGATGAGAAACGCGCTTGGCACAAAGAAAAATGTGAACAAGCGATGAATCGGAAAAACCGCGCCGAGCTGTTCGACCGCAATCGGTTCGAGAGCTTGCATCAGAATCGCCAACAGCAGCGTAAGTGGCGCAAAACCGAGCGCGCCCGCGAGCGCGACGCGTTTCCAATTTTCTGCGTGCGCCATACGTCCGAGCAAAATTCCCCAGAGCGCACTCCCCGCGAAGAATCCTCCGAGCGCGGGCAGCGCGGCGATGAAAATATGTGCGGGATTCGGATTCGAAATGCTGTGTCCGGGCAGTACGTTAAACACGAGACTGCCGGACACAAACCCAAATGCGATGCCGCCGAACAATGTCAGAACGGTGATACCTGCGCCATACAACGCCGCGCGAGAATTTTCCTGATTCATCCTACATTCCTTGTTCAGAACGGTTTGAACATCATCAGCCACAAAATCACCAGCAAGCCCGCCCAGCCAAGCAACGCGCTGTACAACGCATGTGGCGATTCCAACAGAGGATTCTTTGGGGTTTATTTGTTTGGCGTGATGGGCTCGAGCGAATGGAGATACAGATACAGCGCTTCCAATTCCACATCGTCCAACTTGCCAATCGTTTGCCATGGCATTGGCGGCTGGACTTGATGTCCGGTCGGGTCAATTCCGGTGCGCATTGTTTTAAAGAAATCGTCCTTGCTCCACTTGGGCACAATCACGGTGAGATTCGATGCGCCGGGTGGGGCGGGGGGCGGCGCGTTGCCGTCCAATTTCTCCCCATGACACCCGCGACAATCGCCAAAGTCCGCGACATATTTGCCGTACTCGACCGTCACCGCTTTCGGCGGCGCAGTGACCGGCTGAATCGGTTTGTCGGCGCCGGGCGCGCTGATGAATCCCAAACCGACGAACGCGACGAGCAGCGGCGACGCATTCATGGATGGGCGGACGTTTTCCACCGCGGGCGCCCGACGCAAGTACGCAATTATGGCTTTGGCATCGTCATCGCTCAACGCGCGCAAGGGGAAAAAGCCCATCGCGGTCAGTTGTCCATTCGGGCGCACGCCCGTACGGATAATGCGAAACACGTCCGCGTCTTGCAGCTCTTTCAGTTTGCCCCCCGGCGTAATGTTCGGCGGATACACATCGCCCAGCGGCAAGCCGGAATCTTCACTTAGATTTTTTCCGCCCGTCAACGGCAGTTCGCCGCTCAGGGAATGACACGACGCGCACAGAAATCCCGCGAGATGCTCGCCGCGCGCGATTTGTTCGGGTGTCCCTTCAATCGTCACGTTCACGGCAGCGACGGGATAGGTACGATACAAGTCAAACATGCCTTTGGCGAAAATCACCGTCACGGCGGCAAAGAGCAGCGTGGCGATGCCGCCCAAAAGACCGCCCACAATCTTGACCCACAATGCTTTGGCGCGCACCGCACGATAGGTCAACCAGCCAAACAAAATAGCAAGCGCCAACACTATGACGAGAACGACGATATTGGCGAACATGAGAGTGCCTCCTGTTGAATTTTCTCAAGTATAAATCAAAAACGCTACCGAATCGTTACGAAAGACGTTACGATTTTGGATTTGGATGGCGATGTCGTTACAATTTTTTCAGTACAAGCGGAACCCTCTTGACCATCCTTTCAATGAGCTTAGAATGGACACATCATCCGCGCACCATTGATTCAATTCAACGGCTGTCACATCCTCTCCAAAACCGCTCGCGAATGAACAACGAGTGAACATTTTTTGGTCTGGCAACCGTTCGGGAACGTGATACAGTAGCAGCACAACGCATCTCCGGAATCGATGTTGGATATGTGGGATGTAAAAAAATCAAATTGATTGTTCCACACATTGGACCGTGTCAGAGCATTCGCGAGATGCGCTGTAAAAGATTTCCGTGCGGAGGATTTTATGCGTTGCCCCAATTGCCAACATCCAAACACCGCAACCGCGAAATTTTGCGAAAATTGCGGATACAAATTGCAAACCGCGCCCGCGCCCGTTCCGGCTGCGCCGCCTGCCGACCCCGCGCTCGCGCACCTCGAAAAGCTGGTCCCCAAACAATTCGCCGAACGGCTCCTCCAATCGCGCACCGGGCGCGTCGAAGGCGAACGCCGCATTGTCACGATTCTGTTTTGCGATGTCAAAGGTTCCACCGCGCTCGGCGAAGAGCGCGACCCCGAAGAAATTTTGGAAATCATGAACGGCGCGTTCGATTATTTGATTGAACCCGTGTATCGTTACGAAGGCACGCTCGCGCGTTTGATGGGCGATGCCATTCTTGCATTTTTCGGCGCGCCCATCGCGCACGAAGACGACCCCGAACGCGCATGTCTCGCCGCGTTGGCGATGCAAGAAAAAATTGCCGAGTATGGCAAAGAATTGAAACGCGCGCGCGGCATCGAAAATTTCGCCGTCCGCGTCGGCATCAACACGGGACTTGTCGTCGTCGGCGAAGTGGGCAGCGATTTGCGCGTCGAATATACCGCGATGGGGGATGCCATCAATCTCGCGTCGCGCATGGAACAGAGCGCGGAACCGGGAACGATTGTGATTGCCGAAAATACCGCGCGTTTGGTGCGACACGCAATCGAACTCAAAGCGCTCGGCGCGCTCACCGTCAAAGGCAAGAGCGAACCTGTAAACGCGTATCACGTTCTGGGCGTCAAAGCCGAACGTGAATCCACACGCGGAATTGTAGGTTTGACGTCGCCGCTTGTTGGACGCGAAAGGGAACAAAGGGAACTGCAGGAACGTTTGGAAGCTTTGCGCGCGGGACGCGGGCAAATTGTTGCGGTGATTGGCGAAGCGGGTTTGGGAAAATCGCGCCTCGTTGCGGAATTGCGAAAAACCGTGACGGACGACGAACGACGGACGACGGCGATGAGCGCGTCCGTCTCTCGGCCTCCGTCCTCCGTCGCCTGGTACGAAGGCCGCTCGCTCTCGTACGAAACGCAAACGCCGTACGCGCCGTTCGTGGATTTATTCAACCGGGTTTTTGACATTCGCGCGGACGACAGCAACGCGGACACGTACGAAAAAATCAAAACAACCTTGAATGGACTCGTCGGCGCGCAGGCAAACGAACTCGCGCCGTTCGTTGCAACGCTGCTCGGCGTTGAACTTATGGGTGAAGATTTGGAACGCGTGCGGTATCTGATGCCGCCGTTTTTGCGCGGACGGATTATGCAAGCGGTCGGGCAAGTGATTGGCGCGCTCGCCGCGCAACAACCGACAGTGATTGTGTTTGAAGATTTGCATTGGGCAGACGCGACCTCGCTCGAAATGTTGAGCGGTCTCCTGCCGATGACAGACAACGCGCCATTGCTATTTTTGATTTTGATGCGTCCGAACAAAACGGACCCCGCGTGGAATTTTGTCGAAAGCGCGCGTGCGTCGCTCGCTCTGCGTTTCTCGTCTCTTGAATTGCAGCCGCTCGACGAACGCGCCTCGCGCGCACTGGTCGCGAATCTGCTCGAAATTGAAGACCTGCCCGAAAGCGTGCGCGCGTTAATTTTGCAAAAAGTGGAAGGCAATCCTTTTTACGTCGAAGAAGTGATTCGTTCGCTGCTCGACCAAAAATTGGTTGTGCGCGACGGCGACCGCTGGCGCGCCACGCGCGAAATTTCCAACATCGCGATTCCGGACACACTCGCCGGTGTCATCACGGCGCGTTTGGACAGATTGGACGAAGAAGCGAAACGCACCGCGCAAACCGCTTCCGTTCTCGGACGCGAATTTGAATACGCGCCGCTGCGCGATTTGTATGATGCCGCGCCGACGCTTGAACCCTCGCTCGACACCCTGCAAGCGCGCGAACTCGTCCGTCCGAAAGGGGAGGCACTGCGCGCATATTTGTTCAAACATGCGTTAACGCAAGAGACCGCGTACAATTCAATGCTGTTGGCAAAACGGCGCGCCCTGCACAAGCGCGCCGCCGCGTATCTGCAAACGTACGAAGCCGAACGCGTGAACGAAATCGCGCGGCATTGGCTCGACGCGCAAGAGAACGAACGCGCGCTCCCGTTTTTGCTGCAAGCCGCCGACCGCGCCGCGCGCGCGTACGCGTCCACCGAAGCGATTGCCTATTACACGCGCGCGCTGGAAATCGCCAAAGCCTTGGGCGATGTGGCTGCACTGCGTCGCGCGTACGAAGGGCTTGGCAATGCGTTATCCTTCACAACGCAATTGCCGCGCGCGGTCGAGGTGTTTCAAGAAATGCTGCAAGTTGGCAAACAATACGACGACGCGCTGATGCAAATTTCGGCGTTAAACAAACAAGCGAGCATTCTGTCTTTGCGGATGGGGCAAACGGACGCGGCAGAACCGTTGTTGCTGCAAGCCGAAGAACTCGCGCGCCAGTACAAAGACAAAGCCGGTCTCGGCGAAATGTTTGTAATTCGCTGCCACATCAGCGTCGGCATGTCGGACTTTGACACGGCAATGCATTACATGGGGGACGCGGTACAAGTGGGCAAAGACCTCGACCTCAAAGAACAAATCGCCTGGGGGCTCGACCATCTTTCGGGTACGTATGCGTTCATGCTGCGCTTTGAAGATTCACGCAAAATCGCGATGGAAGGTTGGGCGCTGGCAAATGAAATCGGCAACCGCGAATTCCAATCGGGAATTTTGACGAACCTGAATTTGATTTACTGGCGCGATGGAGATTTGGACGCGGCAATTCAAGCGGGCGAGCAAGCCGCGGAGATTGCAGAAAGGATTGGTCTGGCAATTCTAACTGTTTTCGGCAAGTGGGGCGCCGGGTGGTGTTATTGGCAGCGCGGCGAGTACGTGCAGGCGATGGCAGCCCTGCGAGATGTTCGTGCGGCAGCTCTCCCGTTTGAACCGTTCATGCCGTTTCTCCTCGCGCAGGCAGACGCGGGACTGAGCAGCATCATGTTGGAAGCGGGCGCAGACACAACCACCGCGCTCGAATTGCAAAAACACGCGCTCGCACTTTCCGAAACCACCGTCGGCGGCATGGGGAATGCCAGTGTGTGGGCGGACATTGGCGAGACCGCGCTCGCGCGCGGCGAATTGGATTTGGCGCAAAAACTTTTTTCCGGCGCGCTCGACTATCCGTCGTTCCTGCGGCTCATCATGAAACCGCGCAGTCTGCTCGGTCTGGCAGAACTCGCACGACGACGCGGCGAATTTGAAACCGCGCAGGATTACATCGAGCAAGCGCGCGCCATGGTTGACCAGGCGGCGATAAAACCCTACGCGCCACTCGTCGCGCTTGCCTCGGGAAAATTGGAATTGGCGCGCGGCAATTGCGAACGCGCGTTGGAATTTTTTAACGACGCCGAAACGCGCGCCGTGCCGATGAATCTGCGTCCGACCATTCTGGACGCGCGTCTCTACGCGGCGGCAAGTCTGGACGCGCTCGGACGCCTTGATGCCGCGCGGGCGAAACGCGCACACGCCGACGCGATGCTCAACGAAATTGCAAATCTTTTTACGGATGATGCGGCGCGCAATGCGTACGCGCAAAACACGGCGCGCCGCCCGGTGCATCATTAACCAACTTGTTGTGAGTGAGGATTGACGTTAGACCGATTTCGAAACGAGTGTTTGCGTTTCGACCCAAAAGAGCTTGTTTAATGCTGCACTCGAAATACACGCAGTATGAATCTCGAACCGTTTCGCAAACTCGAGCATGAATATCAAACACTGAAACAAAAACTCGACAACCATGAAATCTCGCGCGCCGAGTACGACGCCGCGCTCGACAAACTGACCTATCGCGATGAATTTGGACGCGAGTGGCGCATTGACCGCGTGCGCGGTGATTGGCTGCTGCGCGAAGGTGACAAGTGGGTGGCGACGCATCCGCTGACCGCGCCGCCGCCCCCTGCAACGCAGGCACCGCCGCCGATAAACACCAAAGCCCCGCGGACCTCAACGGGTACAAAGACATCATCGCCCGCGCCATCACCCGCGCGCCCAAATTGGGTCCCGATTCTTGCCATCGGATGTATCATTGGATTGTGCGCGGGCGCGCTCGTTGCCGCGTTGGGCTTGGGTGCCTTGAACATTTTGCAAGGAAATTTGTTCGGGACAAGGACGCCGACGACGATTGCGTTTGGCACGCCGTCGCCGTTTGCTTCGACCACAGGTGACGCGCGGACAACGGAAACGCCCAATCCAACGTCCGCCAGCGAAACCGCGCCGCCAACGCGACCGAATGGCACTGCCGCGCCCACCGCGAATTTCGGTCAAACGTTTGTTGCGTTTGACGCGGATTTTTTCGCCGAACAGTGTCCCCTCTTTCAAGGCGACAATGAAACGCGCATGTACGGCTGCGATTTCGGCGAATACTATATGCTGCACAAGGAGACCACAACGCGCTATACGTTTTATGACGGCGAGTTTGACGACGCGGTGATTGAAGCAAATGGTTATTTCACCAAGGGCAGCGGCAAGTACGAATACGGCGTCGTCTTTCGCGCCAACACCGACGGCACGCGCTACTATGTCTTTACCGTCACGAACGAAGGCAAATACAATGTCGCGTTGTACAAAGACCAAAAATACACAGACTTGATTCCGTACACCGCATCGCCGTTGGTCAACACGGGCAGCGGCATGAATTTTTTCCAGGTGGTCATGCGCGGCAGCAAATTCGACTTTTATTTGAACGACCAATATCTCAACAGCGTGACCGACGCGACGATTCCGCGCGGCGTCGCGGGTCTGTTTTTTTACAACGCCGAACCGAACGCAGAAGTGGCATTCGACCAGTTCACCATTTCGACCTTTACGCCGCCCCCGCCGTCCGCGACCCCGCCGCCCACGGCGACGCCGGACGCGAATGCTGTGGCAACGGCAACTCCTTCCGGCGGCACGGTCCTTTTGAACGACGACTTTTCGGGCGAGTGCCTTTTGTTTGAAGGAGATAACGAGACGCGCAACTATGCGTGTCAAAATGGCGAATATGTGATGCTGCACAAAGTCAACGCCGGTCGCTGGAGTGTTTATGCAGACGAACAGGACAATGGCATTTTTGAAGCGGACGGGCGTATCGTTTCGGGCAGCGGCAGTTACGAGTACGGGGTTGTGCTTCGCACGACGGAGCAGCCGTGGAATTTTTATGGCTTTACAGTGACGAACAATGGCACGTATTCGGTCTTTTTGTACAAGGATGACAAGTACACCGATTTGATTCCCTACACCCAGTCCAATGCGGTCAAAACGGGAACTGCCGTCAATCGTTTTCGCGTGATTGCGAACGGCAGCCAACTCGAATTTTATCTCAACGACCAACGGGTCAATACCGTCACCGACGCGACGCTGAAAAAAGGCAGTTTTGGTTTTTATCTCTCAAACAAGGAACCGAACGCACAAGTTGCGTTTGACAACGTGCGTATCTTGCCCATCGGTCCATCTCAAGGTGTCGGGACGCCCACCTCCGCCGCCGCGACGAGCGCGCCCGTTGCGCCCACGCTTGCGGTCAAGCCCGGGGTGTACGTCAACAGTTTGCGTTTCACGCCGCGCGCGCCAAAACGCGGACAGCCGATTACTTTTTTTGCGACATTCGTCAATTCCACCGGGCGTGCGGCGAGCTACAAATGGCTTGTCGAAATTTGGGAAGCAGATACCACAAAGAGAAATCGGATTGGACAGGCGAATGGTCAACAGCCGAGTATTCAGGTGGGGACAAAAGAGCTGGCGACAGAGGGCTGGCAAATCGGTCCCGGTCCGTGTGCGCCCTATCGCGCGCGCGTCGTTTATGAAGACCCCTCTCCCATCCCGTTCAAACGCACAAACGGCGCGGACTTGTGGGTGAATTTTCAAGTGTGTCCATAGAATTCCGACGAATGACGGATGACGGATGACGAATGATTGCAGAAGGCAATAGTGCAATGTTCGTCGTTCGTCGTTCGTCCTCCGTCGCTGCGGAGGAGCAGAATGAAATGTTGGAATTGCAATTTTGAAAATCCGCAAGGCGCGAAATTTTGTTCCAACTGCGGACAGCCCCAGCAGCGCGCCTGTCCCAATTGCAACACGGTGAATCCGGCGGGCTCGAAATTTTGCAACAACTGTGGCTTTAATCTTCAAGCCGCGAGCGCGCCCGCTTCACCTCCCCCCACCGCCGCGCCGCCACCGCGCGCGAATCTTGCTTCTCCCGCCGCCTCGCTCGCGCGCGACTCGCTCGTCGAAAAATTCATGACCAAGCAAGTCGCGGAAAAACTTGACGCTGCGCGCGCGTCGCGCTCGGTCGAAGGCGAACGCCGCATCGTGACGATTTTGTTTTGTGACGTCAAAGGTTCGACTTCGATGGCCGAGCAGCTCGACCCCGAAGAATGGGCAGAGATTATGAACAACGCGTTCGAGTATCTCATCAAGCCCGTGCATGATTACGAAGGCACCGTCGCGCGTCTGATGGGCGATGCGATTCTCGCGTTTTTTGGCGCGCCGCTCGCGCACGAAGACGACCCGCAGCGCGCGATTTTGGCAGGACTCGAAATCATTTCGGGGATTGAAACGTACCGCGAAAAAATTCAAAAACAGTACGGCATGGATTTTTCGGTGCGCGTCGGTTTGAACACGGGGCTTGTCGTCGTCGGCAACATCGGCAGCGATTACAAATTTGAATACACCGCGATGGGCGACGCCATCAATCTCGCCGCGCGCATGCAATCTGCGGCTGACCCGAACACGCTTTTCATTACCGAAAACACACATCGCCTCGTACCCGCGCTGTTTGATTTTGAAGACAAAGGATTGATGGAAGTCAAGGGCAAAGCGGAACCCGTGCATGTGTATCGCGTGTTGGAAGCAAAACGCGGCGCAATCAAAACGCGCGGCATCGCAGGTCTCTCATCGCCGATGGTCGGACGCCGCCGCGAATTTTCGACGCTGTTGCAAATCGCCGACGAGGTAAAAACGGGACACGGTTCGAGCGTTGCGGTGATTGGCGAAGCCGGGTTGGGAAAATCGCGGCTCATTGCGGAATGGCGCAAAGCCGCGCTGATGGAAACGGGCGAGAAATCCCTCCGTTGGGTGGAAGGACGCTGCTTGTCGTACGGCTCTTCGATGGCGCATCACTTGAGCGCGGACGTGTTGCGCGCGCTCGTAGGCGCATCGGCAGGCGCAACGGAAGAAGAAACGCACACCGCCCTGTGGGACGCGATGCAAAATTTATTCGCAGATGAAATGAAAGAGGTGTACCCGTTTCTCGGTCACTTGCTCGGCGTGAAACTCGAAGAGGACATGGCGGCGCGCGTGAAATATCTCGACGGTCCCGCGCTGCAAGCCAAGTACGTCGCGGCATACAAACGCTTTTTGCAAAAATGCGCGGAATCGTCGCCGCTCATCATCATTTGCGAAGACATTCATTGGGCAGACCCGTCGTCGGTGGAACTCTTGTCGCAAGTGAATCCGATTGTCGCCGAAGCGCCCGTCGTCTTTGGTTTTATCACGCGCCCCGACAAAGACGTGCCGGGCTGGAAACTGGTCACGAATGCGCGCGAAATCGCGGGCGCGGGCATGACGGAACTGCATCTTGCGCCGCTCTCGGAAAAAGATTCGCAAGAGCTCGTAACGAATCTGCTCGAAATCGAATCGCTGCCCGAAAACGTGCGCCAGCTCATTCTCGCCAAAGCGGAAGGCAATCCGTTTTTTGTCGAAGAAGTGATTCGCATGTTGATTGACCGCGGCAATCTCGCGCGTCAAGACGGACAATGGATTGTGGCGAAACCCATCAACACGATTGACATTCCCGACACGCTGCAAGGCGTCCTTATCGCGCGCATTGACCGCCTGCCCGACGACGCGAAACGCGTTTTGCAAATCGCGTCGGTCATCGGCAGAAAGTTTCAGGTGAAGGTGTTGGAGCAGGTGTTGGCGGCGGACCAAGAACGGAGTGCATGAAACTTTTGTGAGCCATGCGATAGATGGTGAGTGGCAATTCCAAGAGGGATGACGGTCTGCAACTTGCCGATATGATTGCGGGCGCGATCATGAGTTTTGCTCCGGGCGAAGATACGGGTTGCTATTCTACGTTCGTCAAAAAGAGTGAGCCCGCGTATTTTTTCAAACAAGCACTCATTCAGGATATCGCGCTGTCTACGCTCTTGCGCCGCGCGCGCAGTCATGGACAATTTCCGATGAACAATCTCCCCTCCACTCACATTCAATCCATCCTCAATGCATCCATCCCGCTGTTTCGTTTTGCGACGGGACCACTCTACAACGACAACGTAAGCAAACCGAATGTTTGCGATTTCGCGTTTGGGAATCCGCACGAGATGCCCGTTGCCGGTTTTGCCGACGCGCTGCAAAAATGGAGCGTGCCGCAAAACAAAGACTGGTTCGCGTACAAACGCAGTGAACCCGAAGCGCAACACGTTGTCGCGCAATCACTGCGCGCGTGGCGCGGAATCGAATTTGAGCCGAACGATATTTTTTTGACGAATGGCGCATTCGCCGCGCTCACCGTCGCACTGGGCGCGATTCTTGACGCGGGCGATGAGGTGATTTTCAATTCGCCGCCGTGGTTTTTTTACGAGCAGTTGATTTTGGCACAACACGCGAAACCCGTGCGCGTGCGCGTAAACGCCGAAACGTTTGATTTGGATTTGGACGCGCTTGACGCGGCGATTACAAATAAAACGCGCGCCATCATTGTCAATTCGCCCAACAATCCGACAGGCAAAATGTATCCCGTACAAACGTTACGCGGACTCGCGGACATTTTGGAAAAACACAGCGCGCGCAACGGACGCGAAATTTTTCTCTTGTCCGACGAAGCGTACTCGCGCATCATTTTTGACGGACGCGGGTTCACAAGTCCGACGAGTTTTTATCCGTACTCGTTTCTCATTTACACCTACGGCAAAACTTTGCTCACGCCCGGACAGCGCATTGGTTATATCGCGCTCCCGCCGAACATGCCCCAAGAAACGCGCGCCGCGTTGAATCCCGCGATTTTTATTTCGCAGCTTGTCACAGGATATGCGTTTCCGAACGCGCTGCTTCAGCACGCGCTCGGCGATTTGGACAAGCTCTCGATTGACATCGAACATTTGCAGCACAAACGCGATTGGCTCGTGCGCGAATTGTCCGCGATGGGGTATCAAGTCCATTCGCCCGAAGGCACGTTTTATTTGCTGCCGCGCTCACCCATTGCAAACGATTGGACATTCGCCGAGAAACTCGCGGCACAGAACATCATCGTCTTGCCCGGTCAAGTTGTCGAGATGCCCGGCTATTTTCGGCTCTCGTTGACCGCGAACGACGCGATGATTACACGCGCGCTGGCGGGATTTGCCCACGCGATTCACGTTTGACGTTTCAGGCATCACGTTTCTCGTATCTCCTTTGACGTTTCACGTTTCACGCATCTCGTTTCACGTTTGACGTTTCACATTTCTCGCATGTTGACCCTCACCACACCGCTCACCCGACTCGAACACGCGGATTTGATTCGCCGCCTCCGTGAAATCGAGGACGCGTATCAATTCAAGCACAACTTGATTCAAGAATCCGCATACGCGTCGTTGTTGAAAAATGACCGCCGCGCGCTGCATCGCGCGTGCGCGGCGGCGCTGGAGCGCGCGTACCCGAACAGTTTGGATGAATATGCCGCGCTGTTGACAAAACATTTCGCCGAAGCAGGTGATGACGCAAAAACGTTCGAATACGCGCGGCGCGCCGGGGATGCCGCGTTCCGCGTTCACGCGTTGGATGAAGCGTTGATACACTATGACACGGCGGGCTTGCTCGCCGCGCGTTTGCAAATTTCAATTTCGGAAGTGTTGCATCTCCATCAACAGCGCGGGCGTGTGTTGGAGGTGATGGGGCGCTATCAGGACGCGTTGGACGCGTATCGCGCCCTCGAACATCTCGGCAAAATACGCAACGAACCGCAGTTGGAAATGGGCGCGCTCTTGTCGTTGGCAACCCTGTACACGTTTCCCAATCCCGCGCAAGATTTGCGCGAAGCGTTACGCGCCAACCGCGCCGCGCTGCAATTTGCGCGCGCGACTCGGGATGAGGCGGCGCAAGCGCGCGCCTTGTGGAACATGCAGCAGTATTCGTACTTTCACGGACGCGCCGACGAGGCAGTCGAGTACAGCCAACAAGCATTGGCACTGACCGACCGTTTGAATTTGCGCGAACTGCGCGCGTACATCTTGAATGACGTGAGCCGCGCCTTGGTGACGACGGAATCGGTGCCCAGCGCACTGAACGCGCTCGCCGAAGCGCGGGAAATTTTTCGCGAGGCAAAGAATCTGCCGATGCTCGTGGACAATCTTTCGACGACGGCAGAGTGCGCGCAGTCTGGCGGCGAATTGGACATGGCGGAACAGTTCGCGCGCCAGGCGCAAGAGCTCTCGCAGATGATTGGCAATGTCTGGAATCTTGCCTACAGCAACACTTCACTGCTGGGCGTGTTTGCCTTGCGCGGCGAGTACACGAAAGCATTGGAGGCGTGCGACGTGACCGTTCGCCTCGCACGGGAAAGCGGATTCTTTATTGCCGCGCACATTGCCGATACCCAGCGCGCGCTCATCTATGGCGAATTGGGAGAACCCGCGCGCGGTATCGAGGTGGTAAAACAAATTCGGGTGCCGGAAAGTATCTTGCTTTTTGAAGCGTGGCGCGCGGGAACGCTCTTGGGACTCTCTGTCTTGCAGCAAGATTACGCCGCCGCGCGCGAGACGCTTGCCTTCGCGCAACAGCTGAATATGGATGACCTCTCTACGTACGGACCGATTTTTCTCGCGTTGGGCGGTGCAGAAATCGCGCTTTTCGAAAAACGCTACGCCGACGCGGTGGACGCGACGCGCCCAGTGGTCAATCGCTTGCGCGCGTTGCAATTTCGTTTTCTCTTTCCGGATTTGCTGCTGCGTCAGGGACGCGGGTATTTGGGAATGAACGAATTGGATGCGGCACAAGACGCGCTGCGCGAAGCCGAACGCACCGCGCGTTATATGCAGGCGCGCCCCATTCTGTGGCAAGTTCTTGCAGAGTTGAGCGATTTGGAAATGCGGCGCGGGGATGTGGAACGCGCGCGCGTGTTGAAACAAGAAGCACGCGAAATCACCGCCCGGCTCGTCGAACAGATGCCTCATGAATTTCACGCGTCGTTTCGCGCGCAAGCCAAAGTGCGCGCATTGGTTGAAACATGAATTACGATTTTTATACTCCGCGTCCGCCCATCGTTTCGCTGGGCGCGTCGTTACAGCACATTGAAACTGCCCAGCTGGTCCGCAGACTGCCGGAGAGTGAGGTCGCGTACATTTTCAAACATGCGCTCGTGCAAGACGGCGCGTACAGTTCCCTCACACGGCATGAACGCAAACGGCTGCACGCGCGCGTTGCCGAGATATTGCAACGTCTGAACGCGGGCGCGCTGGATGAAAACGCGCCGCTGCTGGCATATCATTTTGAACACGCAGAAGAATGGAGAGCCGCGTTAGAGTATTTGCAGCGCGCGTCAGAGTGGGCGGCGCGCGGCGCGGCATATGTCGAACAAATTGATTTCCTGCGCCGCGCGCTCGAAATCACCCCGCGCGCTCAGCGCGCCGAACTCGCGCCAACGCTCTTGTTCGAACGCGGCTTGGCATTCGTGCAGCTTACGCGTTGGGCAGACGCGCGGCGCGATTTTACGCGCGCCCTCGAACTTTTGCCGCCGGAGCAGAACGAAATGCGCGCGCGCGTGCTGCTCGAAATGGCGACGGTGATGCAGTGGTTGTGGGACGCCGAAGGGTCCGTTGCGTACGCGAACGCGACGCTCGAATTTGCGCGCGCCACCAATGACACGAATCTGGAAGCCGGCGCGTTGAGTGTGCTGGCGTTCAACAAAATTTCGGATGGCATGCCGCGTCTTGGCCTCCAGGAATATGACCGCGCGTTTGCGCGCGCGGGCGATGTCCCCAACTCGGCGCTTGTACGCGGTTTGGAATTTTCGGGCAATACCATGTACTGGATTGGCGACTATGAGGCAGCCATCGCGCGCGGACATGAGGCAATTGCGCGCGCCCGCGCGCTTGGGGATTCGGTGACGGTCCTGCGCGCCATGTCGAATCTCGGGCAGGCGTATTTGGGACACGGTGACTATGCGAGCGCGCTCCATGTGTTTCAAGAGGCGCGCGCGTTCGGGCAAGAACACGGTATCGCCGCCTGGCTCGCGCGCTGTGTGGCAATGGAGAGCCATCTCTATTTTACGCTGTATGATTACGCGCACGCCGAAAAATTATCCCTCGAAGCGCGCGAAATAGCGCATGCCGCCAATTTTCCCCCTGCCATCGTCTCTGCCGCGATTGACTTGATGTTGAACTATACCGCGCGCGGTGAATTGACGCGCGCGGAACGATTTAGCGCGCAAACAGCGGCGGCGATTCCCAACACCTACGGCAGTCATCGCTGGTTGTGGGAAACGCGCTTTCAACACGCGCGCGCCGAGCTTGCGCTCGCGCGCGAACGTTTTGAACAAGCGCTCGCGCACGCCAACGATGCCTTGCAGAGCAGCCGCGCGACAGAACGCATCAAGTACGAAATTCGCGCGCTGGAAACGCGCGCGCGGATTTTCGCCGCGCGCAGTGATGTCCCTGCCGCGTTGAGCGATTTGGAAATCGCGCTCGAACGCGCGGATGTGTTGCGTGACCCGCTGCTGCAGCTTCAGGTGCGGCTCACCACACTCAAACTTACGCATGACGAACACTTGGCAGACGACGCGCGCGCATTGGTGCGGCGCATTGGCGCGGCGCTGCCCGATGAACCCATTCGCGCGCGCTTTCAAGCGGTGATTTCAGAATGGATTTGACTCGTCACCTCACGCGTCTCGAAACGACGCAATTGGTTCGCCGCCTCGACGAATTGGACATGGTCTATTTGTTCAAACACGCGCTGGTGCAAGACACGGCGTACGCGTCGTTATTGAAAAACGAGCGCAAACGGCTGCACCGCGCCATTGGCGAAACGCTGGAACGTGAATATCCCAATGCCGTTCAAGAAAATGCCGCGCTGCTGACGAAACATTTTTTGGAAGCGGGCGACGACGCGAAAATTTTGGAATACGCGACGTGCGCGGGGGATGCGGAAGCGCGCGTCTTTGCCAAAGCCGAAGCGATTGAACATTATCGCGCCGCGCTCGACGCCGCACTGCGGCTCGACGCCGAACGCGAAACAATTATTGCGCTTGTGACGAAACTGGGACGCCTGTACGAATTGCGCGACGAGTACGCGGACGCGTTGGACACGTACGCGCGGTTGAGTGCATTGGCGCGGGAGCGTGACGACGCGCCCCTGGAACTCGCGTCGCTGATGCTGCAAGCGACGCTGCGCGCGACGCCGACAGCGGTTTTTGAACCGCGCATCGGCAGAGACATTTGCGACCGCGCGCTTGCGCTCGCGCGTGAATTGAACGACGGAGAAGCGGAAGCAAAAATTTTGTGGAACTTGTTATTGGTGAACGGCTTTACGGGACAACCTCGCGCCGCCGTCGAGTACGGCGAACAATCGCTCGCGCTTGCGCGCACGTTGAATTTGAAAACGCAAATCGCGTACACCTTGAATGACATTGGCAATTATGGATATTTTGCAAGCGGGCAGCCGCTCAAATCGCGCGCCGCGTTGACCGAAGCGCGCACCTTGTGGCGTGAACTGGAAATTTTGCCGATGCTTGCGGACAATCTCAACAATTCCGCCATCTTTGAATATATTTGGGGTGATTACACGCAGGCACAGATTTTTTCAGACGAGGCGTTAGAAATCAGCGAGCGCATTGACAGCGCGTGGGGACAGGGCTTGGCGCGCACATTCCGCGGCGTGCGTCAGGCGGAAGTTGGCAATTACGGCGCGGCGTTGGCGGAATTGCAAGCCGCGTACGAAATCGCGCAGCAGACCGGCACGGGGATCGCGCTGATTGCGTCAACGAATTTGGCAATCGTGTACAGCACGATTGGCGCACGCGAATTGGGTTATTCCATCATTCAAATTGCGAACCACGAAATCGAAATTCCATTCTATCGCGTACCGGCAAAAGCCACGCTCGCGTATCTGACGTTTTTGCGAGGTGATGTGGAACGCGCGGAAAGCATTTTGCGCGACGCGCATCCTCTTTTACAAGAGGGACTCGAATTTTCCTATTTGCCGAGTATTCTTGCCGAAGGGGAAATTGGTTTGGCGCGCGGGCGCGCCGCGTACGTGGTGGAGTATGCCGAAGGATTGGCGGCGAACCTGATTCAATTCGGCATCGGGAATTTTGTCGCGGACGCGGATTTGTATCGCGGACGCGCGTTGACGCAATTATCCCGTTATGACGAGGCGCGCGGCGCATTCGAACGCGCGCACGCGTACGCGACACATATCGGTTCGCAGCGCGTGTTGTGGCAAATTTACGCGCACTGGAGCAAATTGGAACGCGCGCGAAAAAATGTTGCGCGCGCCGACGAACTGGAAACGCACGCGCGCGTGTTGATTGATTCCATCGCCGCGACGCTGCCCGCAGGGTATCGCGCGGGATTTTTACAAAGAGCCGATAGCGTATAGCGAGGCGCGGCATACAAGAACCGCGCGCCGCTTTCTGCTATCTGCCATCTGTCCTCAGCCAACAACTATGTGGTCCAACAACGTCTCTCTCGACATTCACGCGTCACCCGAAAAAATTTTCGAGTACTTGATTGATTTTTCGCGGCACGCGGAATGGTCGTCGAATGTCAAGGAAATCAAACTGGTGCGCGGCAAGTTGGGCGAGGTGGGCGCGAAATACGAAGCGCTTGAAGACATTCCGCGTCCGATGACGACGCACGCCCGAATCATCGAAGTTCGTCCGCCACCCCTGCGGCAATCTCAGAGTGGGGCGTTGATTGGCTGGGAAGCCACCGACTATCGCGTTTTCCGCACGCAGTGGCGGTTGCGGATTCAACCGCGCGACGATGTTGATGCCGTCGTTTCGCATGTCTCAATGCGCGTCACGTTTTACCCGTTGAACTTTTTTGCCAACCTTATTTTGTATCTCTTTCGCGTCCCGCGCGTGGAACACGAAAACCGCGCGAGTTTGATGAAAATAAAAGAGATTGTGGAGCGGCAAACTTAGACAACTCAAATAAAGTTCGCAGTGTCGGATTTGAGCATTTATGCGGTTACTGTCAGTCCACCTGCTGAAGCGTAGAGTCCAATCATGCGACTTTAATTTGTGTGCTCTATTCGAGTTTAGAGCTTGGGTTTTGCGTCAGAGTGCGTCTAAAAACTCAGCGATGAATGGCTCACGCAAAGGCGCAAAGAAACTAGAGCTTTGAATTTCTGCGGTCTCTGCGGCTTTACGTGCGACTTTTAAGGCACTCACTTGGAGCGAATCTCGTTTGACGATTCACGTTTGACGTTTCTCGCATCTCATTTCTTGTCTCCCAAAAAATGGAACTTGGCGCCTCGCTCATTCATCTCGAATCGTCGGACCTCGTGCGCCGCTTGCGCGAAGAGGAATTGGCGTATTTGTTCAAACACGCGCTTGTGCAAGACACCGCGCAAGAGTCGCTGTTGAAAAATGAACGCAGACGTTTGCATCGTCTGGTCGCGCACGCGTTGGACATGCTGTTGGAATTTGTGCCGTCCGCGCGACGCATTTTGCAAAATGATTGACCCAATCCTTGCGCGCCTCGAGGCGCATGAACTCGTGCGGCGCTTGCGCGAAGAGGAATTGACGTACCTTTTCAAGCACGCGCTGGTGCAAGACACGGTGCGCGCGTCGCTGCTGCTGCAAGAACGCAAACGCTTGCACCGACTTGTCGGCGAATCGCTCGAAACATTGTATCCCAAACAACGCGCAGAACTTGCGCCATTGCTCACACAGCATTTTGCCAACGCGGGTGATGATGAAAAAACGCGCGTGTATGCGACGATGGCGGGGGACGAAGCGACGCGAATGAATGCGAATGCCGAAGCGTTGGAGCAATATACGCGCGCGCTCGACCTCGCGCAACGCGCCAACGCGGCGGACGAAATTGTGCAGGAATTGTTTTTGAAACGCGGGCGCGTGTTGGAGGTCAAGGGGGATTACCCCGCGGCGGTTGAAAACTATGACGCCATGCTGCGCGCCGCGAAGGAACGCTCCAGTCGCGTGATGGAAATGGCGGCATTGATTGCCCGCGCGACTGCGCATTCGATTCCGAGTGTCGTGTACGATGAGCCGCGCGCGCAAGAATTGAGTGACCGCGCGCTGGAATTGGCGCGCGCGTTGAACAACCCCGAAGCACAAGCCAAAATTTTGTGGAACTTGATGCTGCTGCATTCGCGCGTCGGCACAAACCGCAAACTTGCCACAGCGTACGGCGAACAGGCATTGGAAATCGCGCGCGCCCACAATTTGCGCGAACGGCTCGCATACGTGCTGAATGATATTGCGCCGCTCATCACGTTTCATGGACAAAGCGAACGCGGCAAGCAATACAATTTGGAGTCGCGCCGGATGTGGCGCGCAATGGACAACCTGCCAATGCTTTCGAGCAATTTCGGGTACGCGGTGATGATTCATTTGCTGCTCGGCGAATATGACGAGGCGATTGCGGCATCGGAAGAGGGCTTGAAAATCAGCCGCGAAATTGGCAACGCGTGGAATGAAGCATTTACGCAGACGTGGATTGGCGAAGCATACATCGAGCGCGGCGAGTTTGAAAAAGCGTTTCGCGTCATGCGCGCGGCGATTGCGTTGGGCGAGACGGTTTTTCCGCCGACGCTGGTGTTGACGCGCAGTGATTTGGCGCGTTTGTACACCGATTGTGGACAGCCCGAACGCGGGGTGGAATTGGCGACGCTGGCGTTACAGGTGGCGGAACAGCGTTTCCCCGCGATACGTCCCGCGGCGGCGAGCGCGTTGGCACACGCGTATCTCGCGCTCGGCAAAACAGAAGCGGCGCGCGACGTTCTGCGCGATGCGCCCGAAGCATTTCAGCCCGAATTTAATCCGTTTTATGCCGCAGACCTGGCGCTCGCGCAAATTGAGCTCTTGTTGGCGGAAAAGGAATTTGCGCGCGCCCGCGTGTTGTGTGAGGATGTTCTAAATCACGTACACGTCAACACCATGCGGCAGTACGAAATGGAACTGCTGTTGAAATACGCGCAGCTGCATCTGAGGTCCAAAGAATTGGACGCGGCAGAGGAAAGGATACGACAGGCGCGCTGGCTTGCCGAGCGGATGGACGCGCGTTGGAGTTTGCTGCGGGTGTCGGCATTGGAACGCGCACTCGCGTTGGCACGCGGCGATGCGGGCGCGGCACACGCGCACCAAGCCACAATCGCCGCGTTGCGCGAAGCCATCGCGGCGCGCACGCCGCCGGAACTGCGCGCGGGATTTTTGGAACGGGCGGGCAAGTATGAATATTGATACGACTGTGAGTAGGAAAGCGCCTGCTCCACTGACGAACGCGCTTTACGCGATTCAAACCGCGCAATTGATTCGGCGTCCCGACGACAACGATGACGCGTTTTGGTTCAAACACGCATTGGTACAAGACACCGCGTATTCGTCCATGATGCGAAATGACCGCAAACGTTTGCATCGCATCGTCGCGGAAACGTTGGAACGGATGAATGCCGAACGGCTCATCGAACTCGCGCCGCGTTTGGCGGAGCATTTTGAAGAGGCCGGGGAAACGGCGCGCGCGTTGTTTTATTTGGAACGCGCGGCTCACGATGCGGCGGCGCGCTTTGCAAATCGCGAAGCATTGGATTTTTATACGCGCGCGTTGGATGCGGCGCAAGAATTGCAATCCAACGCGCGCGATGCATTGTACCGCGCGCGCGGCGTGGTGTACGAACGCATTGGGAAATTCGACGACGCGTGCGCGGATTTGGAGAACGCGCTGCGGTTCGCGCGCGAGGCGGGCGATACCCATGCCGAATGGCAGAGTCTGCTCGATTTGGGTTTTGCGTGGACGGCGCGGGACTATGCGCGCGCGGGAGAATTTTTTGCAAAGGCATTAGAGTTGGCGCGGGTGAGCAATGATGATGCGCGCATCGCGCATACGCTCAATCGTGTGGGCAACTGGTACGTCAATAGCGACGAACCCCAGCGCGCCTTGGCATACCACACGGAGGCGTTGCAAATGTTTGAAGCGCGGGGCAATGCGCGCGGTGTTGCGGAAACGCGCGATTTGTTGAGCATGGCGAGCTGGATTGGCGCGGATTATCTGGGTGCGGAGCAACACACGGAAGCGGCGCTCACCCTCTTTGACGCATTGGGCGACCCGTTGGCAATTGCCAATTTGCAGACTGTCAGCGCGCTGCGCTATTCGCTGCTGCAAGGTGATACGGTGGTTGCGCCAAGCCGACGCGCGAAACATCATGGCGATGTGGAAATTCTACGGCGGTTACAGCAATTGGGCTGGCGCGCGGGGGAAGCATTTGGCTTGATGGTGTTGGGCGAAGGGTTTGCGGCAGCGGGCGATTATGCGCGCGGCTTGGACATGGAATCTGAAGCGATGACGCTCGCGCGGGAAATTCATCATCGTCAATGGCTCACGGGCGCGACCATGCTGTATGGCGAAATTTTGGCGCGGCTCTTGAATTTTCAAGCCGCGCAGCCCTATCTCGAAAACGCGCTGGAACTCGCGCGCGAATTAAATTCGATGCACTGGATGCGTACGGGCAGCGCCTTTTTGGCGAGCGCGTTGATTGCGCAAAACAAATTGGCAGAGGCGGAGGAAATTTTGGACGCGGCGCTGCCCGCGCATACACCCGCGCAAACCGTTGGGCAGCGACAGGCATGGGCTGCGCGCGTCGAATTGGCATTGGCGCAAAACAAAACGGACGCGGCGCGTGACGCGCTGGACTTGCTTTTGCATGATGTTGCAAACGTGACGAACGGCACAGTGATTCCGCGATTGTGGCTCTTGCGCGCGCGAACCTTGATGCAAACTCAAACGCAAGATTCGGTTGCGACAATTGAAGAATTGTTGCGCACGGCACAGACCGAAGCGCAGCTGAGCAAACTGCCGGGGTGGGAATGGCGCAGCGCTGCATATCTGGCGCGCTTGTATCGCACGCAGGGACGCGACGCGGAGGCGGAGCGCGCAGCGAACGCGGCAGAGAACATTGTCACGCAGTTGGCGCAGACGGTGACGGATGAACGAGCGCAGACACTTTTCATCACACGGGCGCGCGAACTCATTCGCGGCGCGTAATCGGGCGCGCCGAATGGAGACCACTCAAACGCGCGGGCTCGCTTTGGGACCCGGTGCATCAAGTCCTGACGAGTCGCGCTGAGATTGCTTCGTCGCAGAAAGCGCTCCTCGCAATGACGACGTTCCGCATTATTTTTGGTGGTTGCACTTGAGCTTATGAGCTCTCACACAAGAGTCGTTTGATGGATTCTACGCTTCAGCGGGTTGACTGGCAGTAACCGCATAAATGCTCGAGTCCAATACTACGGAGTTTAATTAGAGGTTGAGAATTTTCCAGTCGAAGCGTTCCTCTTCCTCTCGCAAAATTTTTTCCGCTTCCATCACATCAAAAAAATTCGCGGAACAATCGCCGACAGAACAGAACCCTTCGATGTTGTTGAACACGCGCGCGGTGAGCGCGCGATTTTTTTCGCCGCGCGGCGTGCCGGAAAAAAT
>CALMZO010000210.1 GCA_937870825.1 uncultured Chloroflexota bacterium | reverse complement strand
GCGGCATGATTCCCGCGCACGAATTTTTGGAACTGCGCGGCACGCTTCTCTCTGCGCGCAATCTCAAAAAAAATATCATCCGCGTCGCGGAAAATTTTCCGCGTCTCGCATTCATCGCCGCAAGTTTGAACGACGCGCCGCGCGTCATTGATGAAATCGCGCGCGTGTTCAACGACAATGGCGAAATTGCCGACGACGCATCGCCCGAACTCGCGCGCATCCGCCGCGAATTGAAAATCGCGCAAGCGCGCGTGATGGAACGATTGCAACACGTCATCACGTCGTCGCAATTTGCAAAATATCTTCAAGAAGCAATCATCACGCAGCGCGAAGGACGGTATGTTGTGCCGGTGCGCGCAGAGGCGAAAGGGCGCATTAACGGCATTGTGCATGACGCGAGCGCGAGCGGCGCAACACTGTTTATCGAACCGTTCGCCGTCGTCGAACTCGGCAATCGCGTCCGCGAACTCGCGATTCAAGAACAACGCGAAATTGACCGCATCTTGCGCGCGCTCACCGATTTGGTCGCGCAGCACGCGGAGCAAATTGATTACACGGTCGAAACGCTCGCGCAACTCGACCTCGCGTTCGCCAAAGCCAAATACGCGGCACAATTGAAAGCGGTGCCGCCCATCATTGACCCCGGTTCGCGCGAACAGCCCGCGTACTTGGAGTTGCTCCACGCGCGTCATCCCTTGCTCGACCCCGAAACGGTGGTGCCAATTTCGCTCGAATTGCAGCGCGCGTTCTCCATTCTCGTCATCACCGGACCCAACACCGGCGGCAAAACAGTGTCCCTCAAAACGGTTGGCTTGCTCGCGCTGATGGCGCAAAGCGGTTTGCACATTCCCGCGCAAGAAGGTTCGCGCGTTCCAGTGTACAGCGGAATTTTTGCCGACATCGGCGACGAACAATCCATCGCGCAATCCCTCTCGACCTTTTCCGGTCACTTGAAAAATATCACCGGCATTTTGCGCGCGGCAGATTCCAACTCGCTGTTGTTGTTTGACGAACTCGGCGCGGGGACGGACCCCGTTGAAGGTGCGGCGCTCGCGCGTGCCATTGTCGAACATGCACTCGAACGAAAAATTCCCGCGCTGATTGCAACCCATTACGCGGAACTCAAAGCATTCGCGCATACGACGCCGGGCGTGCAAAATGCTTCGATGGAATTTGACATCGAAACGCTCGCGCCGACGTATCGTCTCATCCTCGGCATCCCCGGACGTTCCAACGCGTTCGCGATTGCGACGCGGCTGGGTTTGGATAAAGCGCTAGTGGAACGCGCGCGCGAAAATGTGGGCAAGAGCAATGAGGAATTGGAAACGCTGTTGACGCAATTGAAAAAATCGCGCGAAGAAACCGGGCGCGAACAGTCGCGTGCCGCCGCGGCGCGGGAACAGTTAGAACGCGCGGCAAAACAAGCGCGGCGCGAATTGTCCGAAACACAAAGACAGCGCGCGGAAATTCTAAGGAACACGCGCGAACAAGCGCGCGCGGAATTGGACGCAACGCGCGCCGAGTTGAATCGTTTGAAACGCGAATGGCGTGAAACAGGTTTTGGTCGCGACGCGGTAAAGCGCGCGGAAAGCGACCTCGACGCGTTGGCAAGCGCGAGCGAAGCATTGCAACCGCCGCCGCCGCCGCACCGCCGCGAGCCTGCGCAGCCGCAGCAGCGCATTGTGATTGGCGACAGCGTATATGTGCCGAGTCTGAATCAGTACGGCCAGGTTGTGGGAATGGGCAGTGACCTCGTTGTGCAAATCGGCGCGTTCCGTATGAATCTCGCGCCCGACCAAGTGCAAGTGCAAGCGCGCCAACCTGTGTCACAAAAAGCGGTGGAGCAAACGAGTGTGGTCTTGCCTGACGCGGAATCGCCGGGTCTCGAAGTACACTTGCGAGGCATGCGCGCGGATGACGCGTTGGACACGCTGGAAAAATATCTTGACCGCGCAATGTTGGCGGGATTGCCGTATGTGCGCGTCGTTCACGGCAAAGGCACGGGCACATTACGAAAACTGGCGCGCGATTTTTTGCGCGACAGTCCGCTGGTCACTTCCTACGAGACTGCCGAAGCCAATGAAGGCGGCGAAGGCGTGACGATTGCGAAATTGGCGATACGATAAAAAATGCGGCACATCTGGCAGGATGCGCCGCATTTTTTTTTGCGGTCATTTCAAATGAAACCGCGCGCTCGTTTTGCAACCGACGCCTTGAACTGAAACCGCGCGAAATTTTTATTCCGCAGGCAGCGGAGCGGGGGCAAGACTCGCGCGACGATGCGCGTGGCGCGGCACCCACAGCGCCACCAATCCACCCACGCCAAAAAGGATTCCCGCAATATCCAACAAAAGCACGACATCCACATTATCGGCAACCAGACTGGTGATGCCCATTGCAATCAATTGTGATAATGCCATCGCCGTTTGCATCAATGCCGAAACGCGCCCGCGATTGGAATCGTCGCTGCCGATTTGCAGGAGGGTTGTCAAACCCACATCGAATGCCACAACGGAAACGCCCATGAACGCTAACAGAACGACGGCGACATCAATAGAAGAAAGAAAACCATGTCGCCGCCAACGGAAATGACATGCGCGCCAAACAGCAGCGCGATATTGCGATTGCGTAAAGCTGGAAACATTTTTGTACACGCAAAGGCAAAGCATCGCGCGCACAACACGCGAAACCGCACAATGCTTTGCCTTTGTGATAAGAGACCGCTATGGCTTGCGCGCTGGATGCCAAGCTCGCGCGCGCGAATAATTTTGGAATCGAGTATTTGGGCGGTTGCTGTCGCGCATCCGCTAAAGCGTCGAGTCCTAAACGATTTGGGAATTCTTCTAGTCCACGTAAATTTCTACGTGTTCGCCGTCTTGTTCATCTTCCACGTCCACAATTTTTCCGGTGCCGCCTGCCTTGATGGCGCTCATGATTTGCTGCATGTCCAAGCCTTCCATGCCCACGGGCGAAAATTTTGCGCCCATCTTGAGACCAATGTCCACGAGCGAGAGGGGAATGTTGACATTCACTTTGCGCTTGCCGCTGCGCAAATCGGTGACACGGACGCGCAACCACCGGCCGCGCATTTGCGGTGAAGGCACCGGCGGGATTTCTGCGGCGGGCTTGTCTTCCAATGCCGCCAACAGCCGCGCGCCTTCTTCTGCCGAAATTTGCCGATTCTCAATCATACGCAAAATTTGCATTCGTTCGTCCGCCGTTGCCATAAGCCACTCCTATTGCCGTTTCACACCCGGAGGATTTTGGCGATAGAGTTCATCGCACAAACCTGTCAGGTCTTGTTAGTATCGAAATCCTTTTGCCATCAAAGTCAAACCCCGTGTGGGCACAAAACCCGCGTCCGCGAACGCCAGCACCAATTCTTGATGACTTGCCAGCACGCGTGTTTCAACTTCGCGCGTTGGAAATTCCTGCAAGCGAACGAGCGCGGCAGCAACGAGTCCCCTTTCCACTTTGCCGCGCGCCGCAGGCAACACGCGAATGTCCAATTTGTGCGGCGTGCCGATGCGCTGCGCGTGCAAGGTCAGTGTTCCGGTCAACACGTCATTTTCAAAAAACCCGTAGCGTTCTGTAGATTGAAAAATAAATACATCCAGCGCGCTCTCGGCAAAACGGTCTTCAAAGCGTACACCAAATTCTGCAAGCGAAGGTGGGCGAAACATGCGCAAGCGTTCATTCATTCCCGCGCGCGCCAGTTCAAATCCCGCGCGCAGTTCATTTTTTTCTAAACGTCGAATGGGCAGCGGCGCTTGCGTTATGGTTCGCGCGCGTGTCCGCACATATTGCGTTTCGGTGTCCACCGTTTCAAAGCCCAAGCGTTCGTACAAATGAATTGCGCCTTCGTTCCATGGACGCACGTTCAAGACAATCCACTGCGCGCCGCGCGCGCGCGCTTCGTCAATCGCCGCCAGCATGAGGAGTCGCGCCAGACCGCGACGGCGAAATTTTTCGGCGACGGCAACATTGCTAATCATCCAGCGCCGCTCGCGGCTGTCGTCGAGCGTGAGCGTGACATTGCCGAGAATGTGCCCGTTCTCTTCGTACACAAAGCCGCGCAAACTTTCGTTCGGTACGGGCATGAACGTCGTCGAGACCAACGCCGCGCCAAGCTGCCGCACGAGGGGAATGCGCGACCACGCGTGCAGTGCGCCGAGGTCTTGCCGAAATGCTTCTTCGAGCAACAGCGCGACTTGTCGCAAATCGCGCGCGGGATTCAGCGGACGCACGCCGCGAAACGATTCTCTGCCTTGAGCGGTCTGCGCTACCATGCGGAGCTCACTTTAATCCAGCCCTATCACCACCAACGTACTCTTGCCGCGTTCGGGATTGCCCTCTTGCACACGGATGAATTCAAATCCCATCGCGGAATCCAATTGCTCGCTCACATCGTCACCGCGTCGCGCGGCAGACGCGAGCTGCGCGGCTTTGTGAAACGAAAGTTGTCGGGCGAACGCCGCGCCAAGGAGTGGAATGGGCAGTGGGATTTTGATATTGACCTTTTCGCTCTTGCCGCGCCGGGTTTCGTTCACGTAAATTCGCAGCCACACAAACAACAAGCGGCGGAGTGCGCTGCCTATCGAAATTGTGGCCATGCTTTGCAGGGCTTGCACTTGGTCGCCGAGATGGATGATGCGTTCTGCGTGCGGCATCTCTTGAACGATTTCGACGTTGGGACGCGTGTACGGAATGGGTTGGCGTTGCGAGTGTGACATGAAAAATTGCTCCTTATTCTTCGCCTTGCAATAATTTGATTGCCTGTTCGGCGGTCAGTTTGCGGTCAGACACTTGCGCCAAAATTTCCTTGCGGCGTTCGGGGGGCAGTCCGGTCTCTTCGCGCGTTTCGTTGTCGTCGTCGTAACCCATCCCCTGAATAATTTCGGTCAAACGCGCGCGCACGCCCGAATAGGGGATTTCCAATTCTTCCGCGACGCGATAGGCATTCCCGCGATTTTTTACAAAAATTTCCACAAAATGAATGTCGTCGGTGCCGAGCCGCGCAAACCGTCCGAGTTCAAATTGTCCGCGTATTTCCGTGCCGCAGTGTGAACATTCCAGACCCGTCACACGCAGTTCCTGGGCGCACACGGGGCATTTCCACAAGAGTTGATTCATAACATTTCCCTCAAGCGCAAAAATTTTACCATATTTGAAAAATTTGTCAATAGTTTCGGGAAAAGTTTTCAAAAATTCGTGAATTTATTCAAAAATTGAGTGGAATTTACAAGCATCTCCACTCGATTTTTTCTCTCAATTTGGCTCGCGCGCCTGCTTTGTCGCTTCAAACTGGGCGCGCGCGTGTTCAAATTCCGCGCGCGTCAAAAATTCCCCTCGCTCGATACTCTGCTCGGCAATTTTGCCGCTGCCGTCGAATCGGACATCGGCATACATCAATTGAAAGCAGGCGCTGTCCATAATTTCTTTGCGGAGATAGCGCCCGCCCGTTTCATAATCAACGCTGATATCGTTGCGTGTGTCCACGCGAATTGCCACCGGCGCGCCGCACTTGCCGCACTTGACGTACAGCCACAACGCGTTCGCGTCCGAAGCATCCGACGCCTTCGGCATTGCCGGATTCCCGCCGCCGAACAATTTTTTGAGGAAACTCATTCTGAACTCCCGACGAACGACGGAGGACGAACGACGAAATGGACTGGCATTCGTCCTCCGTCGTTCGTCATTCGTCTTTAACGCGCCAACTGCGGCACGATGAACCATGCCAACGAAACGTAATCCAAACCCAGCATCATCACGTACAACAACGGAAACACCACGCGCGCGTAACGCGCATTCAGCATCTCATACAAGCCCGCGCCCCACAATGCCGCAAGCGGAATCAACGCGTAAAAAAGATAACGTCCCTGCGGTTGAAAAAATTTGAGATTGTAATACGCGTCCGCCGCGACGACGAGCGCGAGCAGCAACACCAGCAGCAGCCACGTCCAACGCGTTGCGCGCGAAAAAATTTTTCGTTCGCGCCACAAACGCATGAGCCAAAACACCGCGCCCAACGTCGCCGTCGCGCTCAACACAAACAGCAACACATAAATACGGTCATTGACCAGAACGCCCATCCAACCGAATTGCGCCCAAAACGATTTGAACGAAATCGCAAACCAATCCACGAGCGT
Organism: uncultured Chloroflexota bacterium; assembly: GCA_937870825.1. Classification (GTDB taxonomy): domain Bacteria; phylum Chloroflexota; class Anaerolineae; order UBA4142; family SHND01; genus SHND01. The sequence continues at coordinate 33,977 of CALMZO010000210.1, read as the reverse complement.
ATTTCGCAAACCATTTTCGGCAATCCACTGCGCCGTCGTCGTTTGTCCCGCGACAACGGCATCATGCCGCGCCCAGCCAAACAAATCCTTCGCGCCGTATACGAACGCGTTCCGCACAAACCACGCGCCGGATATTGCAAGCGAAAGCGCAAACAATGGTAACAGGGTTTTGCTCGTCTCGACAATGGTGCTTGTACGTGAATCACGTTGCGCTGGAAAAATCCGTTGATACCCCAATTCTGCCGCAAGCAGCAGCGCCGCGCTCGAATAAATTGTTGTTTTCGTCAACAGCGCGATGCCGTACGCGATCCCGCCCACAATCAGAAAGCGTCGCGTTTCCATTTTGCCATGCAAACGCAAAACACAAAGCAGCAAAATTACCGCGACAACCACTTCCGCGAGCGTATCATTGTTAATCGCCGCGCTCATGGCAATGTGCATCGGAATCGTTGCAATGATGCCAACGCCAATCAACGGCAGCGACGCGTTGGCTGGAAACACAAACTGAAAAATGCGAAACGCGAGCAACGAGAGAATGATTGCCAGCAGCACATTCAGCAATCGCAAAACAAGCACAACCTCCAAGTTCCACGCGCGTGCCAGCACATACACGGGCGTTGCCATCAAATAATACAGCGGCGGTTGATGCGCCTCATAACGAATCGAATCAATCGCGAGTTCGGGTGGAAATTTTTCCGATTTGATTCTTTCCAGATACGCGGCGTCATAATCGCCCTGCTGCAAAATCGGAAACGCGCCCGTCTCTGCCAACGCGCGCACATAATTGAAATGCGCGGGTTCGTCGGGCGCTTGCCAATGCGGCGTGCGAACGGCGTACATTACGCCGAACGCGAATTGGAAAAAGAGAATGAGCGCGAGGATGGTGCGAGAGGAATTTGTCATGCGTGAATCGTCAAACGTCAAACGTGAAATGTCATTCGTCGTTCGTCATCCGTCGTTCGTCGTTCGTCCTTCGTCATCCGTCCTTCGTCGTCCGTCACACATTACAACAAATCCAACGGCTCGACATCAATCCGCCAATGCGGCGGTGGCGGATACGCGGCAAGTAAATCGTCCGCGCCTTGACCTTTGAGCAAAATGTGATGGCGATAGCGTCCGCGCAGTTTTGCAAAAAACGCGGGGGCGGGACCAATCACCTCGACATCCAACACCCCTTCGCGGCGAATGCGTTCGCGCAATTGTGTGCCAAACAATTCACTCGCGGCGCGCGCCTCTTGAACATTTTCGCTGCTGCGCAGCAAACGAATCAATGGGCGAAATGGCGGATACGCGGCGGCGCGGCGAAAGTCAATCTCGCGTTTGTAAAATTCCGCGTAATCGTGTTGCGCCGCGCATTGTATCGCGTAATGTTCCGGCGCGAACGTTTGCACAATCGCTTTGCCGCCGCGCGCGCTGCGTCCCGCGCGGCCCGCGACTTGGGTGAGTAATTGAAACGTGCGTTCGCTCGCGCGGAAATCCGGCAGATAGAGACCTGTGTCCGCGTTGATGACGCCGACAAGTGTAACGCGCGGCAAATCAAATCCTTTTGCAATCATTTGCGTTCCAATCAAAACATTCGCTTCGCCGCGCAGAAATTTTTCCCACAGCAATTCGTGCGCGTCTTTTTCTTGCGTCACGTCATAGTCCCAACGCATTGGACGCGCGTTCGGAAATTCCGCGCGCACGTCTTGTTCCAATTTTTCCGTGCCGAGCCCCAAGCCGCGAATGCGCGTGCTGCCGCAGTTCGGACATTTACGCGGAACGGCGCGGCGATTCCCGCAGTGGTGACACACCAATTCTTTTGCCACTTGGTCGCCGAACGTGTGCAGCGTGAACGGATTCGCGCAGCGCGCGCATTTTACCGCTTGCCCGCAATCGCGACAGACATACGCGCTCGCGCTGCCGCGTCGATTCAAAAATAAAATTGCTTGCTCGCCGCGCGCAAGCGTTTCGTTCAACGCGTCCTTGAGCGCGCGGCTAAACACCGAGCGATTGCCCTCTTTTAATTCCGTTCGCAAATCCACAATTTCGACAGGCGGCAAATCCTGATAACGAATCGGCGCGTTGTCCGTTTCGTGCGCGATGACGCGCTGCGGCAACGTCAGCAATTTGATTTCGCCGCGTTGTGCGCGGCTGTACGTTTCCACGTCAGGCGTCGCGCTGCCCAAGATGACGGCAACGTTGTGCGAACGCGCGAGTTCGAGCGCGATTTCGCGCGCATGATACGCGGGTGAATTTTGAAACTCGACGTCGTTTTTGTACGACGCGTCGTGTTCTTCGTCCAGCACCACCAGCGCCAAACGCGGCAGAGGCGCAAACAACGCGGAGCGCGCGCCAATCACTATATCAATTTTTCCGTCGCGAATTCTGCGCCACGTATCAAAACGTTCGCCTTCGCTCAACCGCGAATGAATGACGCCGATGCGTTCACCAAAGCGCGCGCCGAAACGCGCAATCGTTTGCGGCGTGAGCGAAATTTCGGGAACGAGCGCGATGGCTTGTTTGTTTTGGGCGAGGATTTTGTCAATGGCGGCGAGATAGATTTCGGTTTTGCCCGAACCCGTTACACCGTGCAGCAGGAACGACTTTGTTCCCCTTTCCCCATCCCCCATCCCCCGTGCAATTTCCTGCCATGCGGCTTGTTGTTCGGAGGTGCGGGTTGGCGCGGGGACGGGCGTGAATTTTTTTCCGGCGAGCGGGTCACGAATGATTTCAGTGGTATCGAGCGCGACGAGTCCGAGTTGTTCGAGTTTGTCAATGTCGCTGCGTTTGGCGTCCGTCGCCGCATACAACGCGCTTACCCACATCGGATTTTTTTCTTGTGACAACAATTCCACCAATTGCAACAAACGCGCGTGTGCGGCGGACAGCGCGGGAATTTTTTTTGCGTCGCGCAAAATGATGTGCGCGGGTTCCTGAATTTTTTGGAGCCAGCCGTGTTCGCGCAGGGTGTTGAGCGTGAGCGCGGAAATTTCCAACGCGCGTTCCAATTCTTGCGCTGTCGCGCTGTTGCCGTGTTCGCGCAAGTACACACACACACGCGCTTGATTCATCGGAAGCGCGGGAACCTCATCCAGATATTTTTCCGTGAGCGCATAACGCGTTGCGCGCGGCGTGCGTTCGATGATGCCTTCGCGTTCCAAACGCTGCAATGTCGCGTCGGTGACGCGCGTGCGCGCGGCAAGTTCGTCGTGGGTGAGCGGCGTGTTTGCTTCGGACAGTGCGCGGAGGACGGCGGTTCGTCTATCGAGGGCAGCAATCATTGCGCGCGCAGTTTCGATTGTTGTAATGAGTCGCACGGTATCCACGCGGCGCGGTTTCGCGCGCGCAGGACGAACGCTGGTGCGTTTCACGAGTACGCCGCGTTCGAGCAGCGTGTTGACGATTTTTTTGTGCGCAATGGAAAATTGGGTGCTTTTGATACTTCCCGCGTCGCGCACGCGTTCGACGACGGCGCGTTGTGTTTGGGTGAGCGATTCGAGGGGGGAGGGATTTTCAGCGAGTTCGATGAACGTTTCGACTTTGTCTTCGATGCCCGGCGGCAGGAAAAGCCAAATGCAGTCCGAGAGCGGCGCGAGATATTTTTGGGAAAGCCAATGCGCGAGTTCGATTTGTTGAAGCGTAACGAGCGGTTCGGGATAAACAATCGCTTCGAGCGGACGCGTTTTGTCGAGGTCGGTGGTTTCCGCGAGTTCGACGACGATGCCTTGCAAACGACGCGGACCGAACGGGACCCACACAAGTTGTCCCACGCGAATCGCTTCTTGCAATTCTTTGGGAATGTCGTACGTGAAACTGCGGTCAAGCCACGCGCGCGGCAGCGGCGCAACATCGCGCTCGGTCTGCGTCGGCAGCACAGGCGCGTTCGTCAAGGGGATATGGACGACGACATTCGCGTATTTCATGGGAACGATTTATGTTGCCCATTATAACGCAATGCTACCGAGTTCCACTCGCACCAAAGAGATGAAAATGCAAGACCCTCAAGCGGCTTGAGGGTCTTGCAAGAATAGGGTTGTGCGGAATCACGCGTCGCAAGTTGCTATGTACTTTTAATCTGCTCACGAATCAATGTGCTCAACTTTCTGACAACCTCGTTGAATGTCTCACGCGGCAATTTACAACTGAACTGTGCCTTTCTTGCTCTCCAATCAAGATTTTTTACTTGGTCAGATAAAATTGCGCCATTTACTTTGAGCCCTTCAGGTATCAACACTTCAAAGGGATACCCTTTGACTTGGCTCGTAATGGGGCAAAGGATTGCTAAACCGATTTTTCCGTTATACGCCTTTGGTGACAAGACCAAAGCAGGTCTCTGTCCGGCTTGCTCATGTCCTGCTTGTGGATTGAACATTATCCAAACAATGTCGCCGCTATCGGGAATATATGCCATCGTTTCACCAAACTTCATTTCCTATGGCAAAACCCGTATCAATTTCGTGATGCAGATTATCTTTTGTTACGCCGGCAAGCAATTCGTCGAGCGTCCAATTTGGTGTTGGAACTGGCGTAATAACAATTTTGCCTTTCACGATGCTGATTTCTACAAAGGAATCATTTTCCAGTTGCGCGTCAACGGCAAATGCTTTTGGTATTCGGAGCGCAAGACTATTGCCCCATTTTTGAACTTTTGTGAGCATACGATTCTCTCCTCATGTTTCTACAATAAAGATACATCGGGTTGCTCGATTCGGCAAGTGCTACAGGGGCGCGTTCGTCAAGGGGATTATGCCTGCAAGCAATTCATCGAGCGTCCGATTAAAGATCAAAATCCAGATACCACACTTGGCGCTTCTTTTCATCATACCAAAGATACTTGTGTACTTTGGCGATTTGCACGTGATATGGTTTCAAGCCGGCGAGGTCGGATTTTTGCCACCAGGGAAACTCGGTAGCGATCTGGTCGTCAAAACTCTGGTCCATTTGTTCAAGCCCAAGTTTGGCGATGATTTTGTCAACGGTCGAGCGGTCTGCTTTGAATCCTAACTGGTACTTGGCGTCAATTCCCAATTCATCAGCATAGAAATAAAGTTCCGTTACATCGGGTGAGGGCGAAACTCCAAAATGTCTCTCAAACCCCTTCTTGTTCTCGATGGTGTCAGGTCTATCATGTGTGTAAGGGGTAAATGGCAGAAACTGACGGACCCTACCACACGAACCCAACAGCATAAATGTGAGCAGCAGATACAATAGTCTGATTGCCCTCACAATACCTCCTTTGGTCCAAAACCTTGCTGCGTCTTGTAAACTCCCGCCGCCATATACCCCACCGTATATTGCCCCGGCTCTTTGATGCCTGTCACTTGTCCGGAATTGGTGCGATAAAAAACGCGCACGGTGTTTGCGCCGCGTAATTGTGCGGTCATCAACGTCGTCACGATTGCCATGTCGCCGCACGCGCGGGGTTCGCCTTCGTTAATCATGTAATCAATCAGCGCGCCGATGTTGTATTCGGAAATGATATTTTCAAATCCTTGGTCGAAATACGTGACTGCATCGTAACTGTGCAAATGTGACAAATCGGAACTCGCGACGAGCAGCGTGTCCGCGTCGAGCAGCGGCGCGAGCGCGTGCGCCAAGGTTTCGCATTCGTTGCGGACGCGCAAACCGAAATGATAAAACGGATGCGACATCATTACGGGGACGATGGAAAAATTTTTTAATTGATGTTGGAGAAAGGGGAGTTGGACTTCGAGGGAATGTTCGCGGTCGAACGGGACAAAATTGATGGGCGCGTGCGCGGACAATGCTTGCACCAATGTTTCATCCACCGGCACGTCGCCCAACGGCGTTTCAAAAATTTGCGCGCGGTTCATTGCCTGCGCGCCGAAATCTTGAAAGTGGCTCGGACCGACAAGAATGACGCGTTTGTATTGCGCGCCTGCGAGGTGTGCGTACGAGTACGCCGCCGTTTGTCCCGAAAACTGATAGCCCGCGTGCGGCGCAATCAACGCGACGAGTTCGCCTCCCGAAGGCGTGTCGGGAACGTTGGAAAAAAATTCGTCCAGTACAAAACGCAACTGCGCCGCGTCACTGGGATACCAGCGGTCGTCGGCGCAGATAGCAGCGCGAATGGAGGACATGAGAGGACGAACGACGGAGGACGAATGACGAACAATGCACACTCTTCGTCCTTCGTCGTTGGTCTTTTGTCGTTACGTGCGAAAACGATACGTAATTCGTCCGCGCGTTAAATCGTACGGTGAGAGTTCCACGCGCACGCGGTCGCCGAGCAGAATGCGAATATAGTACATCCGCATCTTGCCCGAAATGTGCGCGAGTACATCATGCCCCGTATCGAGTTTCACGCGGAACATCGCGTTGGGCAGCGCTTCGGTAATCGTGCCTTCCACTTCAATCGTATCTTTTTGTTTTTGTTCTTTGGTCTTGACAGGTCTGCGAGATTTCGCCATGAATGATTCCTTTAGTGCCAATCGTGCGATAGTAAGATAGTGCGATAGTGGGATTATAAACAGAATCATCGAAACTGCCTAACTATCGCCCCAGGGCAACTGCAAAGTCGCGTTAACTGTCATTTCGAGCGAATGCGAGAAATCTCACTACGCGCGGCAGCCGAGATTTCTCACTCCGTTCGAAATGACACCTCCTTGTCAAGGGACTTTGCAGTCGCCGTGACTCTCGCACTATGCCACGATTGCACTATCGCACTATTTCTTTTTCTTTGGTTTCTCTTCTAAAAATATCGCGCGGGGTTTGCCGTTGCCCTCGTCGGGACCGACAACGCCCATTTCTTCCAATTGGTCCATGAGCCGCGCGGCGCGCGGATAGCCGATGCCGAGTTTGCGCTGCAAGAGCGAAATGGATGCTTGATTCGTCGTGCGAATCACTTCAATCGCATCTTCGGTGAGCGCGTCGCCCGCTTTTTCTTTTTCTTCGCCCGCTTTGTGTTTGGGCGCGTCCCACGGCGCTTTCGGGATGTAATCAAATTCTTCTTGCAGCGCGCGCCAGTGCGCGGTCAAACGCGCGAGCTCTTCATCCGAAACAAAGCATCCTTGTAACCGCTGCAATTTCGCGGAATCGGGCGCCATGTACAACATATCGCCGCGTCCCAACAATTTTTCCGCGCCCGGTGAATCCAACACCACGCGCGAATCAACGGAACTCGTGACCGCGAACGAAATGCGCGCGGGAAAATTTGCTTTAATCAAACCTGTCACCACATCCACCGATGGACGTTGCGTGGCGAGAATCAAGTGAATGCCCGTTGCGCGTGCCATCTGCGCGAGACGCGTAATCAATTTTTCCGTTTCGTCGGGCGCGGCGAGCATCAAGTCCGCGAGTTCGTCAATGATAATGACGACGTAGGGCAATTTGTTGCCGCCCTCTTTGTCCATCTTTTGATTGTACGCCTCGACGTTGCGCGTGCGCGCTTTGCTGAATGCTTGAAAGCGCGTGTCCATCAAACTCGTCGCCCAACGCAACGCAGGCACAACATTGCTCACATCTGTAATCACCTCGCCGAGCAAATGCGGGATGCCGTTGTAATTCACAAGTTCGACGCGCTTTGGGTCGACCATCACCATTCGCAATTCGTCGGGCGAATGCGCGAACAACAAACACGCGATAATCGCATTGATGGCTACGGATTTACCGGAACCCGTCGCGCCCGCAATCAACAAGTGCGGCATTCCCGCGAGGTCGGTGGCTTGCGCTTCACCCGAAACATCGCGTCCCAACGCGAATGGCAGTACCGCTTTCTGCAATAATTTTTTGTACCGTTCCGATTCCATCACGCCGCGCAAGCTTACCATCGCGATAGATTCATTCGGAACTTCGATGCCGACATAATTTCGTCCGGGCACGGGGGCTTCGATGCGAATGGGTGAGGCGGCGAGCGCGAGCGCGAGGTCATTTGACAGCGCGAGAATGCGATTGACCGGAACTTTGCGGCGCTGCTGCGTGCCGTCCAAACCTTTGCGTTCGATGAAACCGGGTTCGACGGCGAACTGCGTAATCGTCGGTCCCGCTTTTTTGTCAATTACTTTGGCGGGAATGCCGAAATGCGAGAGCGTCTCTTCAATCGTTTTTGCTTTTTGGTCAGCCGTCGCCTGCGCATACGCGGCTTCGGAAGAAATTTCCAAAAGTTCGAGCGATGGATTTTTGCCGACGCGTTGGAGTGCCTCTGCGCGTGGGACTGCAAGCAAGGGGTCATGTTCCGGCGGCGGTGGCGCTTTTGCCGGTCTCTTGTCTTTTTGCTGAACCCCAATCGGCAGACCAAAGATTCCGCGTTTCGGTTCCTCTTTTTTCTTGACCGCGACAGGTTCGATTTCTTGTTCCGGTTCGTCAACAATTTCTTCTTGTTTGCGCGGCAGTGGCAGTTGCACCAAATTGCGCGCGGGCGGAAGCGGTTGCGCCGGGGGGGGGGGGGAATACCGCGCGGGCGTCGGCAATGCGGTTGCGGTGGCAGGTGTCGGGCGCAAACCTTCGAGCGCGTGCGTGAGAAATGTGCCGAGCCAGCCCAAGTTGAACGCAAAACGAATTGTCGCAATGATGACGGCGATGAGCAGGACAGCGGCGAGAATGACTGCGAGATTCGGGTCCATCAAATTGCTGAACGCGGTGGTGAGCAGCGCCGCGAGCGCGAGTCCAAGATAGCCGCCCGCCTGTCCGCGTTCCGCGAGCTGCAATGCTTCGCGATTGTCCGCCGCCAGCGCGAGCGACAACAGTCCGCACGCGGCGACAAACAACAATTCGAGTCCGACGATGCGCGCCCACGAAATTTCAAATTCGCCGTACACATTTTCTTGGCGGCGCAGGAGCGCGATGCCCGCGACGATGAACGCCGCGCCCAACGCGTACGCGCCCCAACCGCAAAAGCGCGTGAGCAATGTTGCCCACGCGGCAGTCACGGAACCGGCAAAGCCAAACAAACTCAGCAGCGTGAGTGCGCCCAACGCGATGAGAACCAGCGCGAGAATTTCACGCTGGCGATGTTTCGAGAGCATGATGCGAAAACGCGGTTCGGGTTCGTCAATAAATTCGGGGGCGGCGCGACGGGAAGGGCGCGGCGTGTCCGATTCGATAGGAGGCGTATTTGAGCGACGCGGCATGTACTAGATAATGCTTACCTCATACGCCGCGTAGTGGGAGACGCGGCGCGATACGATTGTCATTGCGAGGAATGGGTTGTGTGACGAAGCAATCCCCGCGCGGGATTTACGCACAACGCGTTGTCTTGCGATGCGCGTGGGAGATTGCTTGGCTCCGCTCGCAATGACACATTAACTCGATGCAAGACTATTCCAATAACTGTCATCATTTTCCGCCGGACCTGCCAATGGCGCAAATTTCGGAACGCGTGGCGTGTCGGTGAGCCGCAGCGTCAGTCCGATGCGTTGGCGCGCGGGGTCAATGTTCATCACGCGCACATTGACGGTATCGCCTTCATGCACCACATCGTGCGGATGCAAAAAATTTCCTTCGGCGAGTTCCGATGTATGAATCAATCCTTCAATCCCTTCGGGCATTCGCGCGAACGCGCCGAACGAAACGACGTTCGTAATCACGGCAGGCACAATATCGCCGGGTTTGTAATGCTGCGCGGCGAGCGCCCACGGGTCCGGCGCGAGCCGTTTCATTGAAAGCCCAATGCGGCGCTGTTCGCGATTTACATCAATCACGTACACTTGCACGGTCGTTCCCGCGGCGCACACGTCGCGCGGGTGATTCACGCGCTGCCATGACATTTCCGAAACGTGAATCAAACCTTCGACGCCGCCCAAATCTACGAACGCGCCAAAGTCGGTGACATTGCGAATCGTGCCGGTGAGCGATTGTCCGGGCTGTATCGAATTCAAGAGTTGTTCGCTGCGCGAGACCGGCGCCTTGGCAATGCGTTCGGAAAGAATCAAGCGATTGTGTGCGCGGTCCAATTCAATCACTTTGAGGCGCAGCGTCTTGCCGACATAGTGCGCCATTTCTGCCATGCGTTCTTCTTCGGTAGGGCGCCGCGGAAACGAGACCAATTGAGAGGCAGGAACAAAACCGCGCACATCACCCAAATCCACGAGCAGTCCGCCGCGATTGTAACCGACAACGTTCAATTCCAACACGCGCCCCTCGGCATAACTCGCGTGCGCAGTGTCCCAGCCGGAAGGTTTGGGTTCGGGCGAAGCGGTGGGGAGTTCGGATACGGAAGGCGGGGGTGCTTCTGGCGATGGTGCAGGAACGTCGCGCTCGGCTGTGGTGAGCTGTGTTTCTTTGGGAGGGTCAAGCGTGAGAACGGCGGGCGACGTTTCCGTCGTCTCGATGTGAACTTTCAAAGGTTCAGGACTCATACCTACCTCGAATCAAGCAAGCAACAACAAACCGTTCAACAGAAAGAACGTGCAAGGATTATAGTCGAACCTTTTTTTGTTTGTCAAGCGAATTTCGCGCGTCTTTTGTTCAATCGCGCACATTACGTTACAATGTTCGCTACGGCTCTGTTTCATTAAAGCCATTCGATGGCTTCCCGCTCTTTGGAGGAGAGAATGAAGTTTTACCACAAGTTGTTTTTGATTCTGATATTGGGATTGACTCTGACGTTCATTATCGGCTGTGCGACACCCGCGCCGACAGCGACGCCAACACCGGAACCAACCGCAGCGCCCACAAGTACACCGACTCCGCCGCCCGCTGCGATGACCGAAGGCAGTGTGCTGAACGATGCTTTGGCAAAAGTCAAAGCCGCGACGGCGTACCGAGTGGACATGTCCATCACGGGCAAAGGAAATTTTGCCTCGGCAGGCGGACCGACCCCTGTGGCTGGCGCAGAAGACAAACCGATTACGCTCGTCGTGATGAAGGGCGAAGTGAACGGGAAAGACGCACATTTTACCTTGCAAGGCATCCTGACCGGATTTCTCGGCATTGAACCCGAAAAAACATTTGAAGTGATTAGTTCGAATGGCGACGCATACCTCAAAGGACCGGTGCCGCTGCTCGGCGCAACCGAAGAAAAATGGTACAAGGCGCCCGCGAACGCGGCGAGCGTGGCGCAGCCGCCATTGACACCCGGCGCGTTTCTCAATTCGTTTGGCGAGACGGGTATCAACCCCAACGATTTCAAAATGACGGGGACGGAATCGCTTGACGGTCAATCGTGTCAAGTCTTTGCCGGCGACAAGTCCGCGGTTGTGAATGCGTTCAGCAAACTCGGCGGCGCGACGGGCGCGACGCAAGAAGATTTGGATTCGATTGACAATGCCGAATTCAAGTTTTGGGTCTGTGCGGACGGCTACTTGCATCAAGTGAAAATGCTCATCGAAGGACACGAAAAAACCAAGCCCGACCAAAAGGGTTCGTTTGAAATCTTGATGAAGATTACGGATTTCAACACCAACATCAGCATTACCCCGCCTGCGGACGCGATTCCATTGAAACTTCCCGGACCCATCACGCCGCAAGCATCACCTACACCATAACAAAAGTGAAAAGCCAAAAGTTCAAAGCTAAAAGTGAATCCGGTGATTTTTGGCTTTTAACTTTGAACTTTTTACTTGTCCTATGAACATCAAGACTGTCGGCGTCGTGGGCTGCGGACTTATGGGCAGCGGCATTGCCGAAGTGCTGGCAAAAAATGGCTACAACGTCATCGTGCGCGAAGTGAATGACGATTTTTTGCAAAAAGGTCTCGCGCGCATTCAAGCGTCCACACAAAAAGCCGTTGACCGCAACAAACTCACCGGCGACGCGCGTGAACAAGCATTGGCGCGTATTACGGGTACGACGAAATTGGAAGAGTTTGCCCAGTGCGATTACGTCATCGAAGCGGCGATTGAAAATCTCGCGCTCAAAAAAGATATTTTTGAACGGCTCGACGCGATTACGCGTCCCGATGTGATTCTCGCGTCCAACACCTCATCGCTTTCGATTGCGGAGATGGCGGCGAAAACGAACAAGCCCGACAAAGTTTTGGGCATGCACTTTTTCAATCCGGTGCCGGTGATGCCGCTTTTGGAAATGGTGCGTTCGTTCATGACGAGCGACGAAACGTACGAAACGTCGCGCGCGTTGGGCGAAGCGTTGGGCAAACAAATCATCGTTGCCAAAGACCATCCGGGCTTTATCGTGAACGCGCTGCTTGTCCCGTTTCAACTCGACGCGATTCGTTTTTACGAAAATGGTATGGCGACGAAAGAGGACATTGACAAAGGTGTGCGGCTCGGTTTGAATCATCCGATGGGTCCGCTCGAACTGTGCGACTTTGTTGGAATTGATACGGTGCTGTTTATCGCGGACGAAGTGTATAACGAGACCAAAGATCCGCGTTATGCCGCGCCGCCGCTCTTGCGCCGCATGGTTGCCGCCGGATATCACGGACGCAAAACGGGCAAAGGGTTTTACGAATATTCGAAATGAGTGTGATAAAAAAAATTCGCTGCGAACACGTTCGCAGCGAATTTTTTTACGACTCTTTGCTTGATTCTTTACTTTCGGATTCGGAATCCTCAGCTTGTGTTTCCGTTGTCTCTGCTGTGTCAACTGTCGCAAGCGCGTCGCGATTCGTTACCGCAGGCGCGAGCCACAACGCGGCGAGTTTGAGATGGTCTGCATCTTGCGTTGACGCGTGTTCGCCCAACTTTTCGGCGAGCGTATAGAACACGGGAATTTCCTCGAAATCAAAAAACCCTTCCATTCCTTTTTGCCAATTCCATTCTTCTGAAAATTGCAGTCCCGCCATTTCGCCGGCTTGTTTCAGGAGATTGATTTGCGCGTCCGCCGCGTGCGCCCACAACGCAATCACCAAAGCAGCGACTTGCGGTTGGTTCTGCATCGCTTTCGCCAATGCCTTGCGTTGTTCAATCACATGCGCGCGAAAAAACGAACGCGCGCCCGGCACAGGAATCGCGCCGAACGCGTTGCGCGCAAGCGTTTGCAATTCTTCCGGCGCGTTTTCGATTTTTCGCACCGCCATCCCCGCGACGAGCAGCCGATAATCGTCGCGCATGTAACTGTTGACAACCATCCATGGTTGCAATTGAAATTCTGCCATTGTGATTGGACAGGACAAACAGGATTTACAAGATTAAAACACATAGCCGTTCATCCTGTTCATCCTGTTCATCCCGTCAAAGATTTCCCTCAGTTATTGATAAAGTCTTTTCGGCGTTTCAAACGTGGGCTTGATTTTCAAGCGTTCTTGCCGCGCCAACATTTCAAAATACAAAAACGTATTGGCGTCCTCCAACTCGCGCCACGCTTTCACCAAATCATACACCTTGTTCCAAATTTTCACCGCCTGCGGATACATGTCCAAAATATCGCGATAGGTCACCAGACCCACTTTGTGAATAAAATATCCGATTTCATCAAACGAGAGACACACGAGGCGAATGCTGTCGAGGCGCGGGTCGGCGCGGCGGTCGCGCACCGCTTGTTCGAGTTCCTTCCATTCGTCCGCTGTCAATAAGTAAATTTTTCGCCGCGCGTCGCGCACGGCAGGGTCACGCAAGCGTTCAATCGCCCAGAGGACAAAATCCTCTTTCATATCCGACTGCCGCTCGCGCATCGAAAACCAAATTGCCGCCGCCGCCGCGATTGCGGCAATGGCGGAGAAAAGGGTGGAGAGGAGGGTGATGGGGTCCATAGACAGAAAGAATTATTAGACCTTCAAGGTTTCTGCGATAGAGTTCTTCGCCAACTTTGAACGTCGCGCGCGTCAATTGAATCGCGCAAAATTCTAACACGCCGCGTTATCTGATGCAACAAGCGCCTCGCCCGGAAATATTTTTCGTTGACGCGCGATGATAAAATAATACGGTATCGCGCGAAGGTGTAGGGGCGAACCCTTGTGGTCGCCCTGTTCGGAATGCGCGTAATGTTCGGAGACGGGGCAAGCACAAGGCATTGCCCCTACGAACGTATCAACAATGTCATACAATCCGCAAATCCATCATCGTCGTTCCATTCGTCTGAAAGGATATGATTATTCACAGGCGGGCGCGTATTATTTCACCATTGTCGTGCAGTATCGCGCGTGTCTGTTCGGCAATGTGCTGAGCGGTGAAATAATTTTGAATGACGCAGGCAAAATGGTTTGGGAGCAATGGAACACGTTGCCCGAACGATTTCCAAATATCGAATTGGATGAATTCATCGTCATGCCCAATCACGTCCACGGGATTTTGGTCATCACCGAACGTAGGGGCGATGGCTTGTCCTCGCCCTCTGATATGGGGCAAGCACACGCGGGGCAAGCACAAGGCGTTGCCCCAACAAATCAAGTTCCGCGCGGCGCTGATACGAAACATGACCCGAAGTTAGGAAATATATTGGGCGCTTGGAAATCCATTGTGACCGATGAATATATCAAAGGAGTGCGTCAAAAAAATTGGGAACCGTTCGACAAAAAATTATTTCAGCGCAACTATTACGAACACATCATTCGAAATGAACGTGAATTGGATGCGGTCCGCGCGTACATCATTAACAATCCCGCGAATTGGGAAAACGATCAGGAAAATTCGCGCGGCGTTGGACGTAGGGGCAATTCATGAATTGCCCCTACGTCCAACGCCTTATGTTATAATCCCGCGTACTCTTTTCCTTGAGGTTCAATCGTGGTGCGACAGACCCCCCCCCAGCCCCCCCTTCCCACACGCCCTGTAAGGGCGATTCATGAAGCGCCCCGACTGCCCAAAGCGGATGATGCGCGTTATCTTGGACTGCCGCATTATCTCGCGGGTCTCGTGGACGCGGGCGGTGAGGCGCATCTGCTCGCGGCGGGCAAGCCCGGTTGGATTGTCGTGCGCGCGCAGGTGAAACCGCCCGAAGCGAGCGGCGACTATTCGCATCTCGCGGACAAGGGACTCGGCGTCATCGTCGTCCTCTCGAACAGCGGCGCGCCGCAAGCTGCATTTCCCAACTCCCACGATTACGATTTGTTCGCGCAGCAGTGCGCCAACTTTGTAAAAAAATCCAAAGGCGCGCGGATATGGGTGATTGGCAATGAACCGAACGCGGCGCGCGAACGCGCCATGTACGACGGCGCGGTCAATTCCGGTGAATTGGTCACGCCTGAAATGTACGCGCGTTGTTTCAATCTCGCGCGCAAAGCGATTCGCGCGCTGCCCGGACACGAACACGATTTTGTCGTGCCTGCCGCGATTGCGCCGTTCAATACGCAGACGACATATCCCGGCAATCCGTCGGGCGATTGGGTGCGCTATTTCGCGGACATGCTCTTTCAAATCACCGCGCAAGGGGGGAATGCGGACGCGCTCGCACTCCACGCGCACACGCACGGCTACGACGCGAATTTCATCACGAGCGATGCCAAAGGCGTCAACCAATTTCAAAATCGCAATTGGCATTTTCGCGCATACCGCGATTTTCTCGCCGCTGTCCTGCCGACGATGCGAAACTTGCCCGTGTTCATTACCGCCGCGTCGCCGCTCGAACCCGGCTGGACAAATGCGAACCGCAACTGGATGCAAGCCGCGCTCGCGGAAATTAACGCGTGGAACGCGAATGCGAGCAATCAGCCGATTCAAGCCGTTTGTTTTTCGCGCTGGCAGTCGCTCCCGACAGACCCGCCCGGCTGGGGACTTGCGGACAAACCGCAGGCGGTCAATGATTTGCGCGCGGCGTTACAGCACGATTATCGTTTGCGTTGGCCCGGTCTGCCGCCGACGCCCGATTTCAAAGCGCAGTGGGTCAACGTTCTCAATGTGCCGCAAAATCAATTGACGACGAATGATGTCGTGAGCGGACGCATTGTCGTGAAAAATGTTGGCGCGAAAGCATGGCTGGCGGGCGGCGCGAATCCCATTCGTTTGAGTTATCGCTGGTACAACGCGCAAGGCGTCGAAATTCCGCTCGCGCCCGCCGCCGAACATTTTTCGCTTTCGCAAAACGTTTTGCCGGGACAAACGGCGATTGTCGAAAATGTAAAACTGCGCGCGCCGCAGTGGCAGGGCGAGTACGTTGCCAAATTCGATTTGATTCAAGAAGGACATGCCTGGTTCAGCGCGTTCGGTTCACCGACGCGCGATTTGCAAATCACCGTTCTCGCGCCGCCGTACGCGGCGGAATGGGAACGCGTGATGAGCGTCCCTGAAAAGGGCATCGCGCTGAATGCAAACACCATCGGCAACGTCACCATCAAAAATCTCGGCTCGCGCACATGGTACAAAAACGGACCGAATCCCGTACGGCTCGGATATCGTTGGTACAACGCGCAAGGCGTCCAAGTTCCGGTGAATCCGTACGCGGGCAATTTTGAAATGGACGCAGAGACGCCGCCCGGCAAGACCGCGACGTTCAGCAATGTGGTGCTGCGCGCGCCGCATTACGAAGGCACGTTCACGCTGCGTTGGGATTTGTCGCACGAAGCGTTGACGTGGTTTAGTCAGCAGGGCGTCGAAACGTTTGACCAGGTGGTGCGTGTCTTTACGCCGATTCCCGATTACGCGGTCAAGTGGGTGAATTTGTTTTTGGATGTGCGCGGCGCGCTTGAACCGAACGAGACGATTACGGGAACAGTGACAGTACAAAACATCGGCGCGAAAACATGGCACGCATCCGGCGAAGCTCCAACGCGTCTTGGTTATCACTGGTACGACGCGGACGGAAACGAAATCGCGCTCGCGTCGTATCCGGGAAATTTTTCATTGCGCGACGATGTCCCGCCGCAAGGCATGGCGACGTTTGAAAATGTTGTCGTGCGCGCGCCGATTCCGCAAGGCAAATACAAACTCGCGTTCGACTTGCATCACGAAGGCGTGACGTGGTTTTCGGCGGCGGGCGCAAAATTATTTGAAGCGCAAGTTGCGGTGAAAACGGACGCGCTGCCGTTCGTCGCACAGTTCCAGGAAATTTTCGCGATTCCGCAAAATCAGATTACGGCGGGTGAAACGGTGAGCGGGCGCGTTGTGGTGAAAAACGCGGGCGCGGATTTGTGGCGCGCGGAAGGCGCGGACGCGGTGCGGCTCGGGTATCGCTGGTTCAACATGATTGGCGATGAGGTGAACGCGTCGACCTATCCCGGACCGCGCGTGATGTTAAATGATGTGCCGCCGCGCGCAAGTGTGACGTTCGAAAATGTTGAAATTCACACGCCCGCGCAGCCCGGCGATTACACTTTGCAATTTGATATGCTGCGCGGCGATGAATGGTTCTCTGCAAGCGCAGCCGAAACGCAAGTCCGCATCAAGCCCCCCCCCCTCGAATGGGGCGCGGAATTTATCGCGCACAACACGCCCGCGCATCTCGTCGTCGGACAAACTGTTGACGTAGCATTACGCATCGCCAACATCGGCAAACGCGTTTGGCAGACGGACGGCGCGCATCCCGTTCACATTGCGTATCAATGGTTCACCGCGAACGGCGCGCAGCAGTTTGGTGTTCAGGAATTGCGGACTGCGCTGCCGCAAGATGTAAAGCCCGAAGATGAAATTGATTTCGCCGCGTCGCTCGCCGCGCCGACAGCGCCCGGGGTGTACCAACTGCATTGGGATTTAATCGCGGAGGGCATCTCATGGTTCGCCGACGGGGGCAATCCCGCGCTTGTGCTTCCGGTGAATGTGACGGCTGTACCGACGGCAACGACACTGTGGCGCGCGGAAGCAAGTCACAACGGCGCGTCGGCGATTCTTGCGATTGACGGCGACCTCGGTTCGTTTTGGACAAACCAAGCGCGTCAAACGCAAGGGATGTGGTTCCGCGTCGATTTTGGCGACGCGCGTTTGATGGACGGCATCGCGTTCCGTTCGCCGGGGCATGGTTATCCGTTCGCATATACGGTGCGCGTTTCGAACGACGGGCAATTGTGGCGCACCGTTCACGCCATCGCGCAAGGTAACTCGCGCGATGTGGTGGCAACGTTCGCGCCGTTCGAGGTACGATACGCGCAAATTGATTTGCTCGCGCCGCACGATGAGGAATGGATGATTAGCGAAGTGCAAATTCATTCGTGTCCCGCGTGGAACGCGACGGCGAGCAACAACAACGAATACGCGCACAACGCGATTGACGACAATCCCACAACCGCGTGGACGACGGTGGAAGCGCAAGCGCCGAACATGTGGTTTCAATTGGACTTGGGACGCGTGGAAAGTGTGAGCGGTCTGCGGCTCACGCCGCCAAAAGATGAAATTCCGTGGGGTTATCGTGTGAGCGTGTGGAATCAGCAAGCGGGCGGCTGGCAAAAAATCGCGGAAAAGCAAAACAACGCGGAAGCCATCAACATTTCCTTTGCGCCCGTGCAAACGCAATTTCTCAACGTTCAACTTTTGCAGCCCGGCGATGTGCCGTTTGCCATTCGCGAAGCGCGCGTGACAAAGGCGATGACCGATTGGGTGGGACCGATGCGCGCGAACGGGCGCGGTTGACTCGAGCTCGGACAATGTTACAGAACAAGCGTACACAATCGCGTGTGCGCTTGTTTTTTATTTGTAAGCAATTTTCACATAGTCATATTACGAAACGGTTACTACACGCATTTTTGCGATTCGGATAGGCAAGTCACTGAAACAACGGCATGTTTTCCTTGTATAATTTCTGCACAAATTACCCACCGAAATTTTTGTTGCCACGCGCAGCGAAAATTTCGAAACAAACACAATGGCTCAACCAGAGGAGGTGAGACACATGAAGCGAGCGTTGTTTATCGTTCTGGCAGTGGCGATTCTCTTGGCAGTAGTGGCGCCGCTGGCGACGACGGCACGGGCAGACGGACCGTGGGGTTATGGCTACGGGTACGGCTATGTCTACCCGGGTTCGGGCTACAACAAAGTCTGTATGTACAGTTATTGGAACTGTTCGTACCGTTTTGTGCCGCCGTATCCGGTGTCGGGCTATTACAAATACCCGTATAACACGTACTATACACCGTACTACCCGAACCATGGCGGACACTACAATCCGAATTGGTGCCAGCCCGGTCTGTATTGCGGCGGCGGATATTGATGCCGCTCCCTGTTTGAACGAATGCCACTCGCAAGGTGCTCTCGAGAGCGCAGCAACCGCCGAACACACTCGGCGGTTGTTTTTTTATGGGCTGGAAAAATTGTTTTTGTGACGCGTGCAGTGGAACTCTCTGCCGGGGTATTTTCGCCCGAGAGCGGGTGTTGTGCAACGCGCGCTCACCGGATGCCTTGTATGGAATAGGAACAAGGTGTACCTTAAAAATATCGTTTTTTGCTTGACAAGCTTTTTGAATCGTGATATAAGCAAATCACAATCGAATAGTTCTTGTCGCCGAATCCCTGAACGGAATCAGGGAACGGAGGAACCAATTACGGGGTGAATTCGGTTATAGAAAACGTAACCGAAAGAATATCTTTCAGTTCTAACCCGACAGCTAACTTCGTAGGCAATGAAAGGGACAAGTCTGTAGCCACAACCACAGATTTGACCTGTGGTTTTTTTATTCCTTTTGTACTTCTTCTCCTCCTTTTCGAAAGGTTATCTCCTCGCATCGGCGTCTGTGTGGGGAGATAACCGCGACAAACTACTGCGCTGTTTCGTTCGTCAATGACGATGAACGGGCAGCGCAAATTTTTTTGACACGAACGTCAAAGTGAATACAATGTTTTCTCGCCCGCCGAGATAGCTCAGTTGGTAGAGCATGCGGCTGAAAACCGCAGTGTCCGCAGTCCGATTCTGCGTCTCGGCATTCTTGGACGACGTACGCGATGTAATCATCGCCTACGTCGTCCTTTTCTTTGCATTGTGACGAGACGTAACTTTTGCTATAATCGCGTCGTAGGAAATTTCGGAAAAATCGGAATATGATTTTTCCACAATCCTTGTACCCATTCGGTATCGAGTTCCGCTCAAGGAGGCGTCATGGATATCGGCAAGTCGTTTACGTTTATGTTTGAAGATAAAGACTGGATCGCGAAAATTGCGATTGGGGGTCTCGTCGTCCTCTTATCGGTGTTGATTATTCCTATCCCCTTGTTGGTCGGTTATGGACTTGCAGTAACCAAACGCGTGTACGAAGGCGACCCGAATCCATTGCCCGAATGGAACAACATCGGAGATTTGTTTGTAAAGGGCTTGTACGCGATGATTGGCGTTTTAATCTGGGCAAGTCCGCTGATTTTGCTCGTCTGCTGCATGGCGCTGGCAACTACCGCGCTTGGCGCAATGGGGAGCGGCGGCGATAGTGATGGGCTTGCCACACTCGGCGGTCTCGTAATCGCCTGTCTGTACTGTGTCCTGTTCGTTGGCGGCATTGCGATAAATTTGTTCGTGTACGCGCCGATGACAAAATTTGCCATCAACAATCAAATCAATACCTTTTGGGATTTTCGCGGCGCGTGGGATTTTATCCGCGCGAACCCCGGCAATTATCTCATCGCATTCTTGCTCACGATTGTGGCGAATTTCATCGCAGGATTCGGAATCATCGCGTGCTTCGTTGGCGTGTTTTTCACAACATTCTGGGGATATTTGGTCGCCGCGCACCTATTTGGGCAAGTCGCGCGCTCCAATATGAATCCGACGGACACCACGATGCTGCCGCCCGCGTCGCCGATGGATGAGCCGCCGAGCATGATGCAGGGTCCGTACGAACCTGCGCCGTCGGCATAATTTCCCTCCTTTCCTTTATTTCCCCGTTCGAAAAGGAAATAAGGGCATCAAGGGAAATGAGGGAGTTTTCCTGATGAGTAGTCTCGCTTCCATTCTTTCTGCCTTTGGTCTTTCCGCCGCAAGCGGTCTCAACGCGTATATTCCGTTGCTGCTTGTCGGACTGACCGCGCGTTTCACCGATTGGATCAAATTGTCCGCGCCGTTCGACTTGCTCGCGAACGAGTGGGTCATTGGCGTGCTGGTCATTTTGCTCGGCATTGAATTTTTTGCCGACAAGATTCCACTCGTGGACCACGCGAACGATGTCATTCAAACGTTTGTGCGTCCGGCGGCTGGCGCGATTCTGTTCGCGTCCGAAGCGAACGTGATTACCCAAGTCAATCCGGTGATTGCGTTGATTCTTGGTTTGCTCGTCGCGTTCGGCGTACACGCGACCAAAGCAACCGCGCGTCCATTGGTGACCGTCACAACCGGCGGTGTGGGCAATCCGATTGTGAGTACGGTAGAAGATGTGGCAGCTGTGGGACTGACCCTCTCGGCGATTCTCGCGCCCGCGCTGTTGGTGTTTGCGTTCATTGCGATGCTGCTCGCGGCGTACGTGATTTGGTCACGCAAGCGAAACATGGCAGCTGTCAAAGCATCCACAAATTCTTCGACCAGTCCGCCGCTCAAGTGGCCCCAATAAACGTTGCGAAAAAAACGCGCGTCCGCGAGGGCGCGCGTTTTTTTAATTCCACAAACCGTAAAAAGATTTTGCGAACGCGTGTTCCAATTGTGATATAATTTTTGCCGTATGTCATCTCTCCTGCATCCGCCTTTGAGCACACGCGAAATAATTCGCATGGCATCGAGTGAACTCGATATGCAGCAAATGCGTATGCTCGCGCAGCTTTCCAATGCCGAACGGCTGCGTCTCATGTTTGACCTGTGCGATTTTCTGCGTGAGCTCGCCCTCAATGTTGCGCGCCAAGAATTTCCTCAAGCCAGCGAAAGCGAACTCGCCGCGCGGGTGAGTCAGCAAGTACAACACGCTTATGGCTAAGACATTTCACGAGTTTGCCAGCAGCATCATCACGACACTCGAAACCCTGAACATTCGCTACGCCATCGGTGGCTCGGTGGCGAGTAGCGCATACGGCGCGTATCGTTCGACGAATGACATTGACATCTCGATTGAATGCCTCTCTCTGCATCAGAACGATTTATCGAAGCGTTCACAGCCCTTGGGTACTATGTTTATATTGATGGAATCTTGGATCCCGTAATCTGGCATACGCCTTTCAACGTTATTGATGCAGAAAGCGGTTACAAGGCAGACTTGTTCTTGGTTGAGCCAACGCCCCTCCAAATATCACTGTTTGAACGCACCCAGCGCGTTGCATATGACACCGAATCCAATGCCCAAGCAATTATGTACTCGATTGAAGCTGTGATTGTGTATAAACTAAAATATTTTCAAGAAGGCAGGATGCCGAAACATCCGCGGGATATTTTGGCGATGCTCGACATACATCATCAAACGATTGATTTTGAATACATTGCGTATTGGGCACATGAAACGGGTGTGTTGGATATTTGGCATGAAATTCTTGAAGAACACCAAGCGCGCATGAGCAAGAACAAATGATGTCCGCCATCAAACCCACCATCCAACAAACTCTCGACACGCTGCCGACGAAACCCGGCGTCTATCTGATGCAGAATGACGACGGCACGATTATTTATGTCGGCAAAGCGGTGAATTTGCGGAATCGCGTCCGTTCGTACTTTCACGGCAATGTGTTCGACGCCAAAGTCGTCGCGTTGACCACGTACGTCGAAAAAATCGAATTCATCGTCACGGATACCGAACTCGAAGCCCTCGTCCTCGAAAACAACCTCATTAAAAAGTATCGCCCGAAATACAACATTCGTCTCAAAGACGCGAAAACGTATCCGTACATCAAAATTACGTGGCAGGACAATTTTCCCAAAGTATTCATGACGCGGCGCATGGACGACGACGGCGCGCGCTACTTTGGTCCGTTCACCGCCGTGTGGGCAGTGCATGAAACGCTCGACACCCTTAGAAAAATTTTCCCGTACCTGACGTGTGACCGCGAGATTACGGGCAAAGACAAACGCGCCTGTTTGTACTATGACATTGGTTTGTGCATTGCGCCGTGTATAGGCGCGGCGTCGCGTGACGAATATCGCGGCATGATTGACCGCCTCTCGCAATTTTTGCAAGGACACAGCGAAGAGGTGACACAAAACATTCACGGCAAGTTGCAGAGCGCGGCGGAGAATTTGGAATTTGAACGCGCGGCGGTGTTTCGTGACCAACTGCAAGCGATTTCGCGCATTACCGAACATCAAAAAGTGGTTTCGCCGCAAATGATTGACCAGGACGTGATTGCGTTCGCAAAAGATGACGGCAACGCGTGCGTGCAGGTGTTTTTCATTCGCGCGGGAAAATTGTTGGGACGCGAGTATTTTGTTTTGGAAGGAACGGCGCACGCGAATACGGATGATGTGTTGTCGTCGTTTGTCCAACAATTTTATGACCAAGCCGCATACATTCCGCCCGAAATTCTTTTGCCGGAAATGATTGACGAGGCAAAAATTATCGAGTCGTGGCTCAAGCAAAAAGGTTCGACGACGACGATTCGCGTGCCGTACAACGGCGGACATGAATTGATGCAGATGGCGGAAGAAAACGCGCGCATCACGCTCGAAACCATCAAACAGCAGTGGCTCGCGGACAAAACAAAACATTTGCAAGCCGTCGAAGAATTGCAGCAAGCGCTCGAAATGGAAAACCCCCCGCTTCGGATGGAATGCTACGACATCTCGAACATTCAAGGCACCAATTCCGTCGGCGCGATGGTGGTCTTTGAAAACGGCGCGGCGAAAAAGAGCGACTATCGCAAATTCAAAATCAAAACGGTGCAGGGTCCAAACGATTTTGCGAGTTTGCAGGAAATGCTGCGGAGACGCTTCAAGCGGTATCACGAAGCGAAAAAGGCGGAACAGGGGGCGGGAGAATGGGACGCAGTGATGGAGAGCGGGAGTGATGGAGAGAGGGAGAGCGCACAAAACGAGAATAGAGAAACGAGAAACGAGAGCCAACAATCTCCGTCCCCGGATGATAAATCAAACAGCAGCAACTTGCCCCGAACGAATGTAAAGGAGCGAAAATCGAAAATGCCCTTGAGCAAGGGTATTCGCGTCGCCGAACGCAAAAATGATGAATCATGGGCGCGGATGCCCGACCTGGTTATCATTGATGGCGGTAAAGGACAGTTGAGCGCGGCGCAAGAGGTGTTCCGCGAAATGGGCATCGAAGGCGTAAAATTGATTTCGCTTGCCAAGCGCGAAGAAGAAGTGTTCACGCCGCATCGCGCCGATTCTTTAAGGTTGCCAAAAAATTCGCAAGCGTTACACTTGTTGCAGCGAATTCGTGACGAAGCGCATCGTTTTGGCATCACCTATCATCGTTCGCTGCGCGCGAAAAAAGGACTGCATTCGCAGCTTGACGCGATTCCGGGCATCGGTCCGCGCCGCCGCCGCGCGCTGTTGCAGAAATTTGGTTCGCTTGACGCGATTCGCGAGGCGAACGTGCAGGAATTGATGCAGGTCGAAGGAATGACGAAAAGCGCGGCGGAGAAATTAAAAGACAATTTGTAGGGTCTGTCCTTTTTATGAACGCGGTTCAAGCACTCAAGCAGGTTTATTTTCTGGAGCATCTCACGCCCGAAGAATTTCAGGCGCTGGCAGATATGATGGACTTGCGCCCCTTTGTCGCGGGCGACAAAATTTTGAATCAGGCAGAACCGACGACGAATTTTTATATTGTGGATTCGGGCTATGTCAATTTGCGCTCCACGGACCGCAGCGGGAATGAAAGACCGATTGGCTCGAAAGGTCCGGGCGACTATTTTGGCGTGAAAATGTTCACGACCCAAGAAGCGGCTGAATACACGTTTGAGGCAGTGGGGCAGGCAGAAATGTGGGTCGTGGAACGACGGGACTGGGACGCGCTGCTCGGAAAATTTCCCGACATGCTGGACCACATGCCCGAACTGCGCGTGGAATACGAAAAATTAACGCGCGGTCTGGACTGGCTCGCGCCGGGTGAAGTCATTGGTATCATGACGCGGCGGCATTGGTGGGCATTGTTCCTGATGATTCGCTTGCCCGTTTTCGTCGCGTTGTTGTTCACCGTTGCTTTTTTTCTCTCGCAGCGCTTTCAAGTGGTGCAAGCGTTGTCGTGGGTTGTCTTTGTTTATCTTGGCGTCATCATCGTCTCGTTAGTTTGGCTCGCGTGGAATGCGCTGAATTGGTGGAATGACATGTACATCATTACCAACAAACGCGCGGTGCGAATCAATCAAGTCCTCTTTTTCTCCGATTCGCGCGAGGAAATTGCCATCGAAAAAATTCAATCACAAAAAGTCGAGCGCGGCGGACCCATTTCCGTTTTTCTCAATATCTCGGACTTGCGGCTCACGTCGGCGGCGAGCGATTCGGGGCTGGTGTTTGAACAAGTCGCCCACGTCGAAGAAATTCAACGCGCGATTGAGGGCGAAAAATCCAAAGTCGTCGAACGGCGCGGCGCGTCGGAACGCGAGCGGCTTCGAAATCAAATTGCAGGAGAAATTCGGCACTATGTATTTCAACAGCCGAATCCCCCGGAAAAACCGAAACCGGTAGTCAAACCCCTCACCATGCAAAAGCGTCTCCACATGGTGTGGCAGTCCCTGTTCGGCACAGAAATTCGCGACGGCAAAATCGTGACGTGGCGCAAACATCCAGTTGTATTGTTGCAGCAGACGGGGATTTATCTTGCCGCGTTTCTTTTGCTATTGGCAATTACGATAGGCATCAGCGTGTACGGAACGGCGCTGCAACTCGCGCAGAACGGTGTGTATTTCGCGATGGGCGCGTTGATGCTTATCGCGTTCGGCTTTGTCGTGTGGCAGTGGCTGGATTGGCAAAGAGATTTGTACCGCTTGACGGAAACGCAAATCATAGACATTGAAAGTTTGCCGTTTGGCTTGCGTTACACGGAACAAAAAGCCGACCTGTCAAAAATTCAAGATGTGAACAGCGCGCGCCCGCGTTTTTTCAACACGCTGCTCGATTACGGCGACGTCATCACGCGCGTCGCGGGCAACGCCGACCCGTTCACATTTATCAGTGTCGCGCACCCGCGCGTGGTCGCCGATGAAATCTCCGAGCGCATTCTCACTTTGAAATTGCGCGAGACGGAACGCAATACGCGCGACCAAACGCGCACCATTGTTGATGCGATTGTGGCATATCATCGTTTGATGATGGCGGAGCGCCAACAACTCGCGCACGCGTCCCCACAACCCACCATCACAATCGCACAATCCGCCGCGCCGCCAACAGACGATTCGAACGGCGACAGCGCGTTGATGATTCCCGAGAACGTCGTCGAGACACCTGCTCGGTCTGCCGATTTGCCTCCCCCCGCATCAAACCCCGCGCAAGAATTTCCGCCGGAGGACTAGCCCATTCCCGGTTTACCCAATTCAAAAACGGTTGTGTGCGCGCGCGATGAACGCGCAGACGCGCGTTGTGAACTCACAAACGCGCATGGGTGAAATTCATTCTTGAAATGCGTTGGTGTTATAATTTCACTTCCGCTTGACCCGCGTGCGGCGAAATATCGCGCGCATGAAGAATTGATTCGATTTTGCATGGACACGCTCGAAAAACTGGTTTCGAAATTTCAAGAACGGTACGGCACCCCCCCGGAAAAAATTGCCCGCGCGCCCGGACGCGTCAATCTCATCGGCGAACACACGGACTATAACGAAGGATTCGTAATGCCCATCGCAATTGACCGCGATGTATTGATTGCCGCGCGGGCGCGCCCGGACAATCAAGTCCATATCACGGCGCTCGATGTGCAGGATGGACAAACCGATGTCTTTGCGTTGGACGATATCTCACATCACCACGAGTATCGTTGGGCGAATTATGTGCGCGGGGTCGCGTTTTATTTGTCGCAGTATGAAACGAAACTGGTGGGCATTGACGCGGCGATTTCCTCAAACTTGCCGTCGGGCGCGGGCTTGTCTTCGTCCGCCGCCTTGGAGGTTTGCACGGCGACGATTCTGCAAGCATTCACGCCGCGTCGTTTGGGCGGCGTCGCCGTAGCGCAGTTGTGTCAGAAAGCGGAAAACAATTTTGTCGGTGTGAAAAGCGGCATCATGGACCAATATGCGTCGGCGTTGGGCGAACGCGGTGCGGCGATTAAAATTGATTGCCGCGCGCTCACGTATGAAACCGTGAACCTCCCGCGCGGTGTTACCGTCGTCGTTGCGGATACGAATAAAAAGCGGCATCTCGCGGGTTCGGATTACAACACGCGGCGGATGGAATGCGAGAATGCGACAATGCTTTTGGGGCAACTTTTGGGCAAGCGCGTACCTGCCTTGCGCGACGTATCTTATAAAGAGTTCAAAATCGTCGCGAAACACCTGCCCGAAAATTTAATGCGGCGCGCACGGCACGTGATTACCGAAAATGACCGCGTGCAAAAAGCGGCACGCGCGGCGGCGCGCAACGACGCCGCAAAATTTGGCACACTCATGGCACAGTCCCAAACGAGTCTGCGCGAAGACTATGAGGCGAGTTCCCCCGAATTGGATACGATGATTGACATTGCGCGCAGCCAGCCCGGCTGTTTGGGTTCGCGGCTCACGGGTGCGGGCTGGGGCGGCGCGACGGTGAATCTGGTTCACAACGAGAACGTACAAGACTTTTGTAAGAACGTGGCGCGAGAATATCAAGAACGCACCGGCATCGAGGCATGGGTTTCGCCGGTGCAAGCATCGCAAGGAGCCGGAGTGGTTGTGTGGAATCAGAGAGAAGGAAAAGCATGAGTCAAACGCGTGTTCGACAACGTACAAATCCCGAATGGTTGTCACAATTGCGCGACGAAGGCACGCCGGCGCAGGCGGAGGCGATCGAAGATTTGCGCCTGTATTTGCTGCGCGCCGTGCTGTATTTTTTCAGTCAGAATCCGGGCGACCTGCGCGGCTTGGCGCGTGAGGAATTGGAACAGGTCGCGCAAGATTTGGCGCAGGATGCGTTGTTGACGATTTTGAAAAATTTGGGCGAATTTCGCGGCGAAAGCAAATTTACGACGTGGGCGTACCGTTTTGCCATCAACATGTCGCTGGTCGAAGCGCGGCGGCAGCGGTGGAAAAATTTATCGCTGGACAAAATTCTGGAAAATTCGGACCTGCCCGATTTTCAATTCCAGGACAAAGATTCACCGGACCCGGACCGCAGCGCGCAGCAGCAGGAAATTTGGGAGACCGTACGGGATGTAATTCAAAATGAATTGACCGAACGCCAGCGCAAAATTCTCACCGCCGTCGTTTTTGACGATGTGCCGGTGGATGTGGTCACAAAAGAGTTTCGCATGAACCGCAACGCGGTATACAAAATGGTACACGACGCGCGCACCAAATTGAAGCGTCGTCTGGAAGACCGCGGGTTTGATGTGGCTGAAATTTTGAATTTGTTTGGGAGTACGCCTGCGCCGCGTATGGCTTGAGTTCATCCTACCCCGCGCGGAGCGTAAGCTGCAAGCGGAGAATGACACACAAACAGAGGTTGATTGGTATGCGTGTGACCCACATCAAACTGGAAACGTTCATGGTCAAAATCGCGCGCACGCGCGAACAAGAAGTGAGCTGCGACGAATGCGCGAAACACTCGGCGCGTTTGATAGAGGCATTGATGCAGGGCAATGTCCAAGAAAAAGAACTGCTCGACATTTTGCATCACGTCCTCATGTGTATGCCCTGTTCGCAAGAATTCGAGGTGTTGCAAGATTGCGCGCGGATGGATGCCGAAGATTCGTGGCCCTCGCTGGACGAAATGTGGAAAAAAATTGAGCAAAGCAAGTAAGATGTAACAAACCGTCCACACCTATGCGTGGATGGGTTGAGTGCCCGCCCTTGGGTCAACGCGTTTCAATTCGCTTTGGGGTTGGCGCAATTGGATACCTTTGGGTGCTTGGCTCAAGCTGGGGTCTGCCTTCGCCATACGTACGTTCGGGTTTTTACCTCCTTTCCCTGACGTGCGTTTGGCGAAGATTTTTTTTATCTTGACACATGCTACCCGCTTCGCTGCACGAGCGCGCGCGCCGCGGCGGTGATTTCCTGAAACGCGCCGGAGACGACGGCCTGTTTTGAAATTAAATTTCCGCCCACTCCAACCGCCACCGCGCCCGCCGATAAATACGCGCGCAGATTTTCCGCATTCACTCCGCCCGTCGGCACAAGTTTGAGAAAGGGCATCGGCGCAAGCACGGCTTGCACGTAACCGGGACCCCCCAAATGCGCGGGAAAAAGTTTTACGAGTTCCGCCCCCGCTTCGTGCGCTGTCCACAATTCTGTCGGCGTAAATCCCCCCGCCAACACCGGCGTATTGCGATTGACGCACGCGTGAAGGACGCGCGGGTTCACGATGGGCATCACCACAAACTCTGCGCCCGCGTCAATCGCCGCGTTGGATTCGTCCACGTCAAGCGCCGAACCGACTCCCACGCACAATGCATCGCCCATATCCTTTCGCACGTTTGCAATCGCTTCAAGGGCGCCTCTGCCCGTCAATGTAAATTCCAGAACTTGAATCCCGCCTTTGTGCAGGGCGCGCGCAATTTCGACCGCCCGCGCGTATTCGTCCAGGCGAATGATGGCGATGATTCTGTGAGCGAGAATTTTTTCTACGGTGGTCATACGTTTTTTAGCGCGCGATTTCGCGCGCGTCTTGTGCCATGACGGCGTCCAGTTCTGCGCGCGTAGTGAGGACACGGTCCCCAAATTGCGACAAGGCAATTGCCGCGAGCGCGAGCCCGCGTTTCAATCCAAGAAACGGGTCCTGGTCCAAAATGCCATCGAGCGCGCCCGCCGCGAATGCGTCACCACTGCCGATGCGGTCGACGATGTGTACGGGAATGGCGGGCAGCTTGAAAAAACCGTCTTTGGTCAAAACCGCCGCGCCGTCTGCGCCAAACGTGCAATACACAATTCGCGCACGCGTCAGCGATTGCAATCGCTCCATCTGCTCTTGCGCTTGCCCCGTGCAGTCAAACAATCGCGCCGCATCCGCGCTCTTGCAAAACAAAACATCCGTGTCGGCGAGCAGCGGACGCAGGCGTTCGCCTGCCGCGCGCGCATCCCACAATTTCGCGCGAAAATTTACATCAAAACTCACCAACACATTCGCCTCACGCGCGCGGCGCATGGCTTCCACTACAATTTCGTAGCAGCTTTCACTCAACGCGGCAGTAATGCCCGTCAAATGCACAATGCGCGTGTCGAGCAAATAGTCCCACTCCACATCCGCGACCCTCATTCGCGCCGCCGCCGAATCCGCGCGGTCATAAATGACTTGAATTGCACGCGGCTCCGCCGCAAACTCGATAAAAAAAGTGCCGAGGCGTTCATTCGGCGCAACACGCACCGCCGACACGTCCACGCCGTCGCTCCGCAATTGGCGCAGCACCAGATTGCCGAGCGCGTGTTCCGGCAAGCGTCCAACCCAGCTGCAGTGTCGTCCAAGTCGCGCCAACGCAACACACACATTCACTTCTGCCCCCGCGACCTGCACATCCAACTGCCGCGCGTCGTCGAGGCGTGCGCCCTGCGGCACACTCAGGCGCAGCATCGCTTCGCCCAGACTCGTGATGTCAAAGCGCGGTGTGGCTTGGGTTTCCGTCATTGCCGCGTAGTGTAGTCAGAATTGGTTTACGCGCAATGCGCGCCGAAAAAAAACGTGCACTCGATTTTTCCTCACAGGAATCGCGTTACAATGGAATTGTTCGCCTTGTTCGCAGCCAAGTGGACTCTATCCGCCAAACGGCGCGGGCGAAACACGCACTTTGGCGTTATCCCTTTGTCCCGTTTTTGGGTACGCTGAGAGATGTAAGCAAATGCGGTGGTGACCCGTGGCGTTACCGTACTGTCGTGGGCATCTCGCCGTAGGCATTTGAAAAGGAGCGCGTATGAGCCAAGATGCAAAATATATTCCTGCCCTTCGCTTTAAATTTTTGACGCCGTTGTATGACCCGGTCCTGCGACGGGGAATGCGCGAACAAACTGTCAAAAATCGCCTCATCCACGAGGCGGGTCTCACGCCGAACGCGCGTGTTCTCGACCTTGGCTGTGGCACGGGAACCTTGACGATTCTCGTCAAGCAGAGTCAGCCGACAGCCGACGTGGTCGGATTCGACGGTGACGCCCAAGTGTTGGACATTGCGCGCGCCAAAGCGCGGCAGCATGGAGTGAACATCACCTTGGAGCAAGGCATGGCATATCAACTGCCCTACCCGAACAATTCATTTGACCGCGTTTTCTCCAGTCTCGTCTTGCACCATTTGACGACCCAAGACCGCGCGCGCGCGTTGAGCGAGGTGAAGCGTGTGTTAAAACCCGGCGGCGAATTCTGGGTGATTGATTTTGGCAAACCGCACAATCCGTTGGCGTTCCTCGTTTCGCGCGTAATGCGAAATCTGGAAAGGACTAAAGATTTGATAGACGGCTTGCTCCCCGACCAGTTGCAGCGCGCGGGATTCCCACGCGTTGAGGTGGTCGCACGCTTCATGACGCTGTTTGGAACAATTGTCTTGTACCGCGCACGCGGGGCGGACACGAACCCTGACCTCTGCTAAAATAGTCCTCATGAGCAAAAAAATTCTCGTCGTTGACGATGAAAAGAAATTTGTAAACGTTCTGCGCGCGTATCTTGAGCAAGCGGGGTTTGGCGTTGTGACCGCGAGTGATGGCAAGTCCGCGCTCGCCGCCTTTCGCCGCGAGAGACCGAATCTCGTCCTACTGGACCTGAATTTGCCCGAAATGGACGGGCTGGACGTGGCACGCGCGATTCGCAAAGAATCGAGTGCACCCATCATCATGCTCACGGCGCGGGTTGAAGAGACAGACCGGCTCATCGGTCTCGAACTTGGCGCGGACGATTACATCACAAAACCCTTTAGCCCGCGCGAAGTGGTGGCGCGCGTGCGCGCCGTGCTGCGCCGCGTCGAAGGGGAGACCGCGCCCGTCGAAATTTTGCGCGCCGGCGAGATTGAAATGGACTTGACGAAACATGTCGTCAAGGTACAAGATGAACCTGTCGAACTGACGCCAACTGAATTTGATTTGCTCGCCGCGTTGATGAAAAATCCGGGGCGCGCGTTTACGCGCATGCAGCTGTTGGACCTGGTGCAAGGTGAGGCGTTCGATGGTTATGAACGCACGATTGATGCACATATCAAAAACTTGCGTCAAAAACTGGGCGACGACCCGAAACAGCCGCGCTATCTGATGACGGTGTTTGGTGTCGGCTATAAATTTACGGAACAAGAATGATTGGCACGAGTCTCTTTATTCGCTTGATGGGCGCGTTCGCCATTATCATCGCCGTCGGCGTTGTCATTGTGGCGCTCATCGCGAATCAAACTACCGCGTCTGAATTTCAGCAATTCATGTTTCGCGGACAAATGGTGCGCGCCCAAGATTTGGCGAATGAACTCGCGGCGTACTATCGCATGCGCGGAAATTGGGAGGGCGTTGCGCCACTATTGAACGATGGCTCCGGGGGAATGATGGGGGCGATGATGGGCGGCGGCGGCTTGTGGCTCGCGGACGCGGAGGGAACCATTGTTGCAGCTTCGGACAACAGCCGACTCGGACAGCGCGTCACAGCAAGCGAACGCGCGGACGGCGTGCCGATTCAGGTGGACGGGCAACGCGTGGGAACTCTGCTTGCGAACGCACAAATGATACATGGGGTTACAGATACTGCCGCGCAAGATTTTCTTGCCCAAGTCAATCGTTCCATTCTGCTGGCGGGAATGGTCGCTGCCGCCGTCGCGCTGGTTTTGGGATTTCTGCTCTTTCGCCAAATTACCGCACCGCTCAACGCCCTGGCGACGGCATCCGCGAAAATCGCGGCGGGGGATTTAACCGCGCGCGCGTCCGTGCGCGGCAAAGACGAAATCGCGCGCGTGGGGCGTTCGTTCAACGCGATGGCAGACCAACTGGCGCGCTCCGAAACGGCGCGGCGAAATATGCTCGCCGACATTGCACACGAATTGCGCAATCCGATTGGCGTGATTCAGAGCCATCTCGAAGCCATGATGGACGGCGTATTTCCGCTGAATCAAGAACAGGTTTCTTCACTCCATGAGGAGACGCTTTTGCTCTCGCGTCTCGTGGGCGATGTGCGCGAACTCGCGCTCGCGGACGCGGGACAACTCACGTTGCAGCGCGCGCCGACAGATTTACGCGCGCTCATCGAACGCACGATGACTGCATTCGTACTGCAAGCGAACGAGCAGCACATTACGCTGAATACGGCGCTCGAGGAGCATCTCCCGACGTTGCCTCTCGACGCGCAGCGTATCGAACAAGTGTTGCGCAATCTCTTGTCGAACGCACTGCGTCACACATTGCCAAATGGGACAATTCATGTCCGATTGACGCGGGAAAAAAATTTTGCGCGTGTGGAGGTCCGCGATACAGGCACGGGAATTTCCCCGGACGCGCTGCCACATGTCTTTGAACGCTTTTGGCGCGGGGACAAGTCGCGCGCACGCGACCATGCCAGCTATCGCTCGGGCGGCGGCGCGGGTTTGGGCTTGGCGATTGCAAAACAGTTGGTGGAAGCGCACGACGGGGCAATTGGCGTTGAGAGTGAGGTAGGCAAAGGGACGCTGTTTTGGTTCACGCTCCCGTTATAGAGGGGCGACCCGATACAAAAACGCGCGCATCAAATTTGATGCGCGCGTTTTTGTTTGAACTCGGAGGATTGCGGCGGACGGCATTCGTCATTGTTGACTCGCGCGCAATTCTTCGGCGACGCGCTTTAATTTTTCGCGCGCGTCATTGGCGACGGATTCCAGCGCGGGGTTGGCGACCACGCCCAACATGGACAACGGGTCCACAATCGAAACGACCGCGCCGCCATTTTCCTCGTAGACGATTACATTACAGGGCAGCAGCAAGCCCACATCCAAATCCGTCTCCAACGCGCGATTTGCCAATGGAGGATTGCACGCGCCGAGAATGACATAGCGCCGAAAATCCGTATTCAATTTTTGCTTGAGCGTTGCCTGCACATCAATGGTCGTCAGAACGCCAAAGCCCTCCTGCTTTAGTGCTGCGGTTGCTTGCGCAATCGCATCGTCGTAATTTGTTTTCAATTTGATACAGAAACCGATTTCACTCATGTCTTTCCTCAGGATGATAGAAATGCCGGCACGCCCTGCAAGGGTGTTGTTGCCTTGCCGGGCACGTGACGGAATAAATTTGCGCGTGAATGGGTCTAGCAGTTTGTCGGAGAGGAACAAAGAATTGCCACTTTGTTGTACAATTCACGCATGAGCAGAGAATTCAAAACCC
>CALMZO010000209.1 GCA_937870825.1 uncultured Chloroflexota bacterium | reverse complement strand
TCGCAGTTGAGTCTCCTCAACCCGAATCCTCAGGCGCTCTCGCACTCTCTCTTCCACTCTTTAATTGGTAAGGGGCAAAACCGCAGGATCAGTGTGTCACGATAAAAACTTCTTCCCTTTAGACAACAAAAACCGCCCTGGCTTGCGCTTCAGGCGGAGACAAAAAGACACGAGGAAATTCGATATTCCCTTGCAAACTCGCTCGCTGTTCTTTTTGACCTCCTGCAGATTGGATTGTTATTGCTCTCTTTCGAGAACCTACTCGCAATTTCTTACGAGCGTCGTGCATTATATCACCGCAATCGGCTTTGTCAATACCCTACCTCTAAAACTTCCTTAAATTTTCGACGCGAGTCGCGAAATCCAACACAATTGCGCGCGCCAAAATCCGAATTTCTTTGCCCATGCATTATAATCATGCGGATGCGTGTGTTGATGCTTTCGAAAGCGTGTATCGTCGGTCAATATCAAACCAAGCTGACAAGTCTCGCCGCCAAACCAAATTTGGACTTGTATGTCGTCGTTCCTCCTTCATGGCGCGACGAGCGCGGCACCATTCCATTGGAACGAAAACATACGGACGGCTACACCCTTTCTGTTGCGCCCATTCGCTTCAATGGGCACTTTCATCTTTTCTATTACCCAACGCTTGAAAAAATTCTCGCGCGCGTTCAGCCGGATATTCTGCACATTGACGAAGAACCCTACAATCTAGCAACCTATCACGCCGCGCGCACAATGCATCGCCTCAATTCACGCGCGCGCATTTTGTTTTTCTCTTGGCAAAATATCTTGCGCAAGTATCCGCCGCCCTTTTCTTGGATGGAACAGCGCGTATACGACTATGCCGATGCCGCCATTGCCGGAAGTTCCGAAGCACAATGGGTTCTACATCGTAAAGGTTTCAAAAAACCAATCTCAATCATTCCACAATTTGGTATCCCTGATTCGTTTGTGCCGAACCCCGCACAACGCGATGAAAAACACATCATCATCGGCTATGCCGGTCGGCTCGTGCGCGAAAAAGGTATTCAAGTACTGTTGCGCGCTCTCGCTCAAGTCCAAGCCGAATGGCAGTTGAAAATTCTTGGCAGCGGTCCTTTGTACGCCTCGTTGGAAAAACTTGCGCGCGAGTTGAACATCGCGTCGCGCGTGCAATTTGCCGCGTGGGTTTCTTCCGGCGACATGCCGAACTTTTACAATTCACTCGACATTCTTGTCGTGCCTTCCCTAACGCAGCCGAATTGGAAGGAACAATTTGGGCGCGTCATTATGGAAGCGATGGCGTGTGGTGTTCCCGTCATTGGTTCCAATTCCGGTGAAATCCCGCACGTGCTTGGCGATGCAGGCGCCGTTGTACCCGAAGGCGATGTTCGCGCCTTGGCATCTGTCCTCACCGAATTGATTCAGAACAAAACGCGCCGTCAAGGACTCGGCAGCACGGGACGCGCACGCGCGCAGAAACTCTTTTCACAACAACGTGTCGTAGATGATACCTACGCATTGTACGAAAAACTTTTGCATCAGACTCCGGGCACAGTGATATAATGCACATGATGCAAGGAGTCCTTCCGCGCGCTGCACTCAACGCGCAACTGTTTCGCATGAACGAGGGTTATCGTTCGGCGGGAATCTCGCGTTACACCTATCATCTCTTGCGCGAACTGCCGCGTGCTGCATCGGATTTTGAACTGGATGTGTATTCCACCGCCGCGCAAGCATCTCAACTTTTTTCAAACATCACATTACGCACCACGCGCCTGCCCGTCCACAAACCGCTCGCGCGCATCCTCTGGGAACAAACGTTATTCGCGTGGAATCTTTTTCAAAAAAATTACGCGCTGCTTCATTCCCTCGCGTATGTGCTGCCCCTTTTGAATGCCACGCCAAGCGTTGTCACCGTGTATGATCTGAGTTTCATCATCTATCCCGAATATTTTCGTCCGTTTCAACGACTCTATCTCCGCTTCGGCACGCACACGGCAATACAACGCGCGCGTCGCATTATTACAATTTCTGAAAGTACCAAGCGCGATATAGTACATCTTTCGCAGTGCGACCCTGCAAAGATTGATGTGGCTCTGCCGGGCGTGAGTTCGGATTTTTTTCAAATGATTGACCCGATTGAAATTGAAAAGTTTCGACGCGCGCGCGGCTTACCCGAACATTTCATTCTCTTTCTCGGCACGCGTGAGCCGCGCAAAAACATCCCTTCTCTCTTGCGCGCGTTTGCACTGGCAAAACAAAAAATAAAACTTCCGCATTCTCTTGTCCTTGCGGGGGGACGCGGCTGGATGGATGAGCCCATCACGCGCGTCATTGTTGAGAACAATTTGCAATCCGACGTCCTTTTCCCAGGCTTTGTCGCAGAAGCAGAGCTGCCCTATTGGTTTCAGGCGGCAGAGTGTTTCGTCTATCCTTCACAGTATGAAGGATTTGGAATGCCGCCGCTGGAAGCATTGGCAAGCGGTACGCCGGTAATTACCTCGAACGTTTCCTCATTGCCCGAAGCCGTCGGAGATGCCGCGCTGTTGGTTGACCCGAAATCCTCTATGGAAATTGCCGACGCGCTGGTGCGCGTGTGGACCGACAAAACACTGCGCCAAGAAATGAAAGCACGCGGTGTGCGTCACGCGCGTCAATTCACCTGGACGCGCACCGCACAAAACACCGCGCAGTCGTACCGGCTCGCGCTCGGTTTGCCGCAACCCGCGACGGCAATCACCCAATTTCCCTGAAAAACATTTTCATGCGACGTCACGCTCGAACTTTGATGCTTTTGCAAGCCGGTATTGATTTTGTCCTTATCAATGCCGCGTTTTGGCTTGCCTACATCGTCCGTTATGAACTTCGGTTTCCCATCACCGTCGCCGAAGCGAATTACGTCGCGTACACCGAATACATCCCCATCAGTCTTTTGTTGAGTGCGGGTTTGCTCGCCATTTATCGCATCGAAGGCATTTACAATTATGTGCGCGGCCGTTCGTGGCTCGAAGAGATGTACGGTTTGTTGACCGCAACGTTCACCGGCATTGTCATACTCGTTTTCGTTTTCTTTTTCTTTCGTCCGCAATTCTATTCGCGCCTCATTTACTTGTATGCGGGAATTTTGATTGTTTTGGTTTTGACCATTTCGCGCGTAGGGCTGCGTTTGGTGCTTGGCAGACTGCGTCAGCGCGGGATTGGCGTTGACCGCGCGCTGATTGTGGGGGGGGGTGAAATCGGGCGTGCAATCATGCGAAATGTTTTGGCACAGCCCGACCTCGGTTATCGCATCGAGGGGTTTGTGGACGACGACCCAACAAAAGGGGCGATTGGAAATTTTCCATTGCTCGGCGGCACCGACCAGCTGCGCCAATTGCTGCGCGGACGCGCGGTGGATGAAGTGATTATTACCCTGCCCTGGCACGCGCGTGAAAAAATAGTGTCCATCATGCAAGACGCCGAAGCCGCCGGCGCGCGTGTAAAAATCGTTCCCGACCTCTTTCAACTTTCGCTCTCAAAAATTGCCGTGGATGCCGTCGGCGGCATCCCGCTTATCGGCGTCAAAGATTCCGCAATCAGCAGCGGCGCCTTTTCGCTCAAGCGCGTAATGGACGTTTTGCTGACGCTCGTGCTTTCGTTGTTAATGCTCATCCCCCTTGCCATCATCGCGCTCCTGATTAAACTCACCTCGCCGGGTCCGGTCATCTTTGAACAAAGCCGCGTCGGGCGCGGCGGCAAAATTTTTACGGCGTACAAATTTCGTACCATGCGCGTCGGCGCGGATGAAGAAAAAGCGCAACTCGCGCACTTGAACGAAGCGACCGGTCCCCTCTTTAAAATTCGCAATGACCCGCGCATGACGCGCGTGGGCAAATGGCTGCGGCGCACATCGCTCGACGAGTTGCCGCAGTTGTTGAATGTGCTGCACGGCGACATGTCGCTCGTCGGTCCGCGACCGCCTTTGCCGAATGAAGTCGCACAGTACGAAGAATGGCACAAGCGCCGACTTGACGTTGCGCCCGGCGTAACCGGTTTGTGGCAAGTCAGCGGCAGAAGTGAATTGACCTTTGACGAAATGGTGATGCTCGATTTGTACTATATCGAAAATTGGTCCCCGTGGCTCGACATGTGGATTTTGCTCAAAACCATTCCCGCGCTGTTCACGGCGCGCGGCGCGTACTGACCCTCGTTACTTTTTAAAATTGCTCTCGTAAATTCTCTCGGTAATTGCTCTTGTAACTTTTCGCGTGATTGTCCTATAATGAATGCGTGCATCCCAAACGGAGTTGTCCTGTGAAACGGAATCTGCGTCTCTTTTTCTCGTTCCTCGTTTCTCTCATCTTTCTCTTTGCCCTTACCACTTCATTCGCCTTTGCGCAAAGCAAATCCGTTGTCGTCGAACGCCGCGATGGTGATGTGACGATTCGTCAGGGCGACGGCGCGATGGAATTTACCGAAACGTGGGTGGTGGATTTCATCGGCGGACCTTTTACATTTGCGTTTCGATGCATTCCACTTGATAAAGTGGACCGCATCGGGGGCGACTGGCGCGTGAGCGAAAACGGACGCGAGTATTCTGCTATCAGCAGCGGACGCGCGAATACGTTCACTACGTACGACCAGGACGGAGAACGCTGCATCAAGTGGTATTTCCCTCCGACGACGAACCAAACGCGTACGTTTACGCTCGAATACATCGTGTACGGCGGCTTGCGTGTGTACGACGCGGGCGACCAATTCTTTTGGAAATTTATCGAGAGTGACCGTCAATACACGATTAATCAATCCACCGTAACGCTGCATCTTCCCGGGAATGCGTCTGCGAAAGATATCCGAGCGACGACGTACGAAAACGGCGGCGAGAATTCTAAAAATGCGCGTGTTCTCGATGGCAACACAATCGTGTTCACGGGACGAAATTTCACGGCAGGCGATGAATGGGAATTGCGCGCGCAATTTCCACACGGCATCGTAGATGCCCCCCCCCCCGCCTGGCAGTCGGCGGACGACCAACGACGCGCCACACAGCCCTTGCTTGATTTTGGCGCACTCATTGTTTCCATCATTGCGTTGATTGGCGGCGGCCTCGGTTTGTATCTGCTGTGGTTCACGCGCGGGCGTGACCGTCCTGCCGGAGTCGTCGCGGAATTTTATCCGACGCCGCCAAGTGACATACCGCCCGGTGTTGCGGGCGTTTTGCTCGACCAACGCGCGGACATGCAGGACATTATCGCGACGATTGTTGATTTGGCGCGGCGCGGCGTAATTCGCATGAGCGAAACATCCGAACCCGGTTTCATGGGCATCGGGACAAAACGCGATTTCACGTTTGAACGCGTGGGCAACGAGGACAACCTGCGCGACTATGAACAAAATCTCGTGAGCCGAATGTTCGGCAGTCGCCATGAACGCGAACTCTCGGATTTGAAAAACAAGTTTTACAAACATCTTCCCGACATCAAAAAGCGCATGTACGATGAGACAGTACGCGAAGGATATTTCAAATCGAGTCCGCAAGACACGCGCACGCGTTACTCGATTCTCGGCGTCGCCGCGCTCGTGATTCTCGGCTGTATCGGTTTCGTCGCGTTCGGCGGATTGGCGGAACTTACGCCCCTGGCAATTTGTCCGCTCATCGTTTTCGGAATGCTCGGCGCGGGACTTTTGATTCTCGCACAGTTCATGCCCAAGCGCACCGACAAAGGTTCGACCGAAGCCGCAAAATGGAACGCGTTCAAACGCTACTTGCAGAACATCGAAAAGTATACCAACGTCGGGGAAGCAAAAGATTTGTTTGACAAATACTTGCCGTACGCGATTGCATTCGGGCTCGAAAACAGCTGGGTCAATAAATTCGCGGCAGTGGATACGCCCGCGCCACCGTGGTACTATCCGTACGGCGGTTACGGTTACGGCTCTGGACGCGGCTATCGCGGCGGTACGCTCAGCACCGGCGACAGTTCACCATCAGGCGGCGGGGGACGAATGCCATCCCTCAACGAAGCATCTGCCGCAGGATTTCGCGGACTCAATTCCATGAGCGATGGTTTGTTCTCGATGCTCAACACCACCTCGTCCATCTTTACGAGCGCGCCGTCCAGTTCCGGCGGCGGCGGCGGTGGGGGTTGGTCCGGCGGCGGTGGTGGCGGCGGCGGCGGTGGCGGCGGCGGTTCAAGTGGATTTGGTTAAGTCATTCAGTATGCATTATTCGTTATGCGTTATTAGTCGTTCGTCAAACTTGGTGCGAACACTAATAACGCATAACTAACACCTAACATGATAGGCGGCGGCAAAACAATCGGCATCATTCTCATCGTCGTTGGACTCGTCATTTGCGCGGTGGTCTCGCTCTTTGTCGGTTCGGGCGCGGCATCAGGGCAAACGACGACGGCGGCGACCATTCTCGGCATCGGCGCGTTTGGCGTTATTCCCCTTTTGCTTTTTGCAGGCGTCGGCGCATTTTTGTTTTTTCGCGGCACCGCCGAAGAAAAAGAACTCGTGGTGGTGCGCCAAAAGGAACGCTTGCTCGGCATGATTCAAGCGCAAGGCAAAGTCACGCTCAATACCATCATGGTCGAGCAGCGGCTCAATCGCGAACAAGTGCAAAATTACATTTACGAACTTGTGCAGCAGGGATTGTTCAGCGGTTACATTGATTGGAAAAATGCAACCTTCTATTCGCAAGATGCATCGCGCGTTGGCAGCAACAAATGTCCAAATTGTGGTGGCGTGCGCGAAATTGTCGGCAAAGGCATTGTGAAATGTCCGTACTGCGGCGTCGAACTTTTCATTCCACCGAACGCACCGCAAACCACCGCGACGCCCGTGCCGCCACAAGGCGTACCGAACACGTAACGCGCGGATGCGTGCTACGTATCACTAACAGAAATTCGCAGTGACGACCAGCATCGTCAAAGGAACCAAACATGGGGGATTTGAAATCCACTATTAGCAGCATCGCAAATGCCATTCCCGGTTACGCGGGCTATCAATCCAAAGAACGCCGCCGTGATGCGGACCGCATTTTGCGTGAACGTCTGACCGGACAATATAGCGCGCAGCGCGATTTGCTCACACGCGTTCAACAGGATGCGGTGCGAAGCAATCAACTCGCGCTCGTTTCCGACCTCGAAAGCGCGAATCAACAACTCTCGCGTTTCATTTCCCGTCTGCGCGTCGCTCCGTCCGGCTATGCCGGTTGGTTCGATGTCGCGCAGATTCAGGAGGCAGACCTCGACTTGATTTATCAATTCGATGCTTCGCTCGCAAGCGGTGTTGACGAATTGCACAGCGCGTTGGAGGGATTGCAAAAGGCGGTGCGCGCCCGCGAGGTAACTGACACCGCGTATTACGCGCTGCGCGACCAACTCGACGCGTTGAATCAACGGCTCGATGCGCGTGAAGAATTTGTTGTGCGCGGCAAACGTCCCGCGCCCTCCGCATCGCCGCTCGGCGCGCTCAAGGACAAACAAGTCCCGCCGCCTGCGGGAGCGAATCCGTACGAACAACTCAAAATCAACGACGCGATTTCGTTCGACAAAACGGATTATCTCGTCGCGGGGCGCGTCACCTATTCCGTCGCGGCGGGGAAATTTTACGCGTATCTTGTACGCGACCGCGATATTCAAAAATGGCTGCGCGTCGGACCGAACAATGAACTTGCCATCGCCGACGAAGTACAATTCAGTGTACCTGCGCCGCTGCCGGAAACACTTTCCTACGGCGGAAAAAAATACACGCTCGCAGAACAGGGCGCGGCGAATGTTTCCGTCGAAGGCGCGAGCGGCAATCAGAACGGCGCGGTGAATTACCACCGTTACAGTGCCGACGGCGGCGCGCGTCTGTATGTCGAAGATTGGGGCAGCGAAATCCGCGTTCAAGCCGGAAACGTCGTTGACCCGTTGGAAGTGAAAATGTATCGCAAACTCTGATGGAGCGCGGGAACGAAAGAGAGATAGAGCGAATGGGCTCGTCTCTCCATCACTCCATCACTTTGTCACTCAATCAAGGAGAAAAAAATGCCTACCGTATTCGACCGTATCAGCAACATCATTCGCGCAAACATCAACGACATGCTCGACAGCGCAGAGGACCCCGAAGCCATGTTGAATCAAATTATCCGCGACATGAATGACGCACTGCGTCAAGCCGATTCCGACATTGCCGACCAAATCGCGCAGCAAAAAATGTTGGAAGGTGATTTGGACGCGGCAAACCGCAACCGCGCCGCGTGGGAATCCAAAGCCGAACGCGCCGTTGAGAAAAGCCGCGATGACCTCGCGCGCGAAGCATTGTTGCGCGTGAACGATTATGCCGAGCAAGTTTCGATTTACGAAAAACAGCTCGAGGGCCAAAAGAGCGTTGTGACGGAATTGAAATCGAAACGCGATTTGTTGAAAAGCAAGTACGAGCAAGCAGTACGCAACCGCGACAATTTGGTTGCCCGCGCCCGCGCAGCACAGGCAAAATCGAAAATTACCAACGTCAGCAAAAAAGCCAACACCGCCGATTACGCGTCCGAATTAGAACGGATGGAGCGCAAGATTCGCCAGCAAGAAGCGCGCGCCGACGCCGATGAACAAGTTGCCGAATCGAGAACATCCCTCGAAGAGGAATTCGAACAACTCGGTGCCGATGACAAAATCAATGACCAACTCGCCGCGTTAAAAGCAAAAATGGGAAAATGAAACCAGCGTTGAGCATTGAGGTTTGAGTGTTGGTCAAGAACAGTGTAAAATACTCCTCGCTCAATGCTCATTGCTCAATACTGGAGGTTTTATGCCACGCATCATTGATGTCATTCAATTCGACGACCAGACCGGACGCGAGATTGTTCATCGCGAACCGCCACCGGGTGAACAGGCCGATTTGCGTCTCGGCTCCCAATTAATCGTACGCGAAAGTCAGAACGCGGTCTTTTTCCGTGACGGCAAAGCGCTTGATGTGTTCGGACCGGGGCGTCACACCCTCACGACCGCCAACCTGCCAATTCTTTCCGCGATTATCGGCTTGGCAACCAGCGGCAAAACACCATTCCCCGCCGACGTGTTCTTTGTGAACATGAAGCAGTTCCTCGACCAAAAATGGGGCACGCCCGAACCCATCGCGTTCCGTGACCCCGAATTTGGCATGGCGCGTTTGCGCGCGTTTGGCGCGTACGCGTATCAGGTCAAAGACCCGCAAATGTTCGTCAACGTCATTGTCGGACAGCAAGGTATTTTCACCACCGACCAAATCGCGGACTATTTGCGCAGCATGATTGTTTCCAAATTCGCGGATTTGCTCGGCACGCAGAAAACATCGCTGCTCGATTTGCCTTCGCTGTATAACGAGGTCAGTGCCGGCGCGAGAGCCAA
Source organism: uncultured Chloroflexota bacterium (assembly GCA_937870825.1). Classification (GTDB taxonomy): domain Bacteria; phylum Chloroflexota; class Anaerolineae; order UBA4142; family SHND01; genus SHND01. The sequence goes on along the minus strand of CALMZO010000209.1, from coordinate 30,805 downwards.
TCTCGCCGACGATTTCGCCGCACTCGGTCTCGCACTTTTGCAATTTTATGTCACAGCCGTCACGCCAACGGACGAAACCTCCAAAGCAATTGACGAACGCGCGGCGATGGGCGCCATCGGCAATATGGACGCGTATCTGAAATTCAAAACCGCGCGCGCGTTGGGCGACGCCGCGCAAAATCCGTCAGGCGGCGCAACCGCGACCGGTGTTGGCGTCGGTGCCGGCCTGGGCATGGGCGCAGTCATGGCAGGCACACTCGGCGACGCGATGCGCAACCCCGCGAGCAGCAACGTACAAGGCGGCGGTGGCAGCGGCGCGGCAGGCACCCCGCAAACGCCCGCGCAAATTCAAGCCATGCTTGATAACCTCGACATGCGTTTTGCCAACGGCGAAATCTCTGAAGAAACGTACAAAAACATGACCGCCAAATGGCAAGAACGGTTAAAGGGAATGGGCGGCTAAAAAAAAACCTGCGAGGGCATAACCCGTCGCAGGTTTTTTTGTTCGTGATATAATCCTGCGCGAAAGGAGCGCGATGCAATTCAATATCGAACATGAACAAGAAGAGGACGAACGGTGGATTGCCGAAGTGCTTGAATTACCGGGTGTGTTGGTCTATGGAGCAACACGTCAGGAAGCAACTGCAAAAGCAGAAGCACTCGCACTTCGAGTCATCGCAGACCAGAACGAATCTGTCAAGCCGCTCGCCATTTTTGACGGACTGTTTACTGATAACTGACGACTGAATACTGATTTTCATGGACACCTCCGATTTTATCGAATTCGGCGCGGGGCTTGGACTCGGCACCGTGTTGAGTCGTTCGATAGGAAACGCGTTCACGGACGCGCTTGACGCGCGGACAAGTATCAGCGCGCTGACCATTCCCCAAACGCGCGCAGACATCCAAACGCTGCTCGACAAACTTGATGTGCGTTTAGCGAACCGGGAAATTTCAGAAGCGACGTACAAGACGGTGAAAGAAAAATGGGAAAAACGATTGGCGGAAGCAGCCTAAGGACGGATACGCGCCGTCCTTTTTGTTTTATAATTCACTCATGTCGAACAGCGCCCACATCCTGATCCTCGGCGCGGGCATCGCGGGACTTGCCACCGCGTATCATCTCGCCGTCAAGCACAATCTCAAAGACATCGTCGTCGTGGATGAACGTGAACCGCTCGGACTGACCAGCTCGCGCGGGACAATGGCATATCGCAATTTGTTCCCCGGTCCCGGCGACGCGATGGTGCGTCTGCTCAATCGTTCGATTGACTTGTTGCAAGAAATTGATGTCGCAACAAAGCACGCGATTCAACTTTCGCAGAACGGTTACATGTATTTCACGGCGCGCGAAGCGCAAATTGAAAAATGGCGTGAACTCGCGCGGGATGCCGAACAACGCGGCGTCGGTAAATTCCGCGAAACGACTTCTGGCCCAATCACCCATGCAGGCGCTGTGGATGGGATTGACCTCCTCACCAACCCCGACCTCATTCACCAACACTATCCGCGTGTCACGCGCGATGTTGTGGCGATGCTGCACGTGCGCCGCTGCGGCGCGTTCGACGTGTTCGCGTTGGGCGAATGGTTGGTCTCGCAAGCGCGCACACATGGCGTAAAATTTTTGCGCGACCGCGTAGAAAAAATATCTGTGCGCGGCAATCGCATCGAAAGCGTTCACGGTGCCTCCGGCGCAGAAATTTCAACGGACACGCTCATCCTTGCCGCAGGACCGCTGTTGCCCGATATTGCGCGTATGTTGGGCATCAAACTGCCCGTGTACAATGAACTGCACGCCAAGATGACGATGCGTGATTCCGCCCGCGTGTTTCCGCGCTATGCCGATTTGTTATTGTGGAATGACCCGCAAGAATTAGAATGGAGCGAAACGGAGCGCTCGGAATTTACCGCAGCCGACGCGACGCGTTGGCTGCTCGCCGCGTTCCCCGGCGGTGTTCACTTTTTGCCAAAAGGCACACCGGAGGACCCGAAAATTATGGGACTCTGGACGTACGACATGCGCCCTTCCAAATTTCAAGCCGAGCCCATGTTCGATACACGCGCGGCGGAAATTATTCTGCGCGGGCTCGCGCGCATGATTCCTGAGGCGCGCGTGTATTTCGGACGCGGACGGGAGGCATTTGTGGACGGCGGTTCGTATTGCAAGACGCGCGAGAATCGTCCCCTGATTGGTCCGCTGCCGATTCAAGGCGCGTACATCTGCGGCGCGCTTTCAGGATTCGGCGTCATGGCCTCACAGGGTGCGGCGGAACTCGTCAGTGCGCACGTTGTCGGCGCGGCATTGCCCGCCTATGCGCGCTGGTTTTTGTTGTCGCGCTATCAGGATGCGGAATATCGTGCGCTCTTGGCAAATTGGGACGCGCGGTCAGGACAACTGTAAAGACGCATTGTCCGTGCGTGCTGCCTGTGAGAATTGGGAGAACCTATGTCACAAGCACCATCAGATTGGAATACGGAATATGCCGCGTTGCGTCAAGAGTTGGAATCGCTGCACACGCAGATGCAGCAAAACGACGCGGAAATTGATGCGCTTCAAATCGCGTTGAATCAACGCGCGCGCCCATGGTGGCTCGAGCCGCCCGTAGTTGTTTCCGTCATCGCCGCACTGGTCGCCATTCTTTCCACCGCGTACGGCATTTATCAACAGCGCGAGCAAGAACGACGCGGCGCGCGCATCGAATTGCGCGAATTAATCGGACAACTCAAAGACAACGCCGAGTTGCGAATAAAGTACGGCGCGGCGGGCGCCCAGCAGCTCGGCGGTTACATTGATTCCGAAAACCAACTGCTCGCCGACCAGGCGGAAGACATCTTGAACGCGTATGGCTCGGATGTGACCTCCACCGAATTTATTTTGGTGGGTTTGATTTTCACAACCAGCGGCGATTATACGCGCGCCCAAAACCTCCTGGAAACGGCGACGCGTCGCGCCGAGACTCCTTATGAATATGTCTTTGCCTATCGCGCCCTCGCGCAAGCGGAATTCACCAGCGGAAATTTTGAGCGCGGGCGCGAGGCATATCGTCAAGCGATGAATGTGCGGCACCGTTTTCCGAATCTGCCCGAATCCATTTATGATGGTTTTGACGCGCAGACCTGGATTTATCTCGGCGGCAGTGAAATCGCGATTCAAGAATGCGAGCGCGCGCGTGACGCCCTCGCACAAGCCGAAGTCATCGCCAACGAAATTGCCAACCTCAACACGCGCAGCGTGTTCGTTACGCAAATCGTCAGCTATCGCGCATCCGCAACCAATTGCCAGCTCGCGCCGGTTCCCGTTGTGCCAACTCCAACGCGATGACCTGCGCCTCATTCCAATTGCACAAACCGCCGCAATCTATTATTATTTCCAACGCATTCGAAAAAATGGCTTTGCGGTGGAGAATCGCAAGGTGCACTTGTACTGCTCGAACCCAAAACAACATCCAACACGGGAAACGTTCAAAATGAGCGTACCGTAGAAGCGGAGTGGATTTAAGCATGAGCTCTTTTTCAGGAAACGTTTCACGCGTTGCCAATACACGCATCTTTGCGCGCGTCTCTCAAAACGGAACGCAGTTCCTCGTCTATCAAATGGAATATAGCGCGGCGAACGACGTCGCGTTGATTCTGCCGCTGCCGACGCCGCCCGACACAGCCCCCGACCAGGTACACTTTGTGCGTCTCTCGAACTATGAAAATTTTTTCAGCGATATGGAAAACGGTTTTCCGTACACGCGCAACGCGCCCGTCGCGGGTTCCCACGCGCAGCATGTTATGACACATCTCGTCGGCAGTTTTGAATCGTTCTTTGTGCCGACACCCCACGAGTTAGACAAATTGGACGAACGCTTTCGCGTGCCGAGCGAACTGGTAAAGCGCTTGCCCGAATACAATGATTTTGGTTTCGCAGTGTTTAAATTGCGCGCGGGCGAGAACACCGTACAGCCGCTCGCCATCGAATTTCCCACGCGCAATCCGCAGCTTGTCTTTTTTCCCACCACGCAAATTCGCGACGGCAAAGTCCCGGAAGAAGCGCCCTTCGATTATGATTTGTTCTGTCAAGCGCGCGCGGGCTGGCTGCGTTCGTACGATGTGGCGAGTTCCTTTATGAACATTGCGGAAACGCACGGCGTCGTTGACCCCGGCGAACGCATCTCGCGCATGACGGTGCAAGGACTTCACCCCAACAGCGATATTCTCGTCGGACTGCGCGCATGAAGCCTGCAACAAGCAACCCTCTCTCTCTCGAAAAATTTATTCGCGCCATGCCCAAGGTGGAATTGCATGTCCACCTTGAAGGTTCCATTCGTCCCGAAACACTCTTGCGTCTGGCTCGACGCAATCGCGTTGCCCTGCCCTATGCCACTGTCCAAGAGCTGCAGCAGTGGTACACATTTCGCGACTTTTCCCATTTCGTCGAAATCTATGTAAACATTTCATCGTGTCTCAAAACGGCGGATGACATCGAGTTGATTGCGCGCGAATTTTTAACGGGGCAGGCAGAACAAAACATCCGGTACTCGGAACCGACGTATACGGCACACACAATTTTTCAGCACTGTGGCATTCCTTTTGACGAACAGTTCGCGGCATTGCAGCGCGCGCGCATGTGGGCAGAACGCGAACTTGGGGTGACGATGAATGTGATTGTGGACATTGCACGCGAGGTGACGCCCGAAAGCGGCATGGTCACCGCCGAACAGGTCGTCAAGCATTACGGGAATGGCATCGGCGCGCTCGGTCTGGGCGGCTATGAAGTAGGACATCCACCCGAAAAATTTCAGGCTGCCTTTGATTTGGCGAACGCCGCGGGGGTTCCGTGCATTCTGCACGCGGGCGAAACGGGTGGCGCAGATTCCATTTGGAGCGCGCTGCGCGCGGGCAAGTCACGCCGTATCGGACATGGCGTTCGTTGTCTCGAAGACCCCGCGCTGGTCGAATATCTCAAAGCATCACAAATTCCGCTCGAAGTGTGTCCGACGAGCAACGTTTGCTTGAACGTCGCGCCAAGCCTTCGCGAACATCCGCTTCCAACCTTGTTGGACCAAGGTTTATACATCACGCTCAATTCCGACGACCCCCCGATGTTCAACACCACCCTCACCGATGAATTTTTGAAATGCGCCGAAACGTTCGGGTGGGACCATACAATGTGCGAACAATTGACGCTGAACGCGCTGCGCGCCGCGCTTTTAGCTGCCAAAGACAAAATGAGTCTGGAGCAAGAATTCCGTACCGAATTTGCGCGGCTCGCAAGTCGCTGAGCAGCGCTCGCGCCTTACCACGCGCCTCTCGCAAATTCGAGTATCGAATCTCCAACTTTATTTTCCAATCACCATGTACACACCGATTCACAATCGCGAAACGGACCGCGCGAAAATCATCGCGTTCATGCGCGAATATCCGTTCGCCACACTCGTCACGACACGCGACGGCAACATGACGGCAACGCATTTGCCTGTTTTGATTGACGACCAAAACGACCAAGTTTTTCTCACCGCGCATCTTGCGCGCGCGAACGTGCAGTGGCGCGATTTTGGCAGCGCGAAAGTTCAAGCGCACGACGCGCTGATGATTTTCCAAGAGCCGCACGCGTTCATTTCGACGCGTCACTATGAACCCGCGCAAAGCGGCGACCAGCGACCCAGCACCGGCGACGCGAAAGGCACTTTGCAGGGTCACTTGTCGGTTCCGACGTGGAACTATGTCGCGGTTCACGCGTACGGCGCGCCGCGCCTTTTGGAATCGCTTGATGAGCGATTAAAGGTTGTCGAGCGCATGGTGCAGCAATTTGAAGGCACGCTCGAGCAATTCGATTCGCTGCCTGATGATTTCAAGCAGACCAAAGCCAACGGCATCGTCGCCTTTGAAATATGCGTGACGCGTCTCGACGCGCGTTTCAAATTGAGCCAGGACCGGACGCGCGTGGAACAGGAACGAATTGTGCAAGCATTGAGTGCGCGTCCCGAAAATGTGGAATTTGAGATTGGCGCAATGATGCAAGAAAAATTGTCATGGGCGCAATGAATGCAATTCGGACGCGCCGTCGTTTTCCAATGCAGTGGTTCTTTGTCCCCGCCATCTTGGCGTTGGGCGGCATCGCGCTCGTCGCGCTTTTTTATCGCGACGAGGTTTCGTACACGCTTCGCTTGCTGAACGCCAAACGCGTCGCCGACGCGTTCTATGCCACGTCTCCGAATGTGACCAAGAATATCGCGTACGGCGATTTGCCGCGCGAAAAATTGGATGTGTATCAACCCACTGCGCCGGGTCCGCACCCCGTCATGATGTGGGTTCACGGCGGCGGCTGGAACAGCGGCGAAAAAGAATTGTACGCCCCCGTCGCACAAAAAACCCTGTCCGAAAATATCGTCATTGTGATTCCCAGTTACACGCTCCATCCTCAAGCCAACGCGTTTCAACAAGCGCAAGAAATTGCGCGCGCGTTTGTTTGGACACGCGACAACATTTCAAAATATGGCGGCGACCCGAAGCGAATTATTTTGGGGGGACAATCGGCGGGCGCGCATCTCAGCGGACTCGTCGCGCTTGACGCTACCTATCTCGCCGCGCTCGAACATTCCCCGCGCGAAATTTGCGGTTATTACGGGATTGCGGGACCGTACAACATCAGCGAGCAGCTGCAGTACGAGAAAAGTGTCAAAGGCAATGATGGCAAATTGTTGTTGGACGTTTTCGGTGGCGAGACAAATTTTCCGCGCGGCTCGCCCGGTTCTTTTGTCGGTTCCGCGTTGCCGCCCATTCTTTTAATTCACGGCGATAGCGACGAAACTGTGCCGCTTTCCATCAGCGAAAATTTCCAAAACGAATTACGCGCCAAAGGTGACACAAGCGAATTGAAAATTTATCCCGGCGCAGGACACGCGGGTTTATTGTTCGACGCGCTCGCGCAAGACAAGCCGCAGTTGCTGCAAGACCTGACATCTTTTGCCAGATCGTGCGCGTCGATTCAAGAGTGATATGCCTCCGCTGATTCTTGCCCATCGCGGCGCGTCCGCGTATGCGCCCGAAAACACCATCGCCGCGTTTCTGCTCGCGCGTGAACTTGGCGCGGACGGCGTCGAACTCGACGTGCAACTGACGCGCGACAAAATTCCCGTCGTCATTCACGACGACACGGTTGACCGCACCACGGATGGACACGGACGCGTCAGTGATTTGACGATTGCGGAAGTTGCGCGCCTCGACGCGGGCGCATGGAAAAACGAAGATTATCGCGGTGAATCGGTTCCAACACTCGCGCAAGTGTTTGACGCGTTGAACGATTGGCTCAAACCGGTCGGGCGCGAACGCGCGTGCCTCGTCAATGTGGAATTGAAAACCGAATGGATTTTTTCAGATGGACTCGAACGTGAGGTGTTGAATTTGATTGCGCGCTACGGGATTCAAGAACGCGTCGTCCTTTCATCGTTCAGTCCGCTTTCACTCTACCGCGCGAAAAAAATAAATCCGCGTCTGAGACGCGGAATGTTGTATTGCCCCACCGAAGCCATTTACTTGCGACGCGCGTGGCTTTATCCATTGGTCGCGCCGCAAACGATGCACCCGGAACACGTCATGGTGGATGCGAAATTTATGGAATGGGCAAAGCGGAAAAAATTCGGCGTCATCCCCTGGACGGTGGACGACGCCGCTGAAGCCAAACGTTTGGCAGAGTTGGGTGTGAACGCGATGATTACAAACCAACCGGATGTGATTCGAGAGGCGCTAAAATAAAAACTGCGCGGCAGGAGCCGCGCAGTTTATTGTGATCGCTAATTTTGTGTTGGACTATCAAACCATTTCGGTTGAATTCCCATCCACCGCAGTCCCGTCGCCAACGTCTGCACCATCGTCACACCAATCCAAAACAAAACGAACGAGGCAAACAGAACGATGCCCCACACAATCGTCACGATATGTTCGCGCAGATTTCGCACCGTGCCTTGAAATGCTTTCACTTGCGTTTCGTATTGTTCGATGACGGCGACCAACTGCGCCATTTCTTGTTCTACCGTACCCAAACTGACTGCAAGCGCGTTCGCATCGTCGCTCACTTTGTCGAGACTGCTGCCCGAATCGCTCAAATTTTTTTCGAGCGTGCCGAGCGATTCCGGAATTTGTTTGAGTTGGTCTGACAAGTCGCTCACACTCGCACTCAACGACTTGGCGGGGTCATATTGAACATTCAGAAACGGCAAACTCGCCAACCCGGTCAGAACTTCGTCAATCGTTCGCGTTGTGTTCTCTACCGCGTCCAATGTGCCCAAGGCAGAGGTAACGGTGCCGGACAGATTCGTTCCAATCACAGAGCTAACTGAATTCACCGACGAACTCGCATTGTCAATCGTCACTGCCGCCGATTGCACGGTCGTTTGCAGCGCGCCAAGCGTCGTCGTCACCGATTTGAGACTGCCCTTGGCAATTCCCAAACCCTGAGAGGTTGTGTCGAGCGTGCTGTTCAATAAATCGAGCGTGATGATGGCATCGCGCGTCATCGGCTCACGCAACACCCACACCTGAACGATGCCCGCCACGTCAATCACCAAACTAATCAACGCGACAATTACCAGCACCAGTCCGAGAACTGCACGAACACCCCATTGAATTTTCATCTGCGCCTCCGGCTCAATACGACACCCTCTCGTCACCGAACATTTGATGTACGCGTGCACGGATTCCGCCACGCGTTCGCGCAATTCTAAATCAATTTCTTGCGAATTTCCACCGCGCAAAAAAAACAGGGTGCATTCCCCTTGTAAGTCAGTCTGCGGGCGGGCGAATTCGATTCGCGCCAACAAATGCACGAAACTTCCTGCGAACGTTACGACGTTGCCGCGATTCCCTTCAGTGAAATACAGCCAAAAACAAAACCCGAAAGGTCGATAACCTTCCGGGTTCGTGTTACTCAGGTGCGCCGCCAATTCTTCGCAACGTGAAAAATACGGCGAACGAAGAAACGAATGCGAGCAAGCCAATCGCCAGCACGCCAAAAAATTGCGCTTCCATTTGTCCGGGCGAATCCGGCGTGAAGGGCGGCTGCGTGAAAATTCCCGAAACGCCCTGACCCGCGACGCCGAGAAAGCGGTCAACGCCGGTCTTGTTCCAGCCGACGCCGTACGTTCCATCCGCGAAAATCGCGAGCGCCAACAATCCCCACAAACCCGCAACGCCAAATGTCGGCACGAGCAGTGCTTGGTCATCCGCGCGAATCCATCGCTCCACTGCATACGTCGTCAACGGGAGCAACAAGCCCGCCACACCGCCAATCCCCAACGCCGCCCACGCGGGAATGAACGGCAGTGACGCGGAAACTGCGACAACTCCCGCCACTGCGCCGCGCGCCGCAAGCATTGCCAACGGTTCACCGGAGACGAACCAGCCGTACAGCGTCGCGACGACAAGTCCCGCCATCGCCGCGTTGATGAGGTTGAGTTGAATCTGCGTCGTCGGCAAATTTTGAATTTGAAACGGGTCGCCAAAAACAATGACGCTCGCGCCAATGACAAACAAAAACGCGCCGAGAATCATAAACAGCGGCAAATGCGCGGAAGGAAATTCGGGAATGTTTGCGGACGTTGTGACGCTGCGATGACTGCGCGCGCCATAACCGAGTAACGCGCCGAGGGTGGCGAATCCGCCAAACATGAACACTACGCCGCTGCCCGCGAAATCCACCATGCCATGTCCGAGACCGGTAGAAAGTCCGAACTGTTGCAGCCAGCCGCCGCCCCACACCCAATTCGCCGCCATCGGATAAAAGAAAATTCCGAGGAGCGCCGCGCCAATGACCAACACGCGCGATTTTACGCGCGCCGCCAACGCGAGAACGGGCATCAACACCGCCGTCGCGGCAAGCGCCGCATGATACAAATACAAATTGGTAATGTCTTGATTGACGAAAACAAAATTGATGCCGAACGCGTCCAGTCCGAGAATGCCCCACCCCGCGCCAAGAATCGTGTCGAGGGGGGACCATTCGCGCACGAGCGCTTGCAGTCCTTCCGCGTCGTTGATGAGTCCGATACCGCCAAATTGAAATCCAAAACCAATCGCCCCGTACACGAGCATCACGAGCGCGAACGAAACGAGCGCAACCGTTGCCGCGCGCGCCGTGCGGCGTTCCTCTACAGCGCCTGCCGCAAGCAGCAGTACGGCGAGCGGAACGAGATAAATAAAAAGTACATTCAATTTACAAATTCACCTGTGGGAAATTTTGTGCGGAACGCACGCGGGTTTATTCCATGCGGTCAGCGCAGATTGCACGCAAAGAACAATGCAATGTCACGGTTATGATAATACTGGTCATTAAATCCGCAAAACGCGAATCCATTCTTTTGGAGAAACGTGGCGGCGGGATTATTCTTTGTCGAGATGCTCGCCATCACTGCGCGCAATTTTTTTTCGTGCGCCCATTCCATCACCGCGCGCACAAGTTGTGTCCCCAAGCCCTGCCGGCGCAAATCGGACGCGACGACCAGCGCGTGAATCCACGCGACGCGTTGGGTTGCAACGGATGTGGCATCCACATAACCCGCGATGCGCGGATATTCTTCCGCAACCAACACACATTCGCCCGCCTCAAAATGTTCGGCGAGCGCGTCGTTGCCGGCATGAACCGGCACGCGCATGGCGCGCGGCAAACGCGTTGTGCGAAACCCGTACTGCAACGCGCCGTTGACGCGCGCGGTTTCCACCTGCCACACGTATTCCGTTTCAAAGGATTCGTCGAGGGCGAGGCAGGCATCAAGGTCACGCGCTTGCGCGGGGCGAATAGTCATTCGATAACTTAAAAACCTGCGAGGTATTCGATACCTCGCAGGTTTTCATGTTGTGCTAGCGAATCGCCGCTTCGGTCTTTTTATCAAAGATGTGAAGTTTGTTCACATCCATCGAGAGCCCAACCTCGTTGCCTGCGCGCGCGCTGCTGCGCGGGTCAACCCGTGCCACAAACGGCTGATTACCGGAAAGAAGATTCAGATAAATTTCTGAACCCATCGGTTCGACCACATCCACCTTGGCATTCACTTTGGCGCTCTCGATACCCGGCGCGGGATACGCGGAATCGTGAATGTCTTCGGGGCGGATTCCGACAATATACTTTTCGTCGTTGCGTTTCCGCAAAGTGTCTTGCACATCCTTGGGCACCGGCAGTTGGAATGTGCCGGTATCAAACATCATACTGCCGTCCGAACCTTTGATGGTTGCGTCGAAAAAGTTCATGGAAGGACTGCCGATGAAACCCGCGACAAATTGATTGCTCGGGCTGTCATACAGTTCGCCCGGTGTGCCAATCTGCTGCAAGATGCCGTCCTTCATCACGGCAATCCGCGTCGCCATGGTCAAGGCTTCGACTTGGTCGTGCGTGACGTAAATGAACGTCGTGCCGAGACGTTGATGCAATTTCGAAATGCCCGCGCGTGTTTCGACGCGCAATTTTGCATCTAGGTTCGACAACGGTTCGTCAAACAAAAACACTTTGGGTTCGCGCACAATCGCGCGTCCGACCGCGACACGTTGGCGTTGACCGCCGGACAACTGTTTCGGTTTGCGGTCCAAAAGATGCGTGATGCCCAAAATTTGCGCCGCTTCTTTGACCCGCTTGTCAATCTCGCTCTTGGACATTTTGCGGAGTTTTAAACCGAACGCCATGTTGTCATAGACAGACATGTGGGGATACAACGCGTACGATTGAAAGACCATTGCAATATCCCGGTCTTTGGGGGCAACATCATTCACCACGCGGTCACCAATGCTGATGGTACCGGACGTAATGTCCTCAAGACCGGCGAGAAGACGGAGCGCCGTTGTTTTGCCACAACCCGAAGGACCGACGAGGACGAGGAATTCTTTGTCCTTGATGTCGAGGGATAAATCATTGACCGCTTTCACGGTCTCACTAAACTGTTTGGTAACGTGGTCGTACCGTACCGCTGCCATAGCAAAAATCCTCCATCGAAAGAAAAATGGCTTTCGACCCTGTGGATGGTCGGATTGTATAATGACGCGGCGCGTTTTGTCAAGCGAAATTTCGATGCCTCCTTTGGAAAATCACAGCAACGCGATACAATCGCCGCATGATTCGCGCATCGTTTCGCGCGCTTTTGTTCGCGCTTGTCTCTTTTGCCACCGCGTGCGCGAATGTTCCAATCCCACGCGAGCAAGCCGCCCTCCCCGCCGCGCCGCACTATGCACCGACGAACACACCGTCACCAACCCCGCTTCCAGCCGACAGTACGCCAACGCGAATTCGCCCAACATTTTCCTTGACGCCATCCACGAACGCGCCGCGTACTGCGCCCACACAGACGTCGCGCCCTTTTACGCGCGCGCCGATTACGCGCGGGACCCCCAAACGTGACGCCGCCGCGCTGAATGAATATCGGCGCGGCATTGCGTTTATTGCCCTCGACCGCGACGAATATCGCTCGCCGGAATCGCAACGCGCGTTGGATGAATTGTTCGCGACGGGCGCGACGCACATCAGTTTGCTCGTGACATGGTATCAGACCGATGTCGCGTCAAAAGATATTTATCGCGCGGACAATACACCAACCGATGAGGATTTAGCGTACGTCATTGCGTACGCGCACGCGCAGGGCGTCAAAGTGCTGCTCAAGCCGCAAGTGGATTTCAGCTTGGACGAGAAACATTGGCGCGGGCAAATTAATTTCACGAATGAAGCCGATTGGCGCGCATGGTTCGCGTCGTACCGCGAATTTATTTTGTATTACGCGAAATTCGCGCAAGCAAATGGCGTGGAAGAGTTTTCCGTCGGCACAGAGTTGGTGGCAACGAGTTTGCGGACTGCCGACTGGCGCGCATTGATTCGCGCGGTGCGAAAGGAATACACGGGACTGCTCACCTATTCTGCGAATCACAGCGGCGAAGAAGTCCAAGTGCAATTTTGGAATGACCTTGACTATATCGGCGTGAACGTGTTTTATCATCTTACCAATTATCGCACGCCGACGATGGAGCAAATTTTAGAGGGGTGGAAATTGCCCGTGCGTCAACTCACCAACCTGCACAACAATTTCCCGGACCGTCCGATTATTTTTACCGAAGTCGGTTATCCGAGCATTGACCTCGCAAGCGTTTGGCCCTGGAATTGGAAACGCGACGGTCCCGTGGACATTGACGAACAAGCAATGCTCTACGAGGGCTTGTTTCAAACGTGGTGGTATCATCCCGAACGCGAGTGGTTTCGCGGGATGTACATTTGGAATTGGCTGCCTGACCCCGAACAAGGCGGGCTTGACGATTGGAATTACACACCGCACGGAAAACCCGCCGAAGAAATTTTGAAATACTATTTTCAGTTGGATTCACCGCCGCAACACTCTACAGCAAGCGAATAAAAAATGGCGACGGATATTTTTCGTCGCCATTTGTCTTATCCGGTCAAAAAACTTTTTACCAACTGCAAACAGCCTCCGCCTGTCGGTGGTGGCTGCGGCGGTGGCGGCTCTGGCGTCGGCGTCGGTGGTTCCGGTTCTGGCGTTGGCATTGGCGGCTCGGGTTCCGGCGTCGGCGCGGGCGCGGCGATGGATTGAAAAACGTTGAGAACAATCACGCGTCCTTTGCCTTGGGTGTTTTCGTCGAGACCCAAATTCTTTGTATGTGCGGCGAACGCGGTTTTGATTTCCGCCGGTTTCAGGGAGGGAACTTTTTGCAAGAGCAGCGCGCACGTTCCCGCCGCGTGCGGCGTTGCCATCGAAGTGCCGGATGCAGTCGTATAGAAATCATTCAGCGGAATTCCCATCGCGGTATTTTTCGCGCGCGCGGCGGTGATGCTCGAACCGGGGAAGCAGACATCGGGCTTGACGCGTCCATCGGAGGTGGGACCGCGCGACGAATAGTTTGCAATGCCGTCTTGTTTGTCCGTCGCGCCAATCGTAATCACTTTGCGCGCGCAGGCGGGCGAGCCAACCGTTTTCGCGCCGGGTCCTGAATTTCCGGCTGCGACGCACAACACCGCGCCCGCGTCCACCGCGTTGTCGCACGCAACGGAAACCGCGTCGGTGCCGTCATTCGCGCTGCCGCCGCCGAGCGAAAGATTGATGACTTGCGCGCCATTGTCAAGACAAAACTCCAAGCCCGCAATCACATCGCTCATCAAGCCGCCGCCGTTGCCGCGCAGCACCTTGGCGATGACAAAATCACATTCGTACGCGACGCCGCGAAATTTATTTTGACTCGCCGCGCCCGTTCCGCCAATGATGCCCGCGACGTGCGTGCCGTGTCCGTTGTTGTCAATGTCACCTTCGCCCGTGAAATCTTTCGATGCCTTGATGCGTCCTGCCACGTCGGGATGCGTGTGGTCAATTCCGGTATCCACGACGCCGACGACGACGCCTTTGCCTGTAAATCCCTCCGCCCACACGGGCGGCGTTTGAATCAACGGCACAGACACGTCGAGCAACGTATGAACCTCTTCGTCGAGCCAAATCATTTCGACATCGGGACGCGCGGCGAGAACGCGAATTGCGTTCGGCGTTGCAATCATCGCCGAGCCGGGAATCAATTTGTCAAAGGTTTGCGTTGTCACCGTACCAACCGCTGCCGCCGCCATGCGCGTTTCGGGAAACGGTTTGTGTTCGACGATGATGCGAATTTCCGGCTGCGCGCCGCGACTTGCCGCGGCGGCAACCTCGGGTGACGCCAACACTTGTGCGAGATTGGGATGAATTTTTGAGGGACTCGACATTCGCTGGATTCCTTCCTAGCGGGGCACATAACTCCAGACCCAACCCGCATATCTTGCAAGAGTATGCCGGCGCGGCTGGGCATGTCCTCCTTGCCAAACGCACAAACCAAAACGTCCGATATCAATCGTATGTGAAAAACCTTGATGGGCGCACAATTGTTGCCAGGCATTCCACATCGGCTTGGACCAGTGAATATCGTCAAAGACGACAAGCGCGCCCTGTCCGAGAAACGGAATTGCCTTTTCAAAATAACGCAGGGTTGGTTCGTAATGATGATTCGCATCCACGTAATACAAATCAATCGGCTGCGTAAATTGTGCCAACACCTGCGGCAGCACATCATCAATCGTTCCGTTCACGACATCGGCGTCGCGGCAGATGTGTTGAATATGTGTGCGCGCCAGCGCGGCAAGCTCGGGCGAACGTTCAATAGAAAGAAATTCGCGACAGTGCGGCGCGGACGCGAGATAACTCCCCGAAATGCCGACGCAGCTGCCCAACTCCAGAATCGTCGTCGCCTTGAAGCCCTTGGCACAGAGATACAAAAAAGTACCCCAACCGCGCGTCACACTCGAGTACTGCGCGATGAATTGCGATGTGCGTGTCAGCAGGTTCCCGTCACTGCCAATCACCCGGAACGATTTGTTGCCCTGTGCCAGAGCTGTACGCAAGACTTCGACGCGTTCCACCACGCGGACATCTTGTGCCGACAATTTTTGCTCAAACAGAAATTCAAACGCGGGACGAAAATTCTCCGGTAATCCTTCGCGGAAAAGTTGTCGCGCCCGCGCCGCACCCATCGGCGCCATGCCGCGTATGAACGCCCGACGCGCGAAATTGATGACAGCGCTCGACTGCGTACGAATCATTTACGCAAACTCCACAAACCTGCGTCCGTGACATCGAAACTACATATGCAATTCTTCTTCCAGCGCGCCCACCACTTCTTCAATCGTTCCCACCACCTGGTCAATTTCCTCTTTGGTAATCACAAGCGGCGGCGAAAGTTGAATCACGGGGTCGAGGCGGTCATCGCAGCGACAAATCAATCCGCGATGCAAAAGTTGGTCCGAGAGCCAGCCCATCATCGGTCCGCCTTCCATCGGTTCGCGTGTCTCTTTGTTTTTCACAAACTCGATGCCGACAAAAAGACCCGCGCCGCGAATGTCGCCGATGCTCGGATGGCGGTCTAACGCTTGATGCAATTCCGCGCGCAGGTACTCGCCTTTTTGCGCGGCTTGCTCCACCAAATTTTCGCGTTCGATAATTGCAATGTTCGCGAGCGCGGCGGCGGCGGCGACGGGATGTCCGCCGAACGTAATGCCGTGCAAAAGTTTTTTGCCTTCGTCTCCGATGAATGCGTCCGCGATTTCTTTGGACACAATCACCGCGCCGAGCGGATAGTACGCGCTGGTCATTCCTTTTGCCAGCGTCATCATGTCGGGCTGCACGCCCCAATGTTCCGTGCCAAACATTTTGCCCGTGCGTCCGAATCCGCAAATCACTTCGTCCATAATCATCACGATGCCGTTTTCGCGCGTGAGCCGACGCACTTCGGGATAGTACGTCAATGGCGGAACAATGCAGCCGCCCGAGTTTTGCACGGGCTCCATAATCGTCGCCGCGATGGTTTCGGGACCTTCAAATTCCATCAGGTTTGCAGCTTCACGCGTGCATTGTCCCGAACAGCCCGCCGCTTGCCAGCAATAGTCGCAGCGATAGCGATGCGGAATCGGCACATGGCGATTGCCCGGCACAAGCGGCTCGAACATTTTGCGAATGCCCGTCAGTCCGCCGACGGACAGCGCGCCCATCGTCGTCCCGTGATACGCGATGCGGCGCGAAATGGTTTTGTACCGTCCTTGATACCCGCGCAGGCGTTGATATTGTTTCGAAATTTTCAACGCGGACTCCACCGCTTCGCTTCCGCCGGTTACAAAAAACACGCGCGCGTCCGCGCCAATTGGCGACAGGCGCGCAAGTTTTGCTGCGAGTTCGACGGCAGGTTCATTCGGAAATGAAAACGGGCTGACATACGAAATCTTTTTCAACTGCGCGGTAATCGCGTCAATAATTTCTTGGCGTCCATAACCGACGTTCACACAAAACAGCCCCGCGAGTCCGTCAATATACTGCTTGCCGTTCGTATCCCACACGGTCGAATTTTCGCCGCGCGCAATCACCATCGGCGACGCGTCGTCAATCACATTTTTCATCTGCGTAAAATGCAGCCACGTATGTTGCTTGATATTTTCGTTCAATTGGATGTCGGGTTGTGCAAAAGGCATGATGCTCCTTGGTTGAGAATGAGAGTTGGAGAGATAGAGCGATAGAGCGATGGACAGCTGTGGTGATGAAGCGAAAGCAATTTCTCTCCATCACTCTCTCAATCCATCAGTCTATCATTGAGTCACAGGATTCAATTGTGCAGGAGCAGGCGGCGGCGGGCGGCGAACGCGGCGCGCGAGATAGTAAATGCCAATGAACGCGCCCATCCAGACGATTAAAAATGTGAGAATGCCGACGACACCCGTCAGCGTTGTGAGGTTCGTCCAAAAGGTTTGCGCGGGACCGATGCCGTACAAAACGACGCCGACGATAAAGAGCAGCCAGACCAATAACGGACGCGTCGACGCGTTTTCATTCGTGAGAATGTACTGCGCGAGAAAAACGGATGTGAGTGTAAACGCAAGAATGACCGTCGCCACCGGATTCACAATCGGCGAAACGCCAAAGCGTACCATACCCCAAATGCGAATTGGCAGCGTGGAGGACGCGGGTCCGCTGACGAATTGTGTAATCACAAAATCGTCGAACGCAAATGTGAACGCGAGCAAGCCGCCGGAAATAATCGCGGGGAGCAGCAAGGGAATCGTCACACTCCAAAATGTCGTCCACGGCGTCGCGCCCAAGTCCGCGCTCGCTTCGTCGAGCGATTCGTCCATGCCCGTCAAACGCGCGCGCACAATCAACGCGACGAGTGACGCGGTGTACACCACTTGTGTCACGACAATGGTCGGAATTCCCAAAATGTTTCGGATTGCGAATGCTTTGCCCGCTTGCACAAAAAACAACAGCGACGCAAGTCCCGTCACGATTTCGGGCGAAACAATGGTCATGTACATCACCGCGAGAAACAACGCGACAATCGCGCCCGGCGTTTTCTTGAGTCCGATTGCGAGCAGCGTGCCAAGAATCACGGAAATAATCATCACGAACGGCGCGACGATGAGCGAATTTCTCAATCCCGCTTGAATGTTCGGGTCCGTCCACGCGCGCCCGTACCAATTCAGCGTAAAGCCATTCCACGCTTCGACGTAGCGCGAATCGTTGAACGAAAAAATGACCACAACCAGAATCGGCAAATACAAAAAGAGATAACACAACGCGCTGTAAATTTGAAACGTGCGGTCAACGGTGGCATTTGCGGCATTGTTCCTCATACGGCTTCCACCGCCTCTCCGCCGCTCGCGCGGAACCACAGGAGTACGAACAATACGAGTGTGGCAATCAACACAATCGCGCTCGCGCTGCCGAACGCCCAATCACGCGCTTGCAAAAATTGATTCGCGACAAGATTGCCCATGAGCAATGTCTTGGAACCGCCGAGCAGCGACGGAATAATGTACTCGCCTGTGAGTGGAATGAACGTGAGCAAAATTCCTGTAAAGAGGCCGGGCGCAGTCAACGGCAAGGTCACTTGGCGAAAGGTCGCCAGACGAGTCGCGCCCAAATCCTTGCTCGCTTCCAGCAAACTCTTGTCGAGCCGTTCGAGGGAAACGTACAGCGGAAAAACCATCAACGGCAAGTAGTTGTAAATGATGCCGAGATAGACGGCGAACGGCGTATCGAGCATCCGAATGCGCGTATCGTCTGTCACGAAACCGAGCGCAATGAAAAATCCATTGAGGATGCCCTGGTCGGCGAGAAGGACTTGCCAGGCGTACGTGCGAATGAGAAACGATGTCCAAAACGGGACGATGATGAGGACGAGCAGCGTGGTGCGCCATCCGCCCGCGCGCGTGGCAAGAAAATACGCCAGCGGATACGCGATGAGCAAACAGCCGAGCGTTCCCAAAATCGCAAACAGCAGCGTTTGCCCGAACACGCGGAGGTAAATACATTCGGGCAGCACGCCATTTGCTGCAGGCGTACACTGTACAAAGCGCGCGTAATTTTCGACAGAAAAGTTTTGCAGCAGCACGCCGCCCGTCGGGTCACTTTCCGCAAACGAAAAGATGAGCGGAAACAACATCGGCACAACAAAAAACACCGCGTACCAAATACCGGCGGGAAGTAACAACAGCCACGCGTTGGAACGACGCGGTTTATTCAGACTTGCTCCACTCATAATGGTAGAACCCTCTCCCTAACCCTCTCCCTCGCAAGGTGTGGGAATAGTCCCCTCCCTTTGACAAGGGGAGGGTTAGGGTCGGGTGGCTCACGCACTTTTCAATTTCGTCCACGCCTCATCGCGATATTCTTGCGCGGCTTTCGGCAAATCGGTTGCAGCTTCCAATTTCGCAATAACTTCGCCGGGCGGATAGATCGCGGGATTGTTCAAAATATCGGGATTGATATATTTCTTTGCCTCGTCTTGTCCGCTCGCATAGTACGTGAAATTCGTTTCGGCTGCCTGTCGTTTCGGTTCGAGAACAAAATTGATAAACGCGTGCGCGGCGTTCGGATGCGGCGCGCTTTTGAGAATGCACCAATCATCTTCCCAAATCTCGGACCCTTCGCTCGGAATCACGTACTGAATGCTTTCTGCTTTGCCCGCGTCTTTGCGCTGTGCGTTCGCGGCGAATGCGTCGCCGTTCCAACCGAGCGTAATCCACGCTTCTTCGCTTGCCATCTTGGCAATGTACGTCGAATCAAACGAGCGCAGATGCGGCTTGAGTTCCATCAGTTTTTTCAATGCCGCGTCAATTTCTTTGGGGTCGGTGGCATTGTAACTGTAACCGAGATACTTTAATGCCGCGCCAAACACTTCGGGCGAAGAGTCCACCGCTATAATTTTTCCCGAATACTTGGGCGCGAGTCTCCACAAATCGTCCCATGACACGAAATTGTCTGTCACCTTTTCGCTATTCCACATAATGCCGAACGTACCCCAGTCTTTGGTCAGACTCCATTTGTTATCGGGGTCGTGCGGGCGTCCTTTGTCAAACGGAGGACTCATATATTTCGCATTCGGAATTTTGGAGAGGTCGAGCGGCAGCAGCAAATCTTTTTCTCCCATAATCTTTACCATGTAGCCGGTGGGCGCGACAATATCATAACCGCTTCCGCCGGCTTCCACTTTGGCGAGCAAATCTTCGTTGCTCCCGTAATTGTCTTCGGTGACTTGGACGCCAAACTCTTTGCTGAATGCCGCGACATTTTCAGGATTCACGTACCCGGACCAATTGTACAAAAACATTTCCTTTTCAATGGGCGCGGCAGCGGGCATCGCGGTGGCGCTGCCCACAGGGACAATCGTTGGCGCGGTGGTCGTTTGCCCGCCGCAAGCCGCAAGAAACGCGGCGGCACTGCTCACGCCCGCGATGTAAAAAAATCCTCGACGCGTGACGCGCTTGCGGATGACGAACGGTTGGGGGGAAAATTTTTCTGCCATTTTGATTGGGCGCAACGCGCGCTACACAGAGTGTAACGCGCGTCACAAACTGGAACGTTAGGAACCCTTTAACTTGGTCCACAACTCTTCGCGATATTGCAAAATATCGGCGGGCAATACGGTTGTCGCTTCCAATTTTGCAATCACTTCATCCGGCGGATAAATGGCGGGATTTTTCCGCACTTCGGGTTTCATAAATTGGTCGGCATCGGGAACGCCCGAAGCATAATGCGTGAAATTACTTTCGATGCCTTGAATTTTCGGGTCGAGCAAAAAGTTGATGAAGGCGTGCGCGGCTTTGGGATGCGGCGCGTCTTTGAGAATCACCCACGAATCTTCCCACACATTGGAACCTTCGCTCGGCACCACGTACTTGATGCTTTCGGATTTGCCTTCTTCGGCGCGTGAAGCATTTGCCGCGAACGCGTCGCCGTTATAACCGACGACAATCAACACTTCTTCGTTCGCGAGTTTGGAAATGTAGGTTGTGTCAAACGCGCGAACGTGCGGTTTGATTTCCTGTAATTTTTGCAGCGCCTTGTCGAGTTCGCCCTTGTCCTGGCTGTTCCAACTCGCGCCCACATATTTCAACGCCGCGCCAATCACGTCAGGCGACGAATCCACAAGAATAATTTTACCCGAATACTTGGGCGCGAGTTTCCAGAGGTCATCCCACGATGTAATATCTTCGGTGACCTTTTCGCTGTTCCACATGATGCCGACGGTCCCCCAATTTTTCGTAATGCTGAAATCACTGTTGGGGTCATGCGGACGACCTTTCAAGAACGCCGGACCGAGATATTTCATGTTCGGCAGCGCGGCTTTGTCAAAGTTCAATACCGCGTCTTTTTCCTTCAAGATTTCGACGGCATAGCCCGTCGGCGCGACGACGTCATAGCCCGTACCGCCCGCCGCAACCTTGGCGAGCATGTCTTCGTTGCTCGGATAGTTGTCTTCGGTCACTTTGACGTTGCACGCTTTAGAAAATAGTTCGACCGTTTCCGGGGCAATGTAGCCGGGCCAATTGTACAGAAACAATTCGCCTTCATTGTCCTTGCAGTAATCCTTTGTCATCGCATCCGCTTGCGGCGCGGCAGTTGGCGCGGTGGAAGGCGCGCTCGTGGGTGGCGCCGCCGTGGGCGATACCGTCGTCCCACCACAAGCGACAAACAACAAAATCGAAACGATGCCGAGCACGGTGACGGCAACACCACGCGGTGTACAAACTTGCAGCATTCTCTCCTCCTAAGATGGAATGGGTGAACGGAATTTCAACTGACCAGGATTCGTGCGTTCTCGACGGCCCAATAGGCGTACACTTCATCGCCGGTTTTCAAATCACTCGCCGCGTCGGGGCGTCCCGCATTGTTCTCACGGACGGTGAGCTGGACGCGGTCATTCAAACGAATTTGGTATGCAGTGGTTGAACCCGTGTACACCAGATTTTCCACGCGCCCGCGAAATTGATTGGGCATTCCTTCAAACGGTTCTTGCACCAGCAACACGCGTTCGGGGCGAATCGCAACAATCACCGACGCGCCTTGGGTCAAAGGAATGTCACTCTGCGCCTGCACATTCGGCAGACCATCGGCATCCACGACGACGCGCTCTCCCTGCTGCGCTTTCACGCGCGCCTCCAAAAAATTGGATTCGCCGATAAAGTCTGCGACAAATTTCGTCGTGGGGCGCTCATAAATCGCTTCGGGAATATCCAACTGCAACACTTTGCCCGCGTTCATGACCGCGATGTAATCGCTCATCGTCAGCGCCTCTTCTTGGTCGTGCGTGACATAGATGAACGTGATGCCCACTTGCGTTTGCAGTTGTTTCAATTCCATCTGCATCGCCTTGCGTAATTTCAAATCGAGCGCGCCGAGTGGTTCGTCGAGCAATAACACTTGTGGGCGATTCACCAACGCGCGCGCAAGCGCAACGCGCTGCTGTTGCCCTCCCGACATTTGTTTCGGAAACGATTTTTCGCGTCCCGTGAGCCGCACCATCGCCAAGGCTTCATGCACACGCTTGCGAATTTCATCGGGCGGCGTTTTCTTTTGTTTCAAACCATACGCGACATTGTCGAACACCGTCATGTGCGGGAACAACGCGTAATGTTGAAACACGGTATTGACGTTACGTTTGTACGGCGGCAGTCCTTCGACATTGCTCCCGCCGATGCGAATTTCGCCGACCGTCGGCTGCTCGAAACCCGCAATCATTCGCAGCGTCGTCGTTTTTCCGCAACCCGAAGGCCCGAGAAAGGAATAAAATTTCCCGCGCTCGATTTTCAAGGTGAGATTGTCCACCGCTTTTGTCTCACCAAATTGTTTCGTCACGTTCAAAATTTCGACATCGTATTGAGAATCAGGCATTGCTTCCTCTTTAGACTTGTGCCGGCACTTGCGCTGCTTCCGCTTTTGCCAAATCGGTTGTCATCGCGCTCGTGGTGCTGCCGGTTGTTGATATAACGGAACGCGCAATCGCTTTGCGTTCGGCGAGGGGGCCCTGCACCACGATTTTGTTCAATGAAAATCCAAGAATGTCGCCATCATCGTTAAAAATAAAATCTTCAATCGCCGCGAGTTTCGTGCCGCCCTCGGTCACGATTTCGCGCCCGCGCACTTCGGACATCAGAAGCAAACGGTCGGCATCCGGCAAGGTCTCGGCAGGCATCGCGGTGCTGTCGGTGACGAGCCACGCGTCAATCCCCATCACTTGAACATTCGCGCGCGTCATCGCGAAATGTTTTTTGTTGATGAGCCCTTCCGCGCCGAGATACAGCGCGACAATTTTGGTGAGTTTGTCGTCGAGATAGAGGTCCTTGATTTCGCCGACTTTTTTGCCGTTCGTCAGCGCGATGAGTTGTTTATTCAGAATTTGTTTGCCCGTTGCCATAGACGTCTCCATCGAGATGGGATGCTGATATTATAAAACGAAATCGGTTCGCTGAATCACAAAAGATTGATACGCTTTAATTGATACAGTTCCACACAGCCCTTGCCCTTGAGCTCCGTCTTGGCAATTTTTTCGTGCAGTGCATAGGGTTGAATCTGCTGCCACGCATGTTTGCTCAAGAACACCGTCCCGGGCTGCGCGGTTTCTTGGATGCGCGCGGCAAAATTGACCGTATCGCCGAGAATGTCAAAAAGATACTGCCGCGTCCCGACAACGCCGCCGATGATGGGCCCCGAATGAATGCCCACGCGCACTTGCCAATGCGGCGGCAGCGTCGGCGCGAGTTTCACCATGTCCAAACCGCACTGCGCGCAATTCATCACGGGATTCGAAACCGGCAAGAACAGTCCGCCCGTCGTCATGAACGTGTCGCCGCTCGTTTTGATTTTTTGCAAATCGTACTGCACCACCAAATCTTCAAACGCCTCGACCAACACTTGCAAATGACGCATCACTTCTTCCGGCGGATGCGCGTCACAATAGGCAGTGAAATCTACAATATCACAAAACATCACGGCTACGTCATCGTACCGACGCGGGAGAATGTGACGCGTAGATTTCAATTCCTCAATCAACTTGCCCGGCAGCACGACGCGCAATACATCTTCGACGCGCGCCTCTTGCGCGCGCGCCAATGCCACTGCGCGTTCCAATTCTGCCGTTCGATCGCGCACGCGCGTTTCCAACTCGGTTTCGCGTTTTCGCAATTCCGCATTCGCGCTTGCCAACTCGCGCGCATTTTGAAAATAGCGGTTCAAAGCGCCTTGCAGCAGCAGCGTCACAATCAACACTGCGCCGCCCATACCCAACATTACCGCAACGCGCGCAAGGTCATACGCGAACACACCGAACGTCGCCGCAATCAAAACGACAATGCTCATCCACGGCGCCGCGAATACGCCACCGAGCAGCGACAAGAGTCCGAGCGTCAAACCGCCGTTAAAGCTCGTGAGGACGGTTTCGCCCAAAACAAAACGCACATACCCCGTTCCGGCAAGCACCAAAATCCATCCTGCCAATCGCGGCGCGCGTTCGGCAAAAATTCGCACGCCCGCTGTAATAATGACCCCGAGAAAGCCAAGCAGACCTTCGGTGGGCGAATTAGCGAAATCGCTGATAGCCGTCAACACAGAAACGACAATTAACAGATTGAGAAAGATGTACAACAACCGTTCGCGCCACGCGTCGGGACTTTCAGGATTGCGCGGGCGAATCGTTCGGAGAAGGAGTGTGCGGAGAGAAGTGTAGAGTGCCATGTGTGACGATATTCATCCTGTGTACGAGTGTGTGAAAAAACGCCTTACGGGTCAAGCCATTCCAGCATGATGCGATTAAGGACTGAATTTATCCGGTGGGACTGTTACGTTGAACCAATGAAGGCGCCATGCAGTTCCTTCTTTTTCCAGCACCGCGCGGAAACTGCCCACAAATCCTTTTTGATACTTGACAGTTCCATCCACTTGAGCCACCAAACCTTGAGGTTGGTTCTGATCCGCATTAACCATCGAATTCAGACGGATATTTTGGATGACCAAACTTTCGTATCCATCGAAAAGCACAAAGTTATTGCCTTCTGTTAATTTCTTGAGGTCTTGGATGGGAGTTTGGCGGCGGGACCGCGCAGAAAACAAAGCATACGCTTTGTCATAGTCTCGCGCTTGCATCGCGCGCATGAATTCGTCAACGGTCTTTTGCACATCCGGCGTCTGGGTATTGATTTGAAATAGCGTGAATCCAATAAACGCTACACATGCGACAGCACCCAGCACGCCCAGTCCAACAATTCCTGCCAAGACTAGCAAAATAGTGCGGCGCGATTCACGCAGTTTGGGTGTTGGCTCATCTTGAACAGTTGCTGGCTGCGCGAGGTTTGGCGCGCCTTCAGGCAGGGCGGCAATTTCACCCTCTTCCATATTTCTTCTCCAAGTTAGGAACCGAGCAGATGATTGACGCACTCCCCAAACATCAGCGTATGATAGTCCACATCGGGCGGCGTCGTCGCGGGCGACATCAATGCCATGTTGTGAAATGGCGTCAACAAAATTCCGCGATTCAGCGCATAGAGGTGCATGTATTGTTCGAGCAACTCATCGTGCGCGGCAGCGGCTTGTCCACCGTTACGGGGAGGATGTGGCATGAAACGATATTCTGCGCGCGCGCCGAGCTGCGTAACATGCCAAGCTAGTTCAAATTCGCGAATCACATCGGCGACGCCGCGCGCCCAGCGTTCCGCGAGGGGAATCATCCGCCCAAACGCGTCGGCTGTCAAGACGTTTTCCAATGTCGCGCGCATTGCCGCAATCGAAAGCGCGTTGCCTGCGAGCGTGCCGCCGATGCCGCCAACGTCAACGTAATCCGCGTCCTTGCGCGCAAACATGTTTTCCGCCACCTCTTTACTTACGCCAAACGCGCCCGCAGGCATTCCCCCCGCAATCGCCTTGCCGATGGTGAGAATGTCGGGCTGCAAACCGTGCGCGCGTGTGTAACCCCCTTCGCCCGCACAAAACGTATGCGTCTCGTCAATCACCAACAGCGTTTCCGCTTGGCGCGTGATTTCTCGTAACGCGGCGTGATACCCTTCATCGGGCAGCACGATGCCGATGTTCGTCATTGCGGGTTCAAGCAGAACGCACGCGACATCGCGTGGCGCAAGCGCGCGTTCCAACGCCTCCAAAGCATTAAACTCGATGACTTTGGTTGTCACGTTCGGGTCCACGGGCGCGCCAACGTTCCCTTCACGCGCGCGCGCCACGCCATCGTGCAAGGCAATCAATGTTTCGTCCACGCTCCCGTGATAGCAATAATTCATCACGAGAATTTTTGGACGCTGTGTAATTTCACGCGCAATGCGAATGACGAAACGATTCGCGTCTGTTGCGGTCAAGGTAAATTGCCAATAGTCCAAACCAAACCGCCGCGTCAGTTCATTCCCAACCCAAATCGCGTCTTCGGTGGGCAGCATCGTCGTAATTCCACTCGCGCTTTGCCAAGCCAACGCGTCCGCCGTTGCTTGCGGCGAATGCCCGGGCATCGCGCCCGTGTCGCCCAAACAAAAATCAATGTATGAAATGTTGTCCATATCCAAAACGCGCGCGCCTTTTGCCGAGCGCATGAAAACAGGAAAGCCGCCTGCCCATTTCATCATCCACGTCATCGGCACGCCGCCGAGAAGGGATTGCTGCGCGCGCGTATAGAGTTCATGCGAACGCGGATGTTTTTCTTGAAACAGTTCGCGTTCGTGTTCGAAAAGATGCGAGAGGTGGTGGTGGTTAATCGCAGCGCTCATTTTTCATCATGCGCGCAGTAACGCGCGGAATCCTGCCTGCTGAAAATGTTCGTCTGCCGCCAAAGCTCTTCATGCCGCGTTCCTGCATGACGACGAACGACACACAGTCGGTCAAGCCCCATTCTTTGTCGGGACGTGAACGAGAGAACTTGATTGCATTTTCCAAAAGCGTGCTTGACAAGTGAACGATTTCCAACGACGGGTCTTGTTGCAAAAAATCGAGAATGGTGAATGCTGTGTTTCGATAGCGCAGACGCTAGAGTCCATCGCCAATTTCGAGAACAATCGCACCGGTAGTCAAAAGCGGATTACGCGCTTGCTTTATGTTGTCACGAAGTTCAAGCGCGCGGCGATGATGCGCGTCATCAGCCATCGCAAGCGCGATTGCAAATGACGTGTCAAGAAAAATTTTCGCGATCTGTTGGAAATCCTTCGCTCAACTCTTCAATGCGCTCAGACATGTCCGCCGGTCCCTCTAGCTCCAGCGAAGCGAGGAAATCCAAAAATGAATATGCTTCTCCCAATTTCGGCTCAACCCGTTCCATCGTAACCCGCACCCGCGTATTTGGTTCCAAATCAATGGGTTCGTCGAGTTGAATCGCTTTTCCGTCGAACGTAGCATCCAGCGTCATTACCATCTTGCCCTCCCACCTCTAATCAACTTGAGGCGGTCCCTGTCTCAATCGCCTCAACACTTGCTGCTGTCCATCCGCCGCGCCCATTGTATCCCACAACGATTCAATGTGCCATGTCGCGCCCGCGTCCGCGTAAGGTTTGATGATTTCACGTGCGCGTGCGGCGTCATCGCCGGGCGTTTGATTTTCGACAATCACGTCGAGCGGCGTTTCATTCGCTCCGCTTGCTTTGCGTCGCGCGCGAATCCAATCTACTGCCGCGCGCAGTTGTTCGGGCGTGAAACTTGCGCTCACTTCAGGCGTCGTCTCTCCTTTCTCGGCAACGAGGGTGGGCAGCAAGCCATCGTATTTTAACACGCGCCTCAAGGATTTTTCGCGATTCACCGCGCCGACAACCCAAATCGGAATGCGCGGTTTTTGTACGGGCGGCGGCGGTTGGGAAAAAATCGGCGCGCGCGCTCGAAAATGTTTCCCGTTGTACTCGAACGGCTCGCTTTGCCACAAGCGCGTGAGAATTTCTAAACTTTCGTCCATCCGTTCCGCGCGCGTTTTGCGGTCAATGATTTCGCCAAATTCTTCCCAGCCCGAACCTTCGTGCGGCGCGCCCAGTCCGACGGAAAGAATCAAGCGCCCGTTTGACAGACGGTCAATGCTCGACGTTTCACTCGCGAGTTTGTGCGGACGACGCCGCGAGGGGGGGGTGAGCAATGTGCCGATGCGAATTTTTGTTGTCGTCATCGCGCAGGCGGCAAGCATCACCCACGCGTCTTCGGCATAGACCCCTTCCCACACAAAAAATCCGTCCCAGCCCGCATTCTCTGCTTCGCGCGCAAATTCGGATGCCGTGCGCGCATCGCCCCATGGAAAAACGAATCCGTATTTCATAGTGAAACGAGACCTGACAGGTTTCTCAAAGCTGCGAGCGATTGGATGCACTGCATCCGCCTGGAAATTTCTGTGAACATCGCAGTCTTTGATAACGTTTCGCGGCAGTGTGTTCCTTTGGTCAAAGACATCAGGCGCACTTGGTCTGTCCGATGCGGTGGATATGCCCGAACTCGCAGCGCCTGTCGCCTCGAGAATCTTTCAATCACCGGGAGCCACATGGCAGTTTACGAGCGCGTGATACGCCAAAAATTTTTGGCGCTAGCGCAACCGTCCGACGGCGCGGCTCGGTTTTTCATCGCCCAAGTGGTGCAGCGTGACGCCCTTGCTTTCCAAAAATTTTGCCACTGTCGCGAATTCGCCAGTGACCGCTTCCTTTAATTTCGCGTTCGGCTTTTCAAACCAATCAATGTTCACATCCAGAACATCTTGTGTTCCGCGCAAATCCCACGCGGCAATCGCCAAGCCGTTCAACAAAATCGCGCCATAGCCGTCACCCGCCTTGTCGTAAATGCGCGTCTGCATGTCACGCGTCACAAAACGTTCGCGTCCATCGGGCGCATAGCCCATCGTGTACGCGTCCCACTTTGGCAAAATCGCAATCCTATCTTGGTCAAACGTTTTTGTTTTTTCAAAGGCGCGCGAATTTTCTTGCAGCAACACATAGCCGTCACCCACATCCACCGTTTCGAGTTGCGAAAAAATTTTTGTCGCAATCGTTTTCGTGTTCGATGTCCACCACATAAAATCCTGAATGCGCGCGGGTCCGAATGCGCGCAGATATTCGCGCGCGAGCCACGTCAACGATTCTGGGCGATTTTCTTTTGGCAACTCCTCGCCCAACCAAACTTTTGTCGGCACGTATTTCAAATCATTCGAACGCAAACCCTGCGCGCCGACGCGCAGCACAAGGCGTTCATCACTCATCGCGCGCAGCAGCGTTCCCAAGCCCGCTTCTTTTTCGCCCGTCGCCTCGCGCAACGCGCGCACACCCATCGGCGCGCGCACATTTTTCAAAACCTCGCGCTTGAATTTTGCGTACTCGTCCAAATTTACGCGGGCGTATTTCAAACGCCGCGCCAACATTTTCGGGTCATCGCCAATCGTCGCCGCAACAATTTTCGGCGCGGTTGCGCGCAGCAATAGGTGAATCGAGCCGCGCATCGCGCCCAATCGAATCGCCGTCCGCGTTTCTTCCAACGCGCGAAATTTTTTCGCGTCAAAATTTTTTGTGCGCGCGAAAAGCGACAACGGCGCGGAAGGATGCGCGCTGTACGTGGCAATGACATCGCGCAACGCCTGCTCGGCACTGCGCGCGGTTTTGGTGAGATGTTGTTGGTGATGCGAGTAGAGGCGGAGGTGGGCAGTGAGAGTCATTGGCGAATTCCGCTTCACTCACTGCGTGATTTTCTTTTTGAGTTCAGCAACGTCTACGTACAATTCAATGTATCCACAGTTCATGCAAGCCCGTGCCTTTTGAACGGGCGTTGGGGAACGAATCATTCCTCTTTGCCGTGTTGAAAGATAGCGCAGGTCTTCGCCCGCCGCGACGCGTCCCTCATCCATCTCGCCGTTGCATTTTGGACAATTTGTACTGTTCACTTTAACCTTTCTTTCCGCCCACTTACTTTTTCTTTTTCGCCATCTCTTTTTTCAGCGCGTTCCCGCCCTTGACTGCTTCGCTCAATAATTTTTTCAGCGCGGGTTTGTTCACGTCATCCAGACGCTTGATGTACAAACATCCCTTGCCGAGCGTATATTTTCCCAAGTCTTTGATGGATGGAAACGTATCCCAGCCCGAACCCATTGCATACAGCGTCAGATTTTGTCTGCGCGGCGAAAAGCCGAGCAAAGCAACATCCCCTTCGCGTCCGGTATCGTACACATAATGAAAATCGCCGAAACCGACGATACTGCTGCCCCACATTTTCGGTTCGGCTTTGGTTGCCTTGCGCATCATGTCGAGAATCTCGTACGCCTCCGCGCGCTTCTTTTCATCCGCGATGCTGTCGAGAAACCGGGTGACATCTGCGTCGGTTGGTTTGGTTCCAGATTCTGCCGTAGCCATGTCATACCTCCTTTTGTCAGCGAAATTCGTTGCGCGCCTCAACGCGCGAAAAAAGAATTTACTGCCTGAGCGATCGCTTGTGGATGTGTGACTGTCGGTACATGCCCTGCGTTGGGAATCATTTGCAAGTGTCGCGCCTGTGCCGCGATGGTCATACGCAATCGTGCGCCAAATGATAGATAAACGCAGTGGGATTCAACTCACAACGTGCTTGACCGCGTGCTTGAACACGCCCAACGCATCATTGACTTGCGCCTCATTTACAAT
Organism: uncultured Chloroflexota bacterium; assembly: GCA_937870825.1. GTDB lineage: Bacteria > Chloroflexota > Anaerolineae > UBA4142 > SHND01 > SHND01. Next base: position 381 of record CALMZO010000209.1, on the reverse strand, counting down.
CAACGGCGGAATCCAACGAATCACATTGTCGTACGGTCCGCACGTCAGCAGCATCAGATTGCCGTCGTCCATACATTTTTGCCGCACCGCGTTCGCGATTTTTTTCGATTCGTGCCAATCACCGGAAGGATGCGTAAATTCCGCCGCCGCCATGAGTCCGATGCCGCGCACGTCGCCGATGATGGGAAATTCTTCTTGAATGTCTTTTAATCCGCCGAGCAACACGGGTCCCATTTTTGCCGCGTTCTCGAGCATCGCTTCGTCTTTCATTGCGCGAATTGTTGCCGCGCCTGCCGCGCACGCTACCGCGTTGCCGCCGTATGTGCCGCCGTGCGAACCCGGCGCCCATTTCGCCATGAGGTCTCGACGCGCCGCGATGCC